>JBDIAR010000006.1:0-36633 GCA_039812545.1 Dermatophilaceae bacterium | reverse complement strand
TGCGCTCCCGTCTGCGAGGATGCCGGCCATGTCCATCGCCTCGGTGCCCGTCCCCGTCGTGCCCGTCCCCGTCGTGCCTGTCCCGGTCGTGCTCGCCTCCGCCTCACCGGCCCGCCTGCGAACCCTGCGTGGAGCCGGTGTGGAACCGGTCGTCATCGTCAGTGCCGTCGATGAGGACGCCGTCGTTCGGGCCGCGGGGCCACTCGACGCGGTCGGCACCGCCGACCGCTTGGCCCGGGCCAAGGCCGAGGATGTCGCAGCCGACCATCGCTCCGCGGGCGCGCTCGTCCTCGGCTGCGACTCGGTGCTGGAGCTGGCCGGCGCCGTCCACGGCAAACCCGCCGACGCCGCCGAGGCGATCGACCGGTGGCGGACGATGAGCGGACGCAGCGCCGTGCTGCATACCGGTCACCGGCTGATCGACAACCGCGACCCGGCCGGGCGCCGAGACGTCGGAGCCGTGTCATCGACGGTGGTTCGGTTCGCCGACCTGTCGGACGCCGAAATCCAGTGGTATGTCGGCACCGGTGAGCCGCTGCACGTGGCCGGTGCGTTCACGATCGACGGTCTGGGCGGGCCCTTTGTGCGCGGCGTCGAGGGAGATCACCACGGCGTCGTGGGCCTGTCACTGCCGCTGCTGCGCGACCTGCTGGGTCGGCTCGGCGTGGCCTGGTTCGACCTCGTGGCCCCACGATCTACGGGAACAGGACGTACCCGACCAGGGTCTTGACGACCCAGTAGTGCTCCAGCCAGTACCACTGGAACAGCACCCCGGCCACCGCCACCCCGCCCAGACCCCACCAACGCCACCGCCGCCAGGGCCGCAGCCGGAGGAACCACGCGATGATGAGCGCGAACGGGAAGGCGAGGATGGCATACCTGACCCGGCTGGGACTGGTGTTGATCACCAGGACCATGTATGCCGGGTAGGCGCCGGCCCAGCCCCAGAT
The DNA here is from genome assembly GCA_039812545.1 of Dermatophilaceae bacterium. Taxonomy (GTDB): domain Bacteria; phylum Actinomycetota; class Actinomycetes; order Actinomycetales; family Dermatophilaceae; genus JBDIAR01. Next base: position 35,683 of record JBDIAR010000006.1, on the reverse strand, counting down.
CTCCGGACCCCACCGCCAGGACCGCCAGCTCAGCATGAACCACGCGAACGCGATCACCGCGGCCACCGCTCCGACCTGCCCGAGCAGACCGAACTGGCTGTAGGCCAGCGACCACCACTCGCCCGCCTTGATCTCGGTGGCGTTGATCCGCCACGGCAGGAGGGTCTCCTCGTATGCCTTGGGGTTGCCGGTGACGTAGGCGGCCACCTTGGGCCACAACAGGGTGAGCGCCCCGGTCCACGCGATGAGCGCGACCATGCCGATCTGCCGGCGCAGCGGATGCCCGCCCTCGTCATGCGAGCGGTGCGAGGCGACGGCGTGCGCGATCATGACCGGCACCATCGCCAGGACGATATTGCGGGTCAGCGCCAGGGCGAGCATGAGGACCGCGGTGGTCCAATAGCGGTTCGCCCGGATCGCCATCAGGATGAGCACGACGATGAGCAGGGCCGTGGACTCGGTATAGGACGCCGACAGGACGGGCGCGGCCATGTAGAAGCACACCGCCACGGTGACGACGATGGCCTCCCAACGCCCGACCGCCTCGTCGACGAGCAGGAAGAGCAGCCAGACCGCGACCGCGCCGATGAGCATCGCCAGGATCGGGCCGGCCACGATGAACGGCAGGCCGGTGAACTTCATCACCAGGCCGACGAGCATCGGATACAACGGCCAGAACGCCCACACGTTCATGTCGACCCGGCCGAAGGCGTCCCGCGGCAGGACGACCGGATAGCCGTTCGTGGCGATCTCGCGATACCACTGGCCGTCCCAGTTCGTCATCGTCGTCAGATAGCCGGGGGCCGCGGGCGAGGGGTAGAGGATCCGGACGTAGTCGATCCCGATCCCCATCGCGATCTGCTGACGCTGCGCGATGAGCACCATGACGAAGACGACGATCCGCGAGACGGCATAAACCCCGAGGGGGATCCACAGCGACGGGCGCCGCCACCACGGCAACTCCCTCTCACCGGCGACGTGATGGGTCCGCGAGGCGGCACCAGGTCGGCCGTTGGTTCGCTGGACCGGGTCGGCGACAGAGTCATCGGCTGCGATGCGGGCGCTGATGGCTACCTCCGCGGGGACGAGACGGGCGGCATCACCTTGCCAGCCTATGGCTTCGATGCGGCCGTGTCCGTGCGGACCCCCCGCGCGGCATCGCCCCACTTCCGTCGGTATCCACCGTCCCGCCCCCCATGCGGCCGACCCGGGAGGCGAAGGCTTCTCCATCGAAACGGGTCAGCGCACCTGCGGGTATGCCGTCACGCCACAGCACTCCAAAACCGCGAGTCTGCCCACGGGGTTGGCACGGAGAAGCGTCCGGACGTCGTGTGAGCCACAACACTGAGATCCGCACTTCCCCCCCCCAACCCTAATGTCTAGCATCGGAATTATCCTTTGCTTCGAGAGACTCGGGAGGTCTCGATGAAGGTCAGCGCAGTCTTAGCAGTGTCCGGGATGGCCGTCTCACTGGGCGTCGCCGGAGCGACACCGAGAACCATCCCGACAGACGCAACAAGCGCCGTCCCTCTTGCCGCAACCTGCGTGGACGACGCAATCCAGTACGCCGCGGCCCAGCGCCATTCGTCCCGGGTGGTTCATTCCGAAGCGGCGACAGCTGCAGGCGGTCCCGGTCTGACGCTCTCGACGCGAATCAGCCCAGACGCCCGGAGCGGTGAAATCGTGGTGACGGGATCCGACTCCAGCCCGGACGAGTTGGCGCTCGCCTATGCACGAGACGGCCGAAGCCCCGCCCGTGACGCGGCCCTGGCAGGCCTCAGCCGGGCCTCCATCCAACGGCTGTGCACTCGGTCGACCAGCCAGCAGAACGTCACTGCGTCGGTCGCCGCCACTGGGCAGATCTATGACCACTACTGCGCCACGGACAATGTGGACGATGTGCAGTGGGAGGGATGCGTCACGCGCTATCGGAACACATCCGAAACCGACCCCTCCTACAACTACGGCATCGACGAGTCGGAAGCGTGGGGATTCGAAGACTCGAATTGGCCATAGGTCGGCCTCTTGGTGGGAGGCGTGAGAAACTCCTACAACACCAGCAACGTCAACATCATCCAAGCGTCACCGGGAAGCACGATATCCGACGTCTCCTCCTGCCGGACGATGGGCTTCGGAGTGACCGTTCAAGGCTACGGAATCTCCGCGTCCGGAACAGTCTGCCCGGCGTTCTGGAAAGTGATGAAGACTTCCGTAAACACGGTGCCGGAGTATCATTGGGTCGAATGGCATGGCGATGAGCACGATCAGCGCGAAGTCGAAGCGGTATCGGGATGGGCGGTCCGGTCGGGATATGGCACGGCTCACAGCCTCATCATCAACTGGCAAACCGGCTAGCATGCGCTCCGTCGCGCCAAAGGGAGCCCATTGCCTAAGACTTGCGGTGGTCGTCATCGCTGTCACTCTTTTGGTCGGATGCCAGGCGGGCTGCAGCACGCCCCCGAGCCCGGATTCATCGCTGCGCGTGGTGTCGGGCCGAGCCGAGCCCTCAGGCCCTGACACCCTCTGCCTGGCCCAGGACAACCAGTCCGCCGAGTGTTACCGAGTCGCCGGTTTCGGTCGTCATGGCTTCGCCCTGCCCCAGGGAGAGCGGGTCACGCTCGTCGTCCAGTCGTTACCGTTGGATCTCGCCGGCACCGAGCGGGTGCCCACGACCCTCACGGTGGTGGCTGTGCTCTCGCCCGCGGGCCCAGCCATCGACGACACCGGGCGATAGGTCACACCGGCGGGACGGAGCGACGCTTGGTCGAGAAGTGCCGGTCCCGGTTGGCGGCGTAGGCCAGCCGCTTGACCAAGTCGTCGCGCAACTCGTCGGCCTCGACGATGGCGTCCAGGACCAGGTCCGCGGCGAGCCGTTCGATGTCCACGTCCGTCTCGTACTCGCGGCGCCGGGCCATGACGAACGCGGCCCGCTCGTCCTCGTCGGCGATCGCGGCGATCTTGTTGGCGTAGACCGCGTTGACCGCCGCCTCCGGCCCCATGACCGCGATCCGGGCGGTCGGCAGCGCGATCGTCGCGTCCGGGCCGAACCCCGGCCCGCCCATGGCATACAAACCGGCGCCATAGGCCTTGCGGACCACGACGCAGAACTGCGGCACCGTCGCCTCGGAGACGGCCGAGACCATCTTGGCGCCGTGCCGGATGATGCCGCCGCGCTCGACCTCCGAGCCGATCATGAACCCGGGCACGTCGGCCAGGTAGATGATCGGGATGTTGAACGCGTCGCACAGCCAGATGAACCGGGCCGCCTTGTCCGCGCTGTCGGTGAACAACACCCCGCCCTTGACCGCGGAGTTGTTCGCCAGCAGACCGACCGTGCGGCCCTCGATCCGCCCGAACCCGACGACGAGCTCGGCGGCGAAGAGCGCCTTGATCTCGAAGAACGAGTGCTCGTCGACCAGGCCGTTGATGACATCGTGGACGTCGAAGGGCTGGGATTCCTTCTCCGGCACCGTGTCGCGGGTGAGGGGGACGCTCGGGGGTTCGGGGGTGTATGCCGGGGGCTGCTCGCGCCAGCTCATCGGGACGTACGAGAAGTACAGCCGGGCCAGTTCGATGGCCTCTTCGTCGTCCTGGGCGAGGATGTCGCCGACGCCGCTTTGGGTGCAGTGCATCCGGGCGCCGCCGAGTTCCTCCAGCGACACCTTCTCACCGACCACCATCTCGGCCATCCGGGGGCTGCCGAGGTACATCGAGGCGTTGCCCTCGACCATGATGATCAGGTCGGTGAAGCTCGGGATGTAGGCCCCGCCGGCGGCACTGGGCCCGAACAGGCAGCAGATCTGCGGCACCCGCCCGGACAGCGCCACCTGGTTGTGAAAGATCCGTCCGGCTCCACGCCGACCCGGGAACATCTCGACCTGGTCGGTGATCCGGGCCCCGGCGGAGTCGACGAACCAGAAGATCGGCAGCTCCTCGCGCAACGCCATTTCGGTCGCCCGCACGATCTTCTCCACCGTGCGCGCACCCCACGAGCCCGCCTTGACCGTCGGGTCGTTGGCGACCACGATCGCCGGCCGCCCGTCTACCCGCCCCCGTCCGGTGACCACGCCATCGGCCGGCAGATCGGCGGCCAGAGCATTGGCATACCGGCCGTCCTCGACGAAGGACCCCTCGTCGAAGAGCAGCCGGATGCGCTCGCGGACGTACAGCTTGCCCTGCTGGTCCAGTTTCTCCTGGGCCCGGGCCGGCGCGGTCGCCGAGGCGAGGAAGGCCCTGTTCAGCCGGGACCGGACATCGCTGACCCGATCGTCGCCGCCGGGCGTCGGTCCGCCGAACGGCCCGTCGGTGCAGGGGGCCTGCGGGGTGTTCGGGGCATCCGGGGTCTGCCCTGGCGTTGCAGCCGATGACATCAGTGGCTCCTCAGTTGCCGGGCAGGCCGAGCGCCCGGGCGATGAGCATCCGCTGGACCTCCGAGGTGCCCTCGCCGATTTCGAGGATCTTGGCGTCGCGGTAGAACCGGGCGACGGGGTACTCCTCCATGAAGCCGTTGCCGCCGAAGACCTGAGTGGCGATCCGGGTGGCGGTCACCGCGGCCTCTGAGGTGTACAGCTTGGCGATCGAGGCGGCGGTCTTGACCTCCTGCATCGAGCGGCGTCCGGCGGTCATCTCGTCCTTGAGCCAGGCCGCCTTGTAGGTGAGCAGCCGGGAGTTCTCGACCATGACCGCGAGGTCGGAGATCTGGAACGAGACGCCCTGGTAGGTCGCGATCGGCTTGCCGAACGCGAGCCGCTCCTTGCTGTACCGCACGCACTCCTCGAGCATCCGCACCGTGCAGCCGAGGGCGAGCGCCGCGATGGCGATCCGGCCGTCGTCGAGGGTGGCCAGGAACTGGGCGAAGCCCTTGCCGCGCCGGCCGAGCAGGTTGGCCTCGGGGACGCGCACGTTCTCGAAGGTCAGGCCGTGGGTGTCCGAGATGTGCCAGCCGAGCTTGTGGTATGCCGGTTCGACCGTGAAGCCGGGCGTGCCGGAGGGGATCATGATGGCGCTGATCTCCGGGGTGCCGTCATCGCGGGTGCCGGTGCGGCAGGTCGCGGTGACCACCGAGGTGATCGGGGTTCCGGAGTTGGTGATGAAGGACTTGGCGCCGTTGACGACCCACTCCCCGCCGTCGAGGACCGCCTTGGTGCGGGTGCCGCCGGCGTCGGAGCCGGCCTCGGGTTCGGTCAGGCCGAAGCCGGCCAGCGCCTTGCCCGCGGCCAGGTCGGGCAGGAAACGCTCCTTCTGCTCCTGCGTGCCATAGGTGAGGATCGGGTTGATCCCGAGGCCCACGCCGGCCTCCAGGGTGATCCCGATGGCCTGGTCGACCCGGCCGAGTTCCTCGATGGCGATGCACAGGGCGGTGAACTCCCCGCCGTGGCCGGCGCTGCCGCCGTACTCCTCGGGCACCACCAGGCCGTACAGGCCGAGTTCACCCATCTTCGGCACGAGCTCGGTCGGGAAATAGGAGTCCTTGTCCCACTGCGCCACGTAGGGGGCGACCTCGGCCTCGGCGAACTCGCGGACGGCCTTGCGGAAGTCTTCGTGGTCCTGGCTGAGCTCGAACATGGGCAGACCTTTCGTGCGGGGTGGGCGGGGGCTGGGGCGTCCGATGGCCGACTGCCTCGTCGTGGCGCGTCGTCGCGTCGTACGTTCGTGCCGTCCTCAGTTCGTGCCGATTGACCCGGCGTCCGAACTCCTTGACGTTGACGTAAACGTAAAGCATACTCGGCGTCATGACAAGTGCTGCGGAGTCGTTCGTCCAGCCTTATCAGGACGTTACCGCCGACGGCCGACTTGCTTCGGTCGGTGTGAGCCAACGCTCAGCGGGTGCGACCTGGACGATCGCCCAGATGGCCGACGAGTTCGGCGTGACCCATCGGACCATGCGCCATTACGAGGACCTCGGCCTGCTGCGCCCCGAGCGCCGCGGCACCCAGCGGATCTACCACCGACGGGACCGGATCCGACTGCAACTCATCCTGCGCGGTCGCCGGCTCGGCTTCCCGCTGGAGGAGGTCGCGACCATCCTCGACCTCTACGACAGCGACCGCGGCGAGGTTGAACAGCTGCGCTACCTGCTCGGTCAGATCGGTGAGCGCCGGGCCGACCTGGAGCGTCGACTGCGCGACGTCGAGGCCGCGCTGGCCGAACTCGACACCTTCGAGGCCACCTGCCGGCGCGACTTGGCCGTCATGGGGCACGACAGCTGACAAGCCACCGCTGACGGCTACCTCCAGAGGTCGTCGCCCTCAGGGCACGTCCACTCAGGGCACGCCGACTCAGGGCACGCCGACTCAGGGCACGTCGCGGTCGAACACGTCCGGATCCGGACCCATCCGCCGCCCGCGATCCAACCCGTCCAAGGCCGCCATGGCGGCCTCGTCGAGGGCGAAGCCGAACAGGTCGAGATTGAGCCGAATCCGCTCGGGGTGGACCGACTTCGGGATGACGACGATGCCGTGCTGGACGTGCCAGCGCAGGATCACCTGACCGGGGGTCACACCCAACCGCCGTGCGATGCCCACGACCACCGGATCGGCCAATAGCTCGCCGCCGCGCTGCAACGGCGCCCACGCCTCGGTCACGATGCCGAGCTCGGCGTTCACCCCTCGGACCGCCCGCTGCTGGAAGTAGGGGTTGAGTTCGACCTGATTGATCACCGGGGTCTCCCCCGTCTCGACCACCAGACGGCGCAGGTGGTCGGGCTGGAAATTGCACACGCCCACCGCCCGCACCCGCCCGCCGTCGCGCAGTTCCAGCAACGTCCGCCAGGCATCGACATACCGGTCAGTGCGCGGCACCGGCCAATGCACGAGGTACAGGTCGAGGACGTCCAGGCCGAGCGCGGCCATCGAGCCGTCGAAGGATCGCAGGATCCCGTCGCGGGACTGCGCGGCGTCGTTCCATACCTTCGTCGTGACGAAGACCTCGTCGCGCGGCAGCCCGGACTCGGCGAGCCCCCGCCCGACCCCCGCCTCGTTGGCATACAAGGTGGCGGTGTCGAGGTGTCGGTACCCGGCGGCTAGCGCCTCCCTGACGACGGCGGCGCATTCGTCCTCGGGGACCTGGTAAACCCCGAAACCGACCTGCGGGATCGTCACGGCGGGGCTCAGCGCGATTGACGGAACGGCAACTCCGGGCATGTCCCACTCCTACGCCAACCTCCCGGCGACGCGCAAGCCCGGTGCTCTCCTTCGAGCGTCTACTTGCTCACGAGGCGGGCGGTTTCGGCCGTTGTGGCGCTAGGCTCCGGTCATGGCCGCCATCTCCAAGGTTTTGATTGCCAACCGCGGCGAGATCGCCGTCCGGATCGCCCGCGCCTGCAAGGATGCAGGCATCGGATCCGTTGCGGTGTATGCCGATCCCGACCGTGACGCACTTCACGTCAAGGTGGCCGACGAGGCATACGCACTCGGCGGGTCGACCCCCGGGGACAGCTATCTCGTCCAGTCCAAACTGCTCGACATCGCCAAACAGGCCGGTGCCGACGCGGTCCACCCCGGCTATGGATTCCTCGCCGAGAACGCCGGGTTCGCCCAGGCCGTCATCGACGCCGGGTTGACGTGGATCGGTCCCTCGCCCGCGGCGATCGACTCGCTCGGCGACAAGGTCAAGGCGCGGCACATCGCGACCAAGGCCGACGCCCCGCTCGTGCCCGGCACCAACGACCCGGTCAGCGGACCGGACGAGGTCGTCGAGTTCGCCAAGGCACACGGTCTGCCGGTGGCCATCAAGGCGGCCTACGGCGGTGGCGGTCGCGGCCTGAAGGTCGCCCGCACGATCGAGGAGATCCCCGAGCTCTACGAATCGGCGGTCCGCGAGGCGGTCACGGCGTTCGGGCGCGGCGAGTGCTTCGTCGAGCGCTTCCTCGACAAGCCGCGGCACGTCGAAACCCAGTGTCTGGCCGACGCGCACGGCAATGTCGTGGTCGTCTCCACCCGCGACTGCTCGCTGCAGCGCCGCAACCAGAAGCTCGTCGAAGAGGCCCCGGCGCCCTTCGTCACCGACGCTCAGAACGCCGAACTCGTGCGTGCCAGCAAGGCGATCCTCAAGGAGGCCGGCTACCTCGGTGCCGGCACCTGCGAGTACCTCATCGGCCAGGACGGCGTCATCTCGTTCCTGGAGGTCAACACCCGCCTGCAGGTCGAACACTGCGTGTCCGAGGAAGTCACCGGCATCGACCTGGTGCGCGAGCAACTGCGGATCGCCCAGGGCGAACCGCTCGGCTACGACGACCCGCCGATCCAGGCGCACTCCATCGAGTTCCGGATCAACGGCGAGGACGCCGGCCGTGGCTTCCTGCCGGCCCCCGGCACCATCTCTCGGATGGTCGTGCCGGCCGGACCCGGCGTGCGCTGGGATGCCGGGATCGTCGAGGGCGACACGATCGCGGGCGCGTTCGACTCGATGATCGCCAAGCTGATCGTCACCGGCAAGACCCGCCAGCAGGCCCTCGAACGTTCCCGCCGGGTCCTCGACGAACTCGTCATCGAGGGTATGCCGACGGTCACCCCGTTCCACCGCGCGGTGGTCCGCGACCCGGCGTTCGCGCCCGCCGACCCGCAGGCACCCTTCACGGTGCACACCCGCTGGATCGAGACCGAGTTCGACAACACGATCGAGCCGTATGCCGGTGGTCCGGCCGGTGGCGAGGAGGACGCCGGCGAGCGCAAGCGGGTCGTCGTCGAGGTCGGCGGCAAGCGCATCGAGGTCGTCCTGCCCGGCAGCTTCTCCCTCGGCGGCGGCTTGACCTCGTCGAGCGGCGGAGGCAGCGCGGCCGCCCCCGGCGGACGGCGCAAGGCACCGCGTCGCGCCGGCGGGGCCCGCGGTGCGACGGCGGCCGGCGGCGACGCCCTCACCGCGCCCATGCAGGGCACGATCGTCAAGATCGCGGTCACCGAGGGCCAGACCATCGAAGCCGGCGACCTGGTCCTCGTGCTCGAGGCGATGAAGATGGAGCAGCCGATCAACGCCCACAAGACCGGCGTCGTCAACTCCGTCAAGGCCGCGGTCGGCGAAACCGTCACCAGCGGCGCCGTCCTCGTGGAGATCAAGGACGCCGAGTAGGCGCGAACGTGCCGGACCTGACTGCGCTCGGGCCGCATCTGCCGATGGCGGATGCGGCCCGAGAGGGTTTCCGCCCGATGAATCTGGTCGTTCTCGCGATCGTGTTGGTGATCGCCGTGCCCGCCCTGCAGTGGGTCCGCCGGCGGGCCTCGCAGCGCCGGATCGAACGCTGGTCCCGCGAGGAGGGCTGGACGCCCACCGATCCGAACGATCCGAACAATCCGGACGACCCGAGCGACCGACGCGGCTGAGCGGCATACGAGCCGACCGGCATACCGACGAACGGGCACAACACAACGGTGCGGGGTACCCGATGACTCGGGTACCCCGCACCGTTGGTGTGCCTGGCGAGTGCCTTACTTCAGGATGGGGCCGGGCATCGGGAAGACGGCGCGGCCGAAGGCGCCGTTGCAGATGATCGCCGCGGCCACGTACAGACCGCAGATCCCGGCGGCCAGCAGGGTCCAGCCGGCGATCGGGTTGGCGACGGTGGAGGCAACCCAGCCGAGGTCACGCAGCGCGACGAAGGGGACGGCGATGTCGAGGAAGAGGACGACCATCGTCAGCATGAGCGCACCCTGCTTGAGGTATGCCGGGGTCCAGGTGAGCAGCGCGAGGGCGAGGACCATCCAGGCCCAGCCGTCGATGTGGTGGTCGATCTCGACTTCCTTACCCGCGATCTCGACGGGCATGTGAGCGGATACCCACAGAACGAGGTACTTCAGGCCACCGGTGAGCATGAAGAACGCGGAGAAGAACAGGAAGATATTGCCACCGGTGAGGGCCTTCTCCTTGAGCTCGATGACGCCGACGGTGAACTGGACGACGAATCCGCCGATCAGCCAGCAGGCCAGGAACGGGGTGGAGCTACGGCCGACCTGCCCGGTCAGGACCGCGAAGAAGCAGAAGCACGCGATCGCGAGCGCGACGAGGCCGGCAGGAGCCGGGTTGGCCCATTCTCCGGCGTGTGCCGCAGGCTTCGCGGGAGCGGGAGCGGGGGCTTGGGACGGTGAGGCGGTCATGGTCAATCCTTGCTCTGCAGTAGGGGACCGAGCGGTCCGAGGGTCTTGGCGCCAAGGAGCAGGCAGCGCACGGTGTCGGAGGGTTGCCGCGAAACGCGCCGGGGTCGGCGCACCGATGCCGCCGCGGGCGGTCCCCATACTGTCCGCGGCCGAGTCGGGCTCCGCGCGAATGGGGCGCGCGGCGTCCGATGGGACTAAGAGAAGGTGTTCCGGTTTCTTCTACTCCGCTGGTTCCGCAACGGAAAGGGGCTTTCTTCCAGTCGGGAGATCGCTAATACGTCTGTGTACCTCACGTCTCGTGCATGTGTTACCCGTCACACAATCTCCGGTGTTCGGTAACGTACTTTGGGCCCCACAGCGTGTCAATCACTGTGACGCGCGGCACTCCACTCGTCGTCGGAAATGCGGCAGGCGGCATACGGGGGCCTTCCACCCGGCGCTGACCGGTCGATCTGACCCGATGACGGGAGGGGTCGGCAGGACCCCTCGGCGCGTCGGACGCGGGTGGGTCGGAGTCCGGTCGAACCGCGTCGACGGCGCGTCAGGTCTGGCTGCCGTGCAGCCGGCGGGCCGCTTCGGCGAGCGACCCGGACAGCGAGGGGTACACCGTGAAGGTGTGCGCGAACTGGTCCACCGTCAGGCCGTGGTCGACGGCCAGCGCCAACGCGTGGATCAGCTCGGAGGCCCGGGGAGCGACCACGACACCGCCGACGATCATCCCCGACGACGGCCGGGCGAAGATCTTCACGAACCCGTCGTCGAACCCCGCCATCTTGGCGCGCGCGTTGGTCGCCAGGGGCAGCATGACCGTCCGGGCGTTGACCTTGCCGGCGTCGACATCGCTCTGCGAATAGCCGACGGTGGCGATCTCGGGGTCGGTGAAGATATTGGCGCTGACCGCGCGCAGGTTCAGCGGCGACACCGCATCGCCCAGCGCGTGCCACATCGCGATCCGCCCCTGCATGGCGGCGACCGATGCCAGCGGCAGGACCCCCGTGCAGTCTCCGGCGGCATACACCCCTCGGGCGGAGGTACGGCTGACCCGGTCCACCTGGACATGTCCGGACGGGGTGAGGGCGACGCCGTTCTCGGCGAGCCCCATCCCCTCGGTCTGCGGGATGGCCCCGACGGCGATCAGGACGTGGCTGCCGTGGACCTCGCGACCGTCGGAAAGGGTCACGACGACCTCGGCGGCACCGCCGGCTCCCGTCCGGCGGGCGCTCTGGGCGCGCGAGCGGGACAGCACGGTCATGCCGCGCCGGGTGAAGACGTCCTCGATGACGTCGGCGGCGTCCGGGTCCTCCCCCGGCAGGACCCGATCCCGCGAGGACACCAGGGTGACTGCTGAACCGAGGGCGAGGTATGCCGCGGCCAGCTCGGCGCCGGTCACGCCGGAGCCGACGACGACGAGATGCTCCGGCAACTCGGTCAACTGGTACAGCTGCTGCCAGGTGAGGATGCGTTCGCCGTCCGGGCGGCCGTCGGGCAGCTCGCGCGGCGTGGCGCCGGTGGCGATGAGGATGGTGTCGGCGGGCAGCACCCGGCTGTCGGCCCCCGCGGGGTTGGCGGTGTCGCCCGGCACGGGTTCGACTATGACCGAGCTCGTGTCCACCAGGCGCCCGGTGCCGCGCACCACCTCGACCCCCGCCGCCGCCAGCCCGGCCGCGATATCGGCGGACTGGGTCGTGGCCAGGGCGAGGATCCGGGAGTTGATCGCCGCCAGATCCGCGGTGACCCCGTCGCCGACCCGGAAACCTTGCGCGGTCGCGGCATACAGGCCGCTGCGCACCTCGGCGGTCGCGATCAGCGCCTTGCTCGGCACGCAGTCGGTGAGCACCGCGGCCCCGCCGAGCCCGTCCCGGTCGACGACCGTGACGTCGGCACCGAGTTGGGCCGCGACGAGGGCCGCCTCGTAGCCGCCGGGGCCGCCGCCGATGATGACGATCTGGGGTGCGCGTGTGGTCACGGGCCCATTCAAGCGCACCCGACGCCGGCGGCAGGTTCAGGGGCGGGGATGGCTACGCCGTGACGGTCTCCCCCGTCGTCTCGGACGCTGGGGCCTGGACGAGCCAGTCGCGTACCTCCGGCAGGTCCTCAAGGTGTTCGCGGATGTATGCCTCGTGCCGGTCCAGCTGAACCTGGCACCAGGTCTTCAGGTCCTGGGAGCCGCGGGGATGCCGCTTGGCGTTGTTCAGGGCGTCCATGACGAGGTGGTAGCGGGATGCCTGGTTGCGGACCACCATGTCGAACGGGGTGGTCGTCGTCCCCTGCTCGATGAAACCCCGGCAGTGGAACCGGTCGGCGTCGGCCCGGCCGTGGACGAGCTGGTGGATCGCCCCGGGGTAGCCGTGGAAGCTGAAGACGACGTCCTGGGTGTCGGTGAACAGTTCGCCGAACTCCATGTCGCTGATCCCGTTCGGGTGGTCCTTGGCGCGGGCCAACTTCATCAGGTTGACGACGTTGACGACCCGGACCCGGAAGTCCGGCAGCCGCTCGCGCAGGATCTGCGCCGCCGCCACGGTCTCCATCGTCACCACGTCCCCGGCGCAGGCCAGGACGATGTCGGGCCGCTCCCGCCCGCCGGGCCGCTCGGTGCCCGCCCAGTCCCAGATCGACAGGCCCCGTCGGCAGTGCTCCATCGCCGCGTCGAAGTCGAGGTACTGCAGTTGCGGTTGCTTGTCCTGGACGATCAGGTTGACCCGCGAACGGCTGCGGAAACAGTGGTCGGCCACCGACGCCAGACAGTTCGCGTCCGGCGGCAGGTAGATCCGGGCGACGTCCCCGCGCATCTGCAGGACGTTCTGCAGCAGCCCCGGCCCCTGGTGGGAGAAGCCGTTGTGGTCGTTGCGCCACGCCGTGGACGTCAACAGGATGTTCAGGCTGGGGATCTTCGCCCGCCACGTTAGGTGGGCGGCCTCCTCCAGCCACTTGCAGTGTTGGATCGTCTGGGACGCCGACACCATCGCGAAGGCCTCGTAGGTCGCGAACAGGCCGTGCCGCCCGGTCAGGGTGTACCCCTCCAGCCAGCCGTGGCAGTTGTGTTCCGAGAGCACCTCCATGACCCGCCCGTCCCGGGACAGCTGCACGTCCACCGGGTAGACCCGCTCCATGAACGCCCGGTCGCTCACCTCGAAGACCGCGCCGAGCCGGTTCGAGTTCGTCTCGTCCGGACAGAACAGCCGGAAGGTATGCGGGTTGTCGGCATACAGGTCACGCATCATGGCGCCGATGACCCGGGTCGACTCGGCCCGGGTCGCCCCAGGCGCCGGCACGTCGACGGCATACGAGCGCAGGTCCCGCTGGATCAGGTCGGCGGTGAGCAGCCCGCCGTTGGCATAAGGGGTGGCGCTCATCGCGAGCGCGCCCTGCGGGTTGTTGGCGGTGACGAGCGCGGTGGGCGCACCCGCGGCGTCGAAGAGTTCCTCGGGTCGGTACGAGCGGAGCCAGCGTTCGAGGATCGCCAGGTGCTCCGGGTTGTCCTTGACCCCGGCCAGCGGCACCTGATGCGCGCGCCAGGTGCCCTCGACGAGGACACCGTCGACCTCGTGTGGGCCGGTCCAGCCCTTGGGGGTGCGCAGGACGATCATCGGCCAGCGCGGGCGGGTGCCGTCCCAGGTGGGCGGCTGCCCGTCGACGCCGCGGGCGGCCCGTTGGATGGCGCGGATCGTGGCGTATGCCTGTGCCTGGGCGGCGGCATACCGCTCGAAAATTCCGGGTACGTCGTTGCCCTCGACCTCGACGCCCTCGACCTCGATGACCTCGTACCCGTGGCCCTCGAACAGCGCCCGGACCTCGGCGGGGTCCTTGCGGCCGAGCACCGTCGGGCCGGCGATCTTGGCGCCATTGAGGTGGAGCACCGGCAGCACCGCCCCGTCGCGCTCGGGGTTGATGAACGAGATCCCCTTCCAGGACCCCTCCAGCGGCCCGGTCTCGGCCTCGCCGTCGCCGACCACCGCGAGCGCGATGAGGTCGGGGTTGTCCATGACGGCGCCGAACGCGTGGATCAGGACGTACCCGAGTTCGCCGCCCTCGTGGATCGAGCCCGGGGTGGTCACCGAGGCGTGCGACGGGATGCCGCCGGGAGCCGAGAACTGCCGGAACAGCCGCCGGATCCCCTCGACGTCCTGGGTGACCTGCGGGAAGAGGTCGGTGTAGACCCCTTCCAGGTATGCCGCCCCGACCAGTGCCGGGCCACCGTGACCCGGGCCGGCGAGGTAGATGACGTCGTGTCCGGTCAACCGGACCAGGCGGGAGGCGTGCGCGTAGATGAACGCCAGGCCGGGGCTGGTGCCCCAGTGGCCGAGCAGCCTGGGCTTGATGTGCTCGGGGCGCAGCGGCTCGCGCAACAGCGGGTTGGCCATCAGGTAGATCTGGCCGACGGTGAGGTAGTTGTCGGCCCGCCACCAGGCGTCCATCACGGCGATCTCGTCGGCCGTGGGGGCGGCGAGGCGCTCGATCACGTCGGAGTGTGGGGCGGTGGGCTCGGGGGCCGGGCTGTCGAGCTCGGGGCTGGTGGGCTCGGGGCTGGTCATGACGGGCACCTTCCGGGACGAACGGTCGTCGGGACATCCGTGAGCGCCTTCATCCTTGACGCCCGGCGGCGGTGGGGCAAACTCCGCGGGCCGGTGGTTCTGTGCGGCCGGGTTTGCCGTGCGGCCGGGGTACAGTGCGGCCCATGACTACGGTGCCTCCCGTGCCTGCGCTGGACGATCCGGCCACCGATCCCCACCTCGTCGCCGAGTCCGCCGCCGACGCGTTGCGCGCCGCCACGGGGGTCCGGCGCCACGACGTGGCCCTCGTGCTCGGGTCCGGCTGGGGCCAGACGGTGGATTACCTGGGGCAGACGCTGGCCGACGTGCCGGCGGCCGGGTTGCCCGGGTTCCGGCCGTTCGGGGTGCGCGGGCACGCCGGTGGCATCAGGTCGGTGGCCATCGCCGGCACCGACCGGCGCGCCCTGGTGCTCGGGTCGCGTACCCACCTCTATGAGGGCTTCGGAGTACGTCCCGTCGTCCACGCCGTGCGGGTGGCGGCCCGGCTCGGCTGCCGGGCGGTCGTGCTCACCAACGGCTGCGGCGGCCTGAACCCGGACTGGGCGGCCGGCACCCCGGTGCTGATCAGCGACCACATCAACCTCACCGGGGTCTCTCCCCTGGAGGGCCCGACCTTCGTCGACTTGACCGACCTGTACTCGGCCCGGCTGCGCGGGATCGCCCGCGAGATCGATCCGGGCCTGCCCGAGGGCGTGTACGTGCAGTTCCGCGGGCCGCAGTACGAAACCCCGGCCGAGGTGCGGATGGCCGGCCGGATGGGCGGCGACCTGGTCGGGATGTCCACCGCGTTGGAGGCCATCGCGGCCCGCGCGGTCGACCTCGAGGTCCTCGGCATCTCCCTGGTCACCAACGCCGCCGCGGGCATCGGCACCGAACCGCTCTCCCACGAGGAGGTCGTCACGGCCGGCGCCGGCGCGGCCGACCGGGTGGGCCGGCTGCTCGCCGAGATCGTCACCCGGCTGTGACCGGGCCGGCGGAGCTGTTCGGTCTGGCCCGGACCTGGATCGCCGACGACATCGACGACGCCGACCGCGCCGAACTCACGGCGTTGCTCGGGGCCGCCGAGGCCGGCGACCCGGCCGCCGTCGAGGACCTCGCCGACCGGTTCCGCGGACGGCTCGAGTTCGGCACCGCCGGGCTGCGCGGCATCCTCGGCGCCGGTCCCAACCGGATCAACCGCGCCGTCGTCGTCGCAGCGGCGGCCGGGCTCACGGCATACCTCACCGACCTCGGGAAGCCCAGTCCGCTCGTGGTCGTCGGGTACGACGCGCGCCGGCGCTCCGACGTCTTCGCCCGCGACACCGCGGCCGTGGTGACCGCCGCCGGCGGTCGGGCGCTGCTCTTGCCGCGCCCGCTGCCGACGCCGGTGCTGGCGTATGCCATCCGCCGGCTGGACGCCGACGCGGGGGTCATGGTCACGGCCAGTCACAACCCGGCGCGGGACAACGGGTACAAGGTGTACCTCGGCGACGGGATGCAGATCGTGCCGCCGGCCGATGTCGACATCGCGGCCCGGATCCAGGCCGCCGGACCGGCACGGCTGATCCCCCGGGCCGCCGCCGGGTGGACCGTCCTCGACGACCGGATCGTCGCGGACTACGTCGATGACGTGGCCGGGCTGCTCGACCCGGACGGCCCGCGGCAGGTGCGGATCGTGCACACCGCGCTGCACGGGGTGGGCGACGAGACGGTGCGGGCGGTGTTCGCCGCGGCCGGGTTCCCGCCGCTGCTGACGGTCGGGACCCAGGCCGCGCCGGACCCGGACTTCCCGACGGTCGCCTTCCCCAACCCCGAGGAGCCCGGCGCGATCGACGCCGCCCTCGACCTGGCGCGCCGGACCGAACCCGATGTCGTCATCGCCAACGACCCCGACGCCGATCGGTGCGCGGTGGCCGTCCGGGACGGCGCCGACTGGCGGATGCTGCGCGGCGACGAACTCGGCGTGCTGCTCGGGCGGCACCTGCTGGAGCGCGGGCTGCGCGGCGCCGACGGCCCGGACGTGCCGCCGGCCGTCGCGACCTCGATCGTGTCGTCTCGGGCGTTGGCCGCGCTCGCGGCGGCGGCCGGGGTACGCCACGAGGAAACCCTGACCGGGTTCAAGTGGATCGCTCGCGTGCCCGGGATCGGGTACGGCTATGAGGAGGCCATCGGCTACTGCGTCGCCCCGCACCTGGTGCGCGACAAGGACGGGATCAGCGCGGCGCTGCTCGTCGCCGACCTCGTGGCCCGCTGCGCGCGCGACGGGCGCACCCTGCTCGACCTGCTCGACGACATCGCGGCCGAGCACGGCGTCTACGCCACCGACGCCTACTCCGTCCGGGTTGCCGACCTGGCGCTCGTCGAACCCGTTCTCGCGGGGTTGTCGTCGAACCCGCCGGCCCGACTGGGTGGAGAGTCCGTATGCCGGTGCGAGGATCTGGCGCACCCGAGCGACGACCTGCCGCCCACGCCCGGGGTACGACTGGTCACCGATCGGGACTCTCGGATCGTGGTACGCCCCAGCGGCACCGAACCCAAGCTCAAGGCATACCTCGAAGTCGTCGAACCGGTGACGAACGGCGAGGTGACGGCCGCTCGGGGCCGGGCCCGACGGCGTCTGGCGGCACTGGCCGCCGACCTGCGGGCCGTCACCGGCTGACCACCGCTGTGACGGCCGTCGGTCGTCGGCAGGATCAGCTGACGACGGCCACGGCGACCGCCACGAGCGGGACGATCATCAGGACCAGGTCGAGGACCACCCAGGTGGCCCGAACCGGTGCCGGCACCTCGTCCGGGTGGCCGCGCTGGTAGTCCTCGACGATCGTGAGGAGCTCGCCGGCCACCGCGTGGGCCTGTGTGGGAGCGAGCCCGGACGGGTGATCCTGCGCGCCCCGCGCCCCGCCCAGACCGGGAAGCAATGACCCGGCGCTGAGCTTGGGTCGACCGGTGTCCCCGGTCAGCGCCCAGACGTCGACGGCACGGTCGGGCGTGTGGATCCGCAGCGACCACCGCGAACTCACGTCCTCGACGGCCGAGAACGGGATCGTCCACTGCCGCAATGGGTTCGACACCAGGAGTTCGGAGTCGCCGAGGCGCAGGTTGGGCCGGACCAGCAGGACCCAGAAGCCGGCGGCGCCGAGAGCGGCCAGGGCCGGCATGAGCGGGTCGACGCCACGGTGCAGATCCAGGAGCCCGGCCACCAGGATCAGCGCACACACCCCGACCCCGACGATCCCCGAGGTGAGACTGCTGCGTTGCCGGACGGCCTTGCCGCGGGCGGTAGGTGTCGTCACGAACCCATCGTAGGCACGCGGTTCACCTAGACTCCCGGTCGTGGCGCAGCAGGACGAGCGAACGGGGCGGGCCCGGGTGGTCGTGGTCGCCGGCCCGAGCGGGTCGGGCAAGAGTCGGCTCGCGGCCCGGCTGCACGGCCGGTTCGGCTGGCCGGTCGTCCGCCTCGACGACTTCTACCGCGACGGTGACGAACCGGATCTGCCGCGGTCCCCCCTCGGTCTGCCCGACTGGGACGACCCGCGGTCCTGGGACGGCGCGGGAGCCCTGGCGGCCTTGCGGGCCCTGGTCGAGGACGGCTGGGCGCAGGTGCCGACCTATGACATCGCCGCCTCGGCTCGGGTCGGCAGCCACGTCCAGCGCTGTGGGCGGGACGACCTCGTCATCGCCGAGGGTCTGTTCGCGGCCGAGTTGATCGAACCGCTGCGCCGTTCCGGACTATTGCACAGTGCCTATTGCGTCGGGCGCGGCCGGTGGACGACCTTCCTGCGCCGACTTTCTCGCGACCTGCGAGAGCACCGCAAGCCGCCGCTCGTGCTGCTGCGCCGGGGTCTGGCTCTCGCGCGCCGGGAACCGGCGATCGTCGCGGCCATCGTGGCCCGTGGCGCGCGGCCGATGTCGCCGACGGCCGCCGAACGCGAACTCGCCGCGCGCCGCAGCGCCTCGCTGCCTCATGAGAGACGTGTCGCTGGTCGACCGCGTTCATCATTGCTCGTCGGAGATCCTCTCGAGCCGTCGGCGGACGGACCGGAAGGCGGTCGCGAGGGCTCGCGGGGTGATGTCGGTCAGGTCGGTGTCAAAAGTGATGAAAAGGCCGGCAACTCCAGCCCATGACCATCCACCGATGGTGAGACGACAGTGTCCGGTGTCAATGGGCGTGACGACTGAACCGCCCGGAGCCCAGCGGGCGACGACGTCGGCGGGCAAGTTCAAAGTAGCGGTGCCAACGCACTGCCACCGACCCGGTGTGTCAGCTCGTTCGGGGTTCTGCACGACGAGCCGGTTGAGGTCCTCCTCGGTGAGGGGTGCGGAATGAAGGCGACACCCGCGCTCGACTTGGGGAAGACTCGGTCGACGCGGTAGGTGGACCACGTCTGATGCTGCCGGTCTCGGGCGATGAGGTACCAACGGGCGGCCCACACCACCAGATGGTGCGGTTCGACGTCTCGCGGCGGGTGGAAGCCGACCTCGCCGGGGGCCGGGACATCGCCGTCCGGGGTGGCGTAATCGAACCTGAGAGTTCGGGTGGTGCGAATCGCGGAGCCGACACTTTGAAGGGTCGCCACGTCGATGGGTTGGGCGGAGAACTCCCAGTAGTTGCGCAGGCTGGTCACCTCAAACGCGTCGCTGGCGGCGCGAAGCCGAGCAGGCATCACCTGGCGCAGCGTTGTCAGCGCCCTGGAGACGGCCTCTTCGATGCCGGTGACGGTCGACGGGGCGGTCTGCAGCGCCAGCGCGATGGCGATGGCTTGGTCGTCATCGAGGACGAGCGGAGGCAGCTTCCCCCCTGCCCCGAGGCGGTACCCCCCGCGAGGCCCCTTGGCCGCCTCCACCGGATACCCGAGTGTGCGCAGCGTCTCCACATCTCGACGCAGTGTGCGGACCGAAACATCCAACCGTTGCGCGAGCTCGATCCCGGACCACTCGACCCGTGCACCGAAGAGGGAGAGAAGGCGCAAGATTCGCTCCGAAGTATCGGCCATGTCCTCACAGTCGCACGAGAAGCGGTCATTCGGTGTCCGCTACCTCGGTCACGGTAAGGACATGAGCTCACACACACCCATCGGTGCGGCATACGAGACACCGCTTGAACCACTCGTCACGGGCCGGGTCGCGTCCCTGGCTCTCCTGGTCGTCCTGTTCGCGTCGTTCATGGACCTGCTCGACGTCACCATCATCACCGTGGCCGCGCCGAACATCGCTGCCAACCTGCAGGCCTCCCAGTCACAGCTGCAGTGGATGCTCGCCGCGTACGTTCTCGCCCTCGGGTCTGGCTTGATCACCGGGGGTCGGGTCGGCGACGCGAACGGAAGACGCCGAGTCTTCCTGTTTTCGTTGGCGAGTTTCGTCCTCGCATCGGCGGCCTGCGCTTTGGCCCCGACGGCTGGGATGCTGATCGCGCTGCGGGCCGTGCAGGGTCTGGCGGGCGGGTTCATGGTTCCGCAGGTGTTCGGCATCATCCGGTCTTCCTTCGCTCCAGCGTCCATGGCCAAGGCGTTCGGCGCGTACGGCGCGGTCCAAGGCTTGGCCTCGGTGGCAGGTCCGCTGCTCGGCGGTGTCCTCGTGGACGCTGATCTCTGGGGTCTGGGGTGGCGCACCATCTTCTGGATCAACGTCCCCGTCGCCGTCCTGGCGTTGGCGCTGGGGTGGCGGTTCTTGCCCGAGTCTCACGCCCCGGGTCACACGCGGCTAGACACGGCCGGTGCGCTCATGGCCGCCGCGGGCGTCTTCCTGGTTCTGCTGCCGCTCGTGCAGGGCCGAGACTGGGGCTGGCCGCCGTGGGGCTGGATACTGCTCGCCCTCGGATTGGTCGTGCTCGCCCTGTTCCTCACCTACGAGCGGCAACTGGCGCGCCGAGGCGGTCACCCCGTCGTGGACCCGGCGCTGCTGTTGATCCGCCCGTTCGGCGCGGGCCTGGCAGCCGCGGTCTTCTTCTTCGGTGGGCTCGCTTCCTTCTTCCTTGTGCTTTCCGTCTACCTCCAGCTCGGCACCGGGCGCACCGCTTGGGAAACCGGGCTGGTGATCCTGCCCTATGCCCTCGGCTCGATCATCACGTCCGGCGTCGGCGTGGCCCTGGCGGCCAGGGCAGGCCGAACCATACTCATCGCGGGCTCGCTGACTCTGGCGGTCTCTCAGGCCCTGCTGTGGTGGCTGGTGAGCGCCGGGGGCACTCCCGGATACTGGGCGTTGGTCGGTGTGATGTTCCTGGGCGGCCTCGGTCTGGGCCTCGGCGCCCCCATCCTGGTCAACGTGATCCTGGCCGGGGTCCCCGGCCGTCAGGCCGGCGCCGCCGGCGGGGTCCTGTCCACCGTCAACCAAATCGGCGGCGCGATCGGGATCGCAGTCCTGGCCACCGTCTTCTTCAACGCTTTACCAGCCGCCACCCAAGCCGGCACCTCGGGTACTCGCGAACACGTGTTCGGGAACGCCCTGGCGAACGTCATGCCGTGGCAAGTCGCCACCTACGTCCTCGCGTCCGTCGTGATGTTCGCCCTGCCCAAGACCACCGCTACTCACCACGGATAAGGCGTGACGGCTCTGACGAAGCTCCCTCCATCCTGGGCAACGACGTGATCCGGATGAGCGGCGCCCGCGACGCTCAGCTGGACCCCAGACCCGGCGACCCGCCGGCGTCCTGAACGTCCCGGCATACCGACTGGGCGGCCAACCCCAAGGTGGCGGCGAACTCGATCAGGCGCTCGCCGCTCTCCGGCGCGCCGTCCGGCTGGAGGGCACATATCGCCAGCCGGGTGGCCCCGGTCTCGGCCATCAGGACCAGCCGCTCGGCCACCGCAGCCACCGACAGATCAACCGGCATCGAGACGTAGGCGACCGCCTCGAACCCCGGTCCCCGCACCGGGTCGCGGCTCGCGAGCGCCCGAGCGATCGACTCGCGCACCGGCTCGGGACCGGCGGAGAAGTCCACGATCACCCCGTCCGCCACCTCGCCGGCCAGTGCCACCGTTCGCGGCCCGCGGCCCCCGACGAGCAACGGCGGCGGTGGCTCGGGCGGCCAACGCAGCACCACGTCGGTCAACGACACGTACCGGCCCGCGCAGGACACCCGCTCCCCCGCGAGCAGCCGGCGCAACGCTCCGGCATACTCGCGCAGCAATGTCATCGGCGAATCCACCCGGGCGCCGACCTGGCCCATCCACTCCGTCACCCCGTGCCCGATGCCGGGCAGCACCCGCCCGGGGAACAGCCGGCACAACGTGGCGATCTCCATCGCCGTGAGCGCCACATTGCGCAACGGCACGGGGAGCAGGCCGATGCCGACGGTGATCCGTTGGGTCACCGCGAGCGCCGCCGCGGCGGCGGCGATCCCGCTCTCGGCGAAACAGTCCTCCCAGAGCCACAGGTCGTCCAACCCGGCGGCCTCGACGGCGCGGGCCACCGCGAGGAACCGCTCCGGCGGTTGATCCGGCGGGCAGATCAGGCCGACGGCGGGCACGGGGGGCACAGCGGGCACGGCGGGGCGCACGGGCAGACCCGCGTTCAGTAGGTCGGGTTCACGAAGCCGAGCGCGGCATACCCGGGCTTGACGACCCGCTCGATGAGGTCGAGTCGCTCGTCGAACGGGAGGAAGGCCGACTTCAACGCGTTGATCGTCACCCACCGGAAGTCCTCCAGCGACCAGCCGGCGTGCTCCTGCAGCTTGCCGAACTCCCCGCTCATCGAGGTGTCGCTCATCAACCGGTTGTCGGTGTTGACCGTCACCCGGAAACGCAGTCGCCGCAACAAGGTGATTGGGTGGCGGGCGATGGTCGTGGCCGCGCCGGTCTGCAGGTTGCTGCTGGGGCACAGTTCCAGCGGTACCCGGGTGTCGCGCACGTATGCCGCGAGCAGGCCGAGGAAGGCGTCGGCGGCTGGGAGGTCGGCGATCTCGTGGTCGGCGGCATCGGCCAACCAGGTCGCCGCGGGACGGCCCTGGACGACGATGTCGTCGGTGATGCGAACGCCGTGGCCGAGCCGGTCCGCGCCGCACCACTGGATCGCCTCCCAGATGCTCGGCAGCCCGAAGGCCTCACCGGCGTGGATGGTGAAATGGGCGTTCTCGCGGCGCAGGTACTCGAAGGCGCCCAGGTGTCGGGTGGGCGGGAAGCCGGCCTCGGCACCGGCGATGTCGAAACCGGCCACCCCCTCGTCGCGGTAGCGCACGACCAGTTCGGCGATCTCCCGGCCGTTGGCGGCGTGTCGCATCGCGGTCAGCAGGGAGCGCACGACGATCGGCCGGCCCGCGGCGGCGGCGTCGGCCATCCCGGCCCGCAGCCCGTCCCCGACCGCCTCGACGACCTCGGGCAACTCCAGTCCGCCGGTCAGGTGCTGTTCCGGGGCATACCGGACTTCGGCATACACGACCCCGTCGGCGGCCAGGTCTTCGACGCACTCCCGGGCCACCCGGTGCAGGTGATCGGCGGTCTGCATGACCGCGATGGTGTGGTCGAAGGTCTCCAGGTAGCGCTCCAGCGAGCCGGCGTCCGCCGAGGCGACGAACCAGTCCCGCAACTTCTCGGGGTCCTGCGCCGGGAGCCGATGGCCGACCTCGTCCGCGAGGTCGAGGATGGTCTGCGGCCGCAGTCCGCCGTCCAGGTGGTCGTGCAGCAGGGCCTTGGGGGCGGCCCGGAGCTGGTCGGGGGTCAGCGGGCTCGTGGTGCGCGCGGTGTCACTGGTCACACCCGATTATGACTGCCGTCGCGCGAACCACCGACGCGGTTCGCGGATTCTTCGGGACGACTCGGGAATCCTGCGGATCCGCCGTCAATCCTCGATATGCGCGGTTTCCGCGCTGTATGCCGGGGTACACACGCTGATGTATTCCGTCCCCGTCGGGCCGCAACTCTGCCGCAGCCGGGTGCCCGGCGGGATGACGACCGACTGCCCGGCGCTGGCATTCAGCATTCCCCGGTCGTGTTCGATGACGAGAGTGCCCTTCATCACCAGGACGCACTCGCGGTATTCCGGCGTCCGCCAATTCTCTTGCCAGCTACCGGAGACGGTCAGATGCGCCAAGCTCACGCTGTCGTCGCCCGTGGAAACCCGGCCCACGTGCTCCATGATGATCTGCCCGCCGGGGACCGGGACCAGCGTGGGATACGCATTGACGCGAGGCATGTTCTCACCTTACTGGATTGCCGAAAGAACACCTATGCCTGAGCCCTACGGCCGGAGAAAGCGTGATATTGAGCGCACTTGACACAAAGGAGCACGCCGGTCAGCGCACCTCGTCAATGACGAGCGGCTCGAGCACGACCGGGTCGGTTGTCGGACCGACGACGATCGCGGAGCGCACCAGGTCCGCGGCTCCCGGGATCGCCTCGGGGGTGTCGGTATGCAGGGTGGCCAGCAGCTGGCCGACCCGCACCGGATCTCCGGGAACGACCGCCCAGGTGACGCCGGCGCCGGCCTGCACCGGGTCCTCCTTGCGCGCCCGGCCGGCGCCGAGCCGCCACGCAGCCACCCCGATCGGGTAGGCGTCCAGTGCCGTGACGACCCCGTTCGCGTCGGCGACGACGTCCTCGTGGTGCCGGGCGACCGGCAGTGCCGCATCCGGGTCGCCGCCCTGGGCCGAGATCATCGACCGCCACACGTCCATCGCCCGCCCCGAGGCGAGCGCCGCGGCGGGGTCGGCGTCGGGGCGGCCGGCGGCGGCCACCATCTCCCGGGCCAGACGCACGGTCAGTTCGACGACGTCGGAAGGGCCGCCGCCGGCGAGAGCCTCGACCGACTCGGCGACCTCGATCGCGTTGCCGGCGGTTCGCCCCAGCGGCGTGGACATCCTGGTCAACAAGGCGCTGGTGTTGACCCCGGCGTCGCGGCCCAGGTCGACCATCGTCCGGGCCAGTTCGCGCGCCGAGTCGACGTCCTTCATGAACGCCCCGCTGCCGACCTTGACGTCCAGGACCAGCGCGCCGGTACCCTCCGCGATCTTCTTGCTCATGATCGAGGAGGCGATCAGGGCCACCGACTCGACGGTCCCGGTGACGTCGCGCAAGGCATACAGTTTGCGGTCCGCGGGGGCCAGCCCCGTGCCCGCCGCGCAGATGACGGCCCCGACCTCGCCGAGTTGGCGCCAGAACCGGTCGGGGGTCAACGTCGCCCGCCAGCCGGGGATGGCTTCGAGTTTGTCCAGCGTGCCGCCGGTGTGGCCGAGGCCGCGGCCGGACAGCTGCGGCACGGCAACGCCACAGGCCGCCACCAGGGGGGCGAGCGGCAGGGTGATCTTGTCCCCCACGCCGCCGGTGGAGTGTTTGTCCGCGGTCGGGCGATCCAGGCCGGAGAAGTCCAACCGGTCTCCGCTGGCGATCATCGCCGCCGTCCACCGGGCGATCTCCGCCCGGGTCATCCCGTTGAGCAGGATCGCCATGGCCAGCGCGGCCATCTGTTCGTCCGCGACCACCCCGCGGGTGTATGCCGAGACGATCCAGTCGATCTGGTCCGGGCTCAGTTCGCCGCGGTCGCGTTTACGCCGGATGACCTCGACGGCGTCGAACGGTTCACTCATCGCGGGCCTCCAGGTCCTCACGCCCGAACGCGTCGGGCAGCAGTTCGGCGAGCCGCACCGGCCCGCGGCGAGTCATGACGGACAGCTCCGGGCCGGCGCACTCCCACAGCAGTTGTCGACACCGGCCGCACGGCAGCAGCCACCCGCCCCGGCCGTCCACGACGGCCAGGGCCACCAAGGTCCCGCCGCCACCGGCATACAGGGAACTCACCAGCCCGCATTCCGCGCACAGCACCACACCGTACGCGGCGTTCTCGACGTTGCAGCCGGCCACGATCCGGCCGTCGGCGACCAGCGCGGCCGCCCCGACGGGGAACCCCGAATAGGGGGCGTAGGCGCGGCTCGCCATCGCGATCGCGTGGCGCCGCAGGTCGTCCCAGTCGATGTCGTCCATGGACGGCAGGGTAGTCCGGCGGATCGCCAACCGGCGTCAGCGAGTGGGGACGACGATCTCCCCGGAGATGATGCGTTCACGCAGGTCACCCAGGCGCGGCACGATGTCGTCGATCCGCCCGCCGGAGGTCGCCACCTCCAGGCCGCCGGACTTCAGGTCGAAGCGTTCGACGCCGGGACGGAAGGCGCCCTCGACGACCACCTTGACGAAGAACTCGACGCCGAAGTCCACCCGCTTGATCATCGAGGTGAGGATGACATCGCGCAGCCGGCTCGCAGCGGTGACGTACTGGTCCGTGTCGACCCCGATGGCCAGCTTGCCGGCGGCCTCGGCCGCCTCGAAGACCCCCACACCGGAACTACCCGCCGCCTGGTAGACGATGTCGTCACCGGCGGCATACATCCGGGCGGCGGCGGCGCGCGCCCCGGTCACATCGGCGAACCCGGCCGTACCACTGCTGAGGTATGCCGTGTCGACGACGATCTGCGGGTTGACCGCCTTTGCGCCGGCGACATAGCCCGCGCGGAAGGATTCGATGACCTCGCTGCGCATCCCGGCGACGAAACCGATCCGGTTCGTCTTGGTCTTCTCGGCCGCCGCGGCCCCGACCAGGTAGGAGCCCTCCTCGTTGGCGAAGGTCACCGTGATGACATTCGGGCGGGAGAGCGGGACCCCGTCGACGAGGGCGAACCGAACCCCGGGATGGGCCTCGGCCAAGGTGTCGATGGCGGGCCGATAGGCGTTGCCGACGGCGACGATGTCCTTCGCGCCGCCGGCGAGCAACTGCCGCAACTTCGCGACCCGGGTCGCGTCGGTGTCCGACTTCGTCGCCGCCACCTCCACGATCTTCACGCTGTGCTCGCGGGCGGCCCGGTCGGCACCTTGGCCGGCCATCGCGTTGTACGACCCGTCCGACCGGCCGCCGACGTCCAGGGCCAACCCGATCGTGAGGGTGGCTCGGCGCACGCCGCCGCTGGGCTGGTTCTGCAGGGTGGACGGGGCGACCGGGTCCAGTCCGGTCGGCGGCGTGCCGCAGGCGGCCAGGACGACGGCCGGGAGCACGTACCGCCAGACCTGTGATCCCCGCCCCCGCTGCAGGTGCCGCCGGAGCTGCGGGAGCCGCGGACATCGCGGGCACCGCGGGCGCTGGAACCAGGGCGTGCTCCGCAACGTCGGCTCCTCGCGGGTGGGATCGGGATCGGGGCCGGTCGCGCGACGACCTGCTCGTACCGAGCTTAGCCAGCGCCTCCCGGGGGATCCGGCCGGTTCTCACCGCCGGAAGGAACCGTTACCGATCCGCGACGGGTCCGTAACGTCAAGGGGTCGAGAGGGGTCGTGCGGGTCCCCGAGCTCACAGCAGTTCGGTATGCCCGTGGGCGGCCAGGTCGTCGACGATCGCCTTGACCTGCTGCGCGCGGGCCCGGTCCAGGATGAGCAACGCGTCGGGGGTGTCGACGACGACGAGGTCGTGCACCCCGATGAGCGCGACCACCCGATCCGTGGTGGTCGCGACCAGGCCATTCGCGTCGACGGTCAGCACCTCGGCATCCCCGAGGACCCGCAGCCCGGGCGTGGTCTGCGGAGCCTGTTCCGGCACGAGCGCCGCCAGCGCGTCGAACCCGCCCACGTCGTCCCAGCCGAACGTGGCCGGGATCACCGCGACCCGGCCGGCGGCGGCCGCGGGTTCGGCGATGGCCAGGTCGACGGGGGTCTTGGTGATGGTCGGCCAGAGGTCCGCGAGCCGTTCGGGGTCGCGGGCCAGCGCCCGCAGCGTCGCGGCGGCCTGCGGGTCGTACTCAGCCAGCAGGTCGAGCAGCACCCGAGCCCGGGCCACGAACATCCCCGCGTTCCAGCTGAACTCACCGGTGTCCAGGTATGCCTGTGCCGTCGCCTGGTCGGGTTTCTCCACGAACTCGGCGACGGCGTGCGCGGACGGCGCTCCGGGAACGGCCAGGGCGGCACCCGCCCGGATATAGCCGAACCCGGTGGCGGCGTGGGTGGGGGTGATCCCGATGGTCACGAGCGCACCCGTCTGGGCCACCGCGATCGCCTCGCGCACGCACGCGTCGAACAGCGCCGGCTCGCCGATGACGTGGTCGGCGGCGAAGGATCCGACCACGGCGTCGGGGTCGAGCCGTTCGACGACGGCGGCTGCCCAACAGATCGCCGGCATCGAGTCCCGGGGGCTGGGTTCGGCGAGCACCCGCACCGGCGCGCTCCCGGCACCGGCGTCCCGTTGCGCGGTGGGTGCCTCGGCCAGTCCGAGTTGAGCGCGGACGGCGGCGTTGTGCCGGCTGCCGGTGACGACGAGAATCCCCCCGGTCGCCAGTGGCGCCAGCCGCTCCACGGTGTCCTGCAGCAGGCTCGCGCCGGAGCCGGTCAGATCGAGCAGGAATTTCGGGTGGTCTCGCCGGGACAGCGGCCACAACCGGGTCCCGGCACCCCCCGCCGGGACGATCGCCCAGAACGCACCTGTGGGCGCGCCGGCGGCAGTTTCTGGCATACCGAAAGACTAACGAGGATCTACGCTGGGCCGGTGGGGTACGCGGCACGGCGCAGAGTGACGGCCACGGTGGCCGGGGTGTTCGTCCTGGCGGCGAGCGGGTCGGGCGTGCTCGCGCAGGCCGCTGCCACACCGGCGCCGACGCCCTCGCCGACCGCGTCCACCTGGACCTGGAGCCCGCAGGAACCGTGCCGACCGGGGTTCGCGATGCGCACGGTCGAACCGACGCCCGCCGCGAGCAGCACGGCGAAGGGCGGCCATCACACCACGCCCGCACCGGCCCCCGTCGTCCGGTGCGCACCCACTCAGCCGGTCCCCTTCCCCGCCCCCGCGATCGCCTCGGCCGATACCGTCGGCGGAGCCGGGCTGGCGGCGGCGGGCCTCATCTGGGCGCCGACCGGTTCGGTGCCGGCACCGCCCGAGCCACCGGCCGTGTCCTTCCTGGTCGCCGACCTGACCAGCGGCCAGATCCTCGCGGCGCGCGCGCCGCATGCCCGGCTCCGGCCGGCCAGCACGTTGAAGGTCCTGCTGGCCGCGACGGTCCTGCCGCGGCTCAAGGGGACCACCAAGGTGATGGCAACGCAGGACGATGTCGACGCCGCGGGTTCGCGCGTGGGGATGATCGCGGGCAATCCGTATGCCGTCGACGACCTGTTCAAGGCGCTGCTGCTGTCCAGTTCCAACGACGCCGCGTATGCCCTGGCCGACGCCGCGGGCGGGTACGACCAGACGCTGGCCGCGATGAACGCCACCGCGGCCCGGCTGGGCGCGTACGACACGGTCGCCAAGGACCCCAGCGGGCTGGACGAGGACGGTCAGATGTCCAGCGCATACGACCTCGCGCTCTTCGCGCGCGCGGCCATGGCGGACCCTCGGTTCCGGACCTACGTCGGGATGCGCACCGCGAAATTCCCCGGCGGCAAGGACGCGGCCGGGGTCGTCCACGACGCCTTCGACATCGCCAATATCAACACCTTCTTGTGGAACTACCCCGGGGCGATCGGGATCAAGACCGGGCGGACCGACCGGGCCAAGCACACCTTCGTGGGCGCGGCGACCCGCGGCGGGCGGACACTGCTCGTCGTGTGGCTCGGGGCGCTCAGCGCGGACTGGAAGCCGACGGCGGCGCTGCTCGACTGGACCTTCGCGCACGCCTCGGCGCTGACGCCGGTCGGGACACTCGTGGCGCCGGGGACGGCCCGGCGACCGACTCCCGGGGCCGCGACGACGACGACGGGCTCTACGGGTGCTCCGACCTCCGCCTCGGTTCCCACGACGGCGCCGGGTCCGTCCACCGCGGCATCACCGGGCGCGGCCGGTTCCACGGCGGCGGTGACCGGTGCCCCTGCGACGGCCGCAGGGCCGAGCGGGGCGGCGGGCGCCTCGCCGGCGACCGCGTCGTCAGGGTCGACGGGGCAGACAGGTTCGCCGCCACCGGCCTGGCCCTTCGTGGGCCTGGCCGGGGTGGTTGCGCTCGGCGCCATCGGCGTGGCCCGTCGGGCGGGGCGTCGGTCAGCGGCGTCGTGACCGGCTCGCCCTGATCACCGCCTCGACACCGGCATACACCGCCGCCCCCAGACCGACGGCGGCCGCCACTTTTCCGCGTCGCCGAGCAGGGGCCTCGGCCACCGCCGTCGGGGGGACGGCCACGGTCGACGCGTCCTGAGTCGGTTCGGCGGGCGAGGCTTCGTGGGGAGCGGCGGGATCCGCGGCGCGCCCAGCGGCCACCGTGGCCTCGGCGGCCTCGGCGGC
This sequence comes from Dermatophilaceae bacterium, assembly GCA_039812545.1. Lineage (GTDB taxonomy): Bacteria > Actinomycetota > Actinomycetes > Actinomycetales > Dermatophilaceae > JBDIAR01. The sequence continues at coordinate 5,901 of JBDIAR010000006.1, read as the reverse complement.
CTCGGCCGCATCCGAGGCGGCCCACGACGCGGCGAACAGGGTCACCCGGGACATCAGGTTCAGCCAGAACAGCAGGCCGACCGGGACGGCGACGGAGGCGATCAGCGGCGATTTGGTGGCCTGGGCGATGAGGAAACTGCCGAAGAACTTCATCAGCGTCATCCCGACGCCGCCGACGATCGCGCCGTTGCGGACATCCCGCCAGGGCAGCGGGGCACCGGAGAGCACCCGCAGCAGCAGCACCATCAGCGAGATGTCGATGACGGCGCCGACGACCAGGCCGAGGATCGTGACGAGAGCCTCCTGGTGCTGCGCTCCGAGCATGGTCGACAGCGGTCCCGCGAGCCCACCGATCGCGCCGGAGAGGATCGCGGACAGGCCGATCCCGAAACCGAGCCCGATGAACACCCCGAGATCGCGCAGCTTGTCGGTCAGCACATTGCCCGGCGAACCACCCAGCCCGAAGATCGCCCGGATCGCGGCCCGCAGCGACCCGATCCACCCCAGCCCGGACAACAACAGCGTGACGAACGAGACCGCGCCCGCCACGGTGAGCGCCCCGACGCCGGGGGCGCTGAGCGGGATGACGCCCTGGGGATTGTCGGCGGTCCGGACGAACCCGGGCAGCGCGCTGTTGACCCCCGCGGCGATCTCGTCGATCAGCTCCGGGCGACTGCGCAGCACGAAGCCGGCGATCGTGAAGAGCAACACGATCCCCGGGAACGCGGAGAAGAACGCGAAGTACCCGACTCCGGCGGCCAACAGGTCACCGCGCGCATCGCCGTACCGCTTCCAGACCCGCAACGGTTTGAGCCGTTGGATCCGCTCCCACACCCGCTTCAGCGCGTCCATCGCCCTCGCCCGTCACCCTGATCCATCGTCGCCCTCAGCCCTTCAACGGGAAGGCCCGCAACGTCTGCCAGTGCTCGTCGGCGGCGAGCTCGTCGATCTCGAAGGCCTGCACGACGAAACTGCCGGCGAACGAGGCGAGTTCTCGTTCGGCCCGGTCCAGCGCCGCGTCGTCGACGTGATGGGCCACCGTCACGTGCGGGTGGTATGCGAAGGTCGGCGCCACCGCGAGCGGTCCGGCCCGTAGCGCCCGGTCCAGATCGGCGCACTCGGCGGCGCCCGCGACCAGCTCGACGAAGACCACCGGCGAGACCGGCCGGAACGTCCCGGTGCCGGCCAGCACGATGACGAACGGCGGACGGGTGGCCGCCACCTCCTCGATGTGGTCGATCAGCTCGGCCAGTTCCAGCGGATCCACCTGGGTCGGTGGCATCAAGGTGATGTGCGGGGGGATGGTGTCGGCGGCCGGGTCTCCGTATGACGCGCGGTGCGCCTGCAGGGCACTGCGGTAGGGCTCGGGCATCGGAATGGTCACCCCGATGGTGCGCGTTCCGGCGGCCCGGCGCGGCCGGAGCGGCGGATCGTTCGGCGCCGCGTCCCGCAGGACGGATCCGCCCCGGTGGTCGGCCATGGGAAGTATTGTCGCGGGCCACCGCCAACTGTCCAACACGGCCGGTCAGGACGGCTCCGGAGCGCGGGCGCGTCACTACGCTGGGCGGATGGAACCGACCGCCGACGCCATCGCGGCCAGCGCTCCCGGCCGGGTCAACCTGATCGGGGAACACACCGACTACAACGGCGGTCTGGCCTTGCCGATCGCTTTGCCCCACCGCACGTATGCCGTGTTCCAGCCCGCGTCGGATCGTCGGCTGCGGATGCGTTCGGAGGGCCATCGGGCGGCGCGCTATGTCGATCTGGACCGGTTGCGACCGGGTTCGGTCCGCGGCTGGCGGGCCTACGTGGCGGGCGTCTTCTGGGCGTTCGAACGGGCCGGTGATCGGGTACCCGGCGGGCTGGTCGCGCTGCGTAGCGACGTCCCGCAGGGGGCGGGACTGTCCAGTTCGGCCGCCCTGACCTGTTCGGTGGCGGTGGCGCTGGCCGGCCTGCTGCGCCCGGACCTGCTCACCGACGACGCCGGCCGGGCCGAACTCGCCCGCCGATGCCAGCTGGCCGAGAACAAGATCGCCGGCGCCCCCACGGGCGGGTTGGATCAGGCCGCCTCGCTGCGGTCCCGGGTCGGGCATGCCCTCCTGCTGGACTGCCGCGACGGGACGATCGAGCACATCCCGACCGACCTGGCCGCAGCGGGCGTCGAGCTCCTCGTCATCGACACCAAGGCGCCGCACCGCTTGGTCGACGGCCAGTATGCCGCTCGTCGCACCATGTGCGAGGCGGCGGCTCGACGGCTGCGGGTCGACACGCTGCGGGAGATCGAGCCGGGCGACCTGGCGGCGGCCCTGCCGAAACTGCGCGACGACGTGACGCGGGCCCGGGTCCGGCATGTGGTGACCGAGATCGACCGGGTGGGGCGGTGTGTCACCGCGCTGCGGGCCGGCGACGTCGCCGAGGTTGGGCGACTCTTCGACGCCTCGCACGACAGCCTGCGGGTGGATTACGAGGTGTCCTGTCCGGAGTTGGACACGGCGGTCGCGTCGGCCCGCTCGGCGGGGGCGCTCGGAGCCCGGATGACCGGCGGCGGGTTCGGCGGGTCGGCCATCGCGCTGATCCCCCGGGGACGTCGGGACGCGGTCGCCGCTGCGGTGACCGAAGCGTTCGCCCGCGAGGGTTTCGACCCACCCGTGGCGTTCCCGGTCCATCCGGCCGGTCCGGCGGCCCTCGACGAGTCCCCGTCGTGACCGCTTCCCGTCCCCTTGAGCATCCCCTCACCCCCGTCACGGCCTGGTCCGCCCGGCTCGCCGCCGAGGACGAAGCCACCCGCGACGCCGCCGTCGCAGACCTCACCCGAGCACTGGCATACGGGATCTCGGAACCCGACCGGACGGCGCTCGGCGACGCGATGACCACGATGCTCACGGACCCGCGGATCCAGGCCCGGTCGAGCGCCGCCCGGGTCCTGGTCGAACTCGCCGCCACCGGCCACTTCCCGGCGCCGTGGGTCGAGGCGATCCGGCGTTGGTACCCGGCCGAAACGGACCTGCGCGACGGGGATCCCGACCTCGGCGACCTCGACACCCTGTGCCACGGCGCCGACGCCCTGGCCTCGATCGCCCGCGGCGGCCACGGCGCCCCCGCGCCGTTACTCGCGACGCTGACCCGGCGGCTGCTCGCGCCGACCGAGTTCGCGTGGCTGGGAGCCGAACCCGATCACCTGGCCCGGGCGATCGCCGCGGCGCTCGCCCGCCCGAACCTCGACGAGCCCGCCGCGACCGCCTGGCTCGGCCCGATCCGGGCGGTCGCGACCGGCTCCCCCGAACCCGGCCGGCCCGAACCCGCCAACCTGCGGCATACCCTGCGCGCGCTGCTCGTCGGGTTGCGGGAGGTGCCGCTGTGGCGCGGCGAGCCGATCAGCGTGCCTCTCGCCGAGCCGGTATGCCGCGCGCTCACCCAGATCCTGCGAGACGCGGCGCCGGGCTTCTGGCAGTGCCGGCCGGTGGCGGCGTCGTGACCCGCAACCTGCTCCTCGTCGGCATCGACGGCCTGCGGATCGACGTGGCCCGCGAGCCGTGGGTGGCGCCGACGCTGGTCGATCTCGCGACCGGGCCGGCTGGGTCGCTCGGGACGGTCTGGATGGAGCCGCCGACGACGTCGGGCCCGGGCTGGGCGAGCCTGCTGACCGGCGCGGGCCACGCGGAGCACGGGGTGCGGGACAACGACTTCGGCGGTCACCGGTTGCAGTACCACCCGGATCTGCTGTCGCGGGTGTGGTTCGCCGACCCGTATGCCGAAACGTTCGCCGCCGTCGCCTGGCCGGCGTTGGCCGATCCGGGCGGACCGGGTCCGGTCATCCACAGCCGGGTCGACCAGCAGCGTCGCGGCCAGCACCGGGTCGTGATCCGCTCGGCCATCCCGTACGGCGCGGCGGCCGCCGACCGGGAGTTGGCCGCGATCGCGCCGCGCCTGATCGACGGCCTCGGGCGGGGGCGTTCGATGCGGGCCGGGTTCGTCTACTTCGAGGGGGTGGACGAGGCCGCGCACGTCTACGGGGGTGACTCGCCGGAGTACCGGACGGCCATGTCGATCGTCGACGGCTACCTGCGGCCGATCGTGCAGGCGATCGAGGACCGGCGGCGGGCCGACCCGGGCGAAGACTGGCTGCTCGCGGTCACCACCGACCACGGCCAGACCACGGCCGCCGGTGCCGACGCGCACGGCGGCGACAGCGAGACCGAACGCCGCTCGTTTCTGGCGGTGCGCTATTTCGGGGAGCCCGGATCGGCGGCCCCGGAGGCGATGGCCGCGACCGAACTGGCCGGTTTCCTGCTGGCCCAGGTCCTGGCACCCCGCGACGGCCCTGATACCCCGGACTCCGCAGCCGCCGCAGCCGCCGCAGCCGCCCCGCCCGTCCCGGACTCGGGGGCGCGGTCGTGACCGGCCCGCGACGGGCGGGTTGGCTGGCCCGCAGGCTGTTCGGCGATCGGCGCCGGCCCACGGCCCCGGTCCTCGACGGGCGGGCCGGCGCCGCGTCGTGGGCACAGGCTCGCGCGCAGCGCCGCGCGGCATACCAGGGCCGACCGGAGTTCGAGGCCCTGCTCGTCCGCGATGTCGGCGGGGCCACCGACCACCTGCAGCTGCCCTGGGGCGAGGACGCCGATCTGCCGCGCGGCACCAGGCTGCGGCGCTATCCGGCGGAGCTGACGACGGTGCGGGTCGCCTTCGATTGGACGACCGGCACGGTGACCCGGATCATCGACTGACATGGACTTCTTGGCGGCCCTCACCGGTTCGTTCGCGACGCCGTGCGCCGAGAACCCGACCGTCGCGATGATCGAGGCGGCCTATCGCCACCACGGCATCGACGCCCGCTATCTCAACTGCGACGTCGCCCCGACGGACCTCGGCGACGCCGTCCGGGGAGCGTGGGCGATGGGATGGATCGGGTTCAACTGCTCGTTGCCGCACAAGGTGGCGGTGATCGACCACCTCGAGTCGTTGACCCCGGCCGCCCGACTCATCGGCGCGGTCAACGCCGTGGCCCGCCGCGATGACGGCTGGGTCGGGGACAACACCGACGGCCGCGGCTTCGTCGAGGCGTTACGGACCGCGGGCGTCGAACTGGCCGGCGCGCATCTCGTGCTCCTCGGGGCCGGTGGCGCGGCTCGGGCGATCGCCGTGGAGAGTGCTCTGGCCGGGGCCGCGCAGGTCACCGTCGTGGCCCGAGACCGGACCGTGGCGGACGAACTGGCCGACCTGGTGGCCGCCAACACCGCGGCCCGGGCGCGAGCCGAGGTCTGGTCCGGCTCGTATGCCGTCAACCCGCAGGCAGACATCGTGGTCAACGCGACGCCGGTCGGGCTGTATCCGGACGTCGAGACGATGCCCCCGGTAGACCTGGACACGGTGCGCCCTGGACTCGTCGTCGCCGACGTCATCCCGAACCCTCCCGCCACGCGGCTGCTGCGGGAGGCCGCGGCCCGCGGAGCCCGCACCGTCGACGGCCTCGGCATGCTCGTCGGGCAGGGCGTGCTCGCGGTCGAGCTGTGGACCGGCGTCCGGGTCGACCCTGCTCCCATGCGGGCCCGGCTGACCGAGATCTTCGGCGCCGGCTGAGCGGACACCGAGGGGAACACGGGTTCGGCCCGGGCCCCTCACGGGGCCCGGGCCGAACCGGGTAGAACCAGCGGATCCTTACTTGAGGATCTTGGTCACGCGACCGGCGCCGACGGTGCGGCCACCCTCGCGGATGTTGAACTTCAGGCCCTCTTCCATGGCGATCGGCTGGATGAGGGTGACGGTCATCTCGGTGTTGTCACCGGGCATGATCATCTGGGTGCCCTCGGGCAGGGAGACGACACCGGTCACGTCCGTGGTCCGGAAGTAGAACTGCGGACGGTAGTTGTCGTAGAACGGCGTGTGCCGGCCACCCTCGTCCTT
>JBDIAR010000005.1:0-37197 GCA_039812545.1 Dermatophilaceae bacterium | reverse complement strand
GCCCTGACGACTGCCCTGACGACGGCCACGTCGACCGAATCGGCTCAGCATGTGGGCGATCGGGCCCGTCGAGTTGCGTGGGCGACCCCGGTCCGCCATCGTGACCGACATGGCTCCCTACGCCACCATGCGCCGTCACGTCGACTTCGGTCGTTCGACGAGCATGGCGTGTTGCCCGGACGCGGCGTCGATCTGACGCAATCCCGCGCGGTCGGATCGGGTGTCACCTCACCCCGATAGCCGGGCCGCACAACGTTCGCCGCCCAGCGCAGTCGAGAACCCCGTCTCTCTCCTGCGGCGGCCACCCCCGACGTCCCGCCCCTCCAGCAGGCCATGCCCAGGAGAGAAAACCGCCATGCGCAACACCACACACCTCGCGAAACGCACGCCCCACCATCAACCCACCCCCCGGACCCCCCTGCCAAGGCACTCCACCAGGTCCAACGGCCGGCTCGCCGTCGGCCTGCTCGCCGCCTTGTCGATCACCGCCTGCACCGGTGGCGGACCCAGCGATTCGGTGTCCGGAACGCAGGGCGCCGCACGAGCCGCCACCTCCACCACCCTTGACCTGTATGCCTTTTCGGTCGCCAAAGCGGCCTTCGAAGCCGTCCTCCCGGCCTTCGCCGCCAGCCCGTCCGGCTCCGGCGTCTTAGTCAACGCGTCCTATGGAGCCTCGGGCGATCAGTCTCGCAAGGTGGCCGCCGGGGCGTCCGCCGATCTGGTCAGCTTCTCCGTCGAACCCGATGTCACGCGGTTGGTCGACGCCGGCCTGGTCGCCCCCTCGTGGAACGCCGGCGCCTATCACGGCGTGCCCTTCGGGTCGGTCGTCGTCTTCGTGGTTCGCAAGGGCAACCCCAAGGGGATCCACGACTGGGACGACCTCCTGCGTCCGGGAGTCGAAGTGATGACGCCCAATCCGTTCAGCTCCGGGTCGGCCAAGTGGAATCTCCTCGCCCCGTATGCCGTCAAGAGCGAGGGCGGACGCAAACCAGCCCAGGGACTGGCATACCTGCGCTCGCTGGTGACCGAGCACGTGAAGACGCAGCCGACCTCGGGTCGGATCGCCACCGAGTCCTTCGTCCAGGGAACCGGTGACGTTCTCCTCAGCTACGAGAACGAGGCGATCTTCACCGAGAAGGCCGGCGAGGCGGTCGAACACCTCATTCCGCCGCAGACCTTCCGGATCGACAACCCTGTCGCCGTCCTCTCGCAGGCCGGCCATCGGACCCAAGCCGCCGCTCTGGTGGACTTCCTCTTCACCCCGCAAGCCCAGGAGTTGCTCGCCGCCGCGGGGTTCCGCGTGCCGGACGCGAGCGTGATGGCGCGGCACATGTCGTCTCTGCCGCCGCCGGACAAACTGTGGACGATCGCGGACCTCGGCGGGTGGAAGACGGTGGACACGACGCTGTTCGCCAAGGGGTCCGGAGCCATCGCCCAGATCTACGACTCGGGAACGAGCGGACGGTGACGGTCGTGCCGCTCGCCGGGACGCCCCTGGTCCCGTCGGCCTCCTCCGTCCGCCGACGGGCCGGGGGGATCGGGGTCGGCATCGTGACGCTCTGGCTCAGCGTCATCGTGCTGCTCCCCATCGCCGCGCTGGTGGTCGGGTCCCTCGGCGAGGGACCGGCGGCCTTCGTCGAAGCCATCAGCACCCCGAGCGCCGTCGCCGCGCTCGCGATCACCCTTGCCCTGGCGCTCATCGTGACGCTCGTGAACGCGGTGATGGGGACGGTCATCGCCTGGGTACTGGTCCGTGACCGGTTCCCCGGCAAGAAGGTGGTCGACGCCCTCATCGACCTCCCGTTCGCACTCCCCACCATCGTGGCCAGCGTGGTGCTCCTGGCGCTCTACGGCCCGAACAGCCCGGTCGGGATCCAGTTGAACAACACCAAGCTCGGCGTGCTGGTCGCACTGGCCTTCGTCACGCTCCCGTTCGTCGTCCGTTCGGTCCAGCCCGTGCTCATCGAGGCCGACCGCGAGGTGGAGGAGGCCGCTCGCTCGCTCGGGGCCGGCGAGTGGACGACCTTCCGAACGGTGGTGTGGCCGACGATCCGGCCCGCGGTCATCGGCGGCGCCGGCTTGGCGTTCGCGCGCGCCATCGGGGAGTACGGCTCGGTGACCCTGATCGGCGGCAACATCCAACGCCAGACCCAAGTGGCCTCGCAGTACATCCAGGACCAGATCGAGGTCGACAACCGGCTCGGGGCCGCCGCCGTCTCGGTGACCCTGCTCGCCCTGTCATTCGCCGTGCTCTGCGCGCTCCGGTTCCTCGCGAACCGGCGATCCGGTCACCCCGAGGAGGACACGTGGTGACCGGATCGCGGACGGCTCGGTGGACCCTGCGCACCATCGCCCTGGCATACCTGGCGCTGTTGCTCGCCGTACCCGTCGCACTGATCCTCTATCGCACCTTCGCCCCCGGCATACCGACCTTCGTCGCGTGGATCCGCACGCCGGCGGCGATCTCGGCGACCAACCTGTCGTTGCTCATCGTCGCGATCGCCGTACCGCTCAACGTCGTCTTCGGAGTGGTCACCGCGCTGGCCATCGTGCGTGGGGACTTCCGTGGGAAGGGCGTCCTGCAGTCGATCGTGGACCTGCCGTTCGCGGTGTCCCCGGTCGTGGTGGGTGTGGCTCTCATCATGCTGTGGGGGGCCGGCGGCTGGTTCGGCGGGTTGGCGCGGCTCGGCATCGACGTCATCTTCAATGTGCCGGGGATGGTGCTCGCCACCGTCTTCGTCACCCTGCCCTTCGTGGTACGCGAGGTCGAACCGGTCCTGCGCGAAATCGGCACCGAACAGGAGCAAGCCGCTGCGACCCTCGGTGCGACGCCCTGGCAGACCTTCTGGCGGGTCACGCTGCCCGCGATCCGGTGGGGCCTGACCTACGGCATCGTGTTGACGATCGCCCGCGCGCTCGGCGAATTCGGTGCCGTGACCATGGTGTCGGCCGGTTTCCCCGGGGTCTCGCAGACACTGACCCTGCTCGTGCACGCCAGGTACCTCGAAGACCACAACATTTACGGCTCGTATGCCGCTGCCACCCTCCTCATGGGCCTGGCCCTGCTCACGTTGGCGTTCACCGCACTGCTCGACCGGCTCCGAAGGACGCCTCGATGATCACCGTGACCAATGCACATAAGACCTTCGGGGACTTCACCGCCCTGGACGAGGTCTCGCTGGAGATCCCGGACGGCGCCCTGACGGCGCTGCTCGGACCCAGCGGTTCCGGCAAGTCGACGCTGTTGCGCTCGATCGCCGGGCTCGAACGGCTCGACAGCGGTCAGGTCGTCATCGCCGGCCGCGACGTCACCTCGTTGCCGCCCCGGGATCGGGGGATCGGGTTCGTCTTCCAGCACTATGCGGCGTTCCGGCATATGACCGTTCGAGACAATGTCGCCTTCGGCCTGACCATCCGCAAGCGGCCGAAGGCGGCCATCGACAAGCGGGTGGGCGACCTGTTGGAGATCGTCGGGCTGGCGGGTCTGCAGCATCGGTACCCGGCACAACTCTCGGGCGGGCAGCGTCAGCGGATGGCGCTGGCCCGGGCCCTGGCCGTGGACCCGGAGGTGCTGTTGCTCGACGAGCCGTTCGGTGCGTTGGACGCCAAGGTGCGTGGCGAGTTGCGGCGCTGGCTGCGTCGCCTCCAGGACGAGGTGCATGTCACGACCGTCCTGGTGACCCACGACCAGGAGGAGGCCCTGGACATCGCCGACCGGATCACGGTGATGAACGCCGGACGGATCGAACAGGTGGGTACGCCGGACGAGGTCTACGACGCGCCCGCCAACGGTTTCGTCATGAGCTTCCTCGGCGCGGTGGCGCGCTTCGACGGCTTCCTCGTGCGGCCCCACGAGATCCGGCTGTCCCGCCCGGGCACCCCGGACGCGCCGGGGGAGACCTCCATCCAAGCCACGATCGAGCGGATCGTCCGGCTGGGGTTCGAGGTTCGGGTGGAGATGGTCGCCGACGAGAGCCGGGATCGGTTCGCCGCCCAGGTGACCCGACAGGTGGCCGACGACCTCGGCCTGCGGACCAACGAGAGCGTGCGCGCTGCAACCGTGCTCGCCGGCCGATCGCTCGCCGCGGAACCGCATATCGAGTACTACCTGTGAACCCGGCGTCCCGCCGACGCCGGGCACGTCGTACTCTGGTGCGGCCATGAGCGAGCCGACCACCAGCCCCGTCCACCCCGTCCGCACCTACGAGGTGCGCACTTTTGGCTGCCAGATGAATGTGCATGACTCCGAGCGCCTCGCCGGGTTGCTGGAGACCGCAGGGTATGCCGACGTCGGCACCGTTGCGGCAGAAGGGCGCCCGCCGTTCGCCGATGTCGTCGTCTTCAACACCTGTGCGGTCCGGGAGAACGCGGACAACAAGTTGTACGGCAATCTGGGGCTGCTGCGGCAGGCGAAACTCGCCAATCCCGACCTGCAGATCGCGGTCGGTGGCTGCATGGCCCAAAAGGATCGCGAGACCATCGTGGCGCGCGCCCCATGGGTCGACGTCGTCTTCGGCACCCACAACATCGGGTCCTTGCCGGCTCTGTTGGACCGGGCCCGCCATAATCGCGAAGCGCAGGTCGAGATCCTCGAGGCCCTGGAGACCTTCCCCTCCACGCTGCCGACCCGGCGCGAATCGGCATACAGCGCATGGGTATCCATCTCCGTGGGCTGCAACAACACGTGCACGTTCTGCATCGTGCCCAGCCTGCGCGGCCGTGAACAGGACCGCCGCCCGCAGGACATCATCGCCGAGATCGAGGCCCTGGTCGCTCAGGGGGTCGTCGAGGTGACCCTGCTCGGGCAGAACGTCAACACCTACGGCGTCGAGTTCGGCGACCGGCTGGCCTTCGGCAAGCTGCTGCGGGCGTGCGGACGCATCGAGGGCCTGGAGCGCGTGCGATTCACCAGCCCACACCCCGCCGCGTTCACCGACGACGTCATCGAGGCGATGGCGGAGACGCCGAACGTCATGCCGAGCCTGCACATGCCGCTCCAATCCGGTTCGGACGCGGTCCTGGCCGCGATGCGCCGCAGCTACCGAGCCGAGCGCTTCCTCAGGATCATCGAGGGAGTCCGCGAGCGTATGCCGGATGCGGCGATCACGACCGACATCATCGTCGGCTTCCCGGGCGAGACCGAGGCGGACTTCGCGGCGACATTGGACGTGGTGCGGGCCGCTCGGTTCGCGGGAGCCTTCACCTTCCAGTACTCCATCCGCCCCGGGACACCTGCTGCCACCATGACGGGGCAGATTCCGAAAGCCGTTGTGCAGGAACGCTTTGACCGGCTCGTGGCCGTTCAGGAGGACATCGCGTGGGCGGGGCACCGGGCCTACGAGGGACGCGATGTCGAGGTTCTCGTAGCGACTGGCGAGGGCCGCAAGGACCGCGCCACCCGTCGCCTGTCCGGCCGTGCCCAGGACAACCGGCTGGTCCACTTCGCGGTGCTCGAAGGCGCCGAGCTGCCCCGGCCCGGCGACTTCGTCACCGTGGGCGTCACCTACGGAGCGCCGCACCATCTGGTCGCCGACGGCGCCCTGTCCGGTGGGTCGTATGCCGTGCGCCGGTCCCGCGGTGGAGAAGCGTGGGCGGCGGCGCAGGACAACCCGACCGGCAAACCAACCGTCGCCCTCGGCATACCGACCATCGGCAGGAGACCCCCGTCCGCGGGGCTTGCGGCCGGTCCGGCCGGGTGCGGTGATTGAATATCCCGGTGGCCGTTCGACCTGTCGTCATCACCGGAGACCCTGTCCTGCACCGTCCCGCCGCCCGCGTCGAGGTTTTCGACGACGCGTTGAAGGCCTTGGTCGCCGACATGGTCGAGACCAACGCGGCGGCCCACGGAGCCGGCCTGGCCGCCCCCCAGATCGGCGTCGGGCTGCGGGTGTTCGTCTGGGCGATGCGCAATGACGACGGCGTGCCCGAGCAGGGCGTCCTGGTCAACCCGATGGTCCGACTCTCCAAGATTCCGGACGAGCGCCCCACCGACAACGAATCCGAGGGCTGCCTGTCCGTCCCGGGCGAACACTTCCCGTTGAAGCGGGCCGATCGTGCCGAGGTCTTCGGCCAAGACCTGGACGGCAATCCGGTCGAGTTCGTCGCGACCGGCTGGTTCGCCCGGTGTATGCAGCACGAGACCGACCATCTCAACGGCATGCTCTACGTCGACCGCCTCGACGAACGGTGGTCCAAGAAGGCCCGCAAGGCGATCAAGAAGAACGGCTGGGGCAAGCCCGGCCAGTCCTGGTTGCCCGGGGTCGATCCCGACCCCTTCGGGCACGATGAGGAGTGAGCGCGCCGACCCCGCCGCACCGGCTGCACCGCCCGCACCGACCGGGCCGTTGACCGTTGCGGTCGTCGGCCCGACGGCCACCGGCAAGTCGGAGCTTGCTCTGAATCTGGCTGAGGCGCTCGACGGCGAGATCGTCGGCGCGGACGCCATGCAGCTCTACCGCGGGATGGACATCGGGACGGCCAAGGTCCCCCCCGACGCGCGACGCGGCATACCGCACCATCAGATCGACGTCCTCGACGTGATCGAAGAGGCGAGCGTCGCGGCATACCAACGTCATTCGCGGGCGGACCTCTCGCAGATCGCCGCTCGGGGCGGGCGCCCGATCCTGGCCGGGGGCACCGGCCTGTACGTCCGGGCAGCCCTCGACGAACTCGACATCCCACCAACCGATCCGATGATCCGGGCCCGCCTCGAAGACGACCTCGCCGAACACGGCGTCGACGCCCTGCGCGAGCGGTTGGCGCGGGCCGACCCCGAGGCCGCCGCACGGATCGAACCTCGGAACGCCCGCCGGATCGTGCGCGCCCTGGAGGTGATCGAGCTGACGGGGCGGCCGTTCTCGGCGAGTATGCCGACGCGCACCTTCGTGGTGCCGGCCCTGCTCGTGGGCCTCGATCTGCCCCGCCCGGTGCTCGACGACCGGATCGCGGCGCGGGTTCGGCAGATGTGGGCCATGGGGTTGGTCGACGAGGCGTCCCTACTGGACGTCCGGGGCCTGCGGGCCGGCCGGACGGCGAGCAAGGCGATCGGCTACGCGCAGGCGTTGGCCCAACTCGACGGAGTCCTCGACGAGGCGAGCGCCATCGAGGAGACGATCGGCGCCACCAGGCGGTATGCCAGGCGACAGCAGGCCTGGTTCCGCGCCGACCCGCGGGTTCGCTGGTTCGACGCCGGCTCCCCGACACTGACCGCAGAGGTGCTGGCCCACCTGCGCGAGCGGGGACAATGAACCCATGACCGTTGGTACTCCTTTCACGAAGGGCCACGGGACGCAGAACGATTTCGTCGTGGTCCCGGACTTCGACGGCGCCCGGGACCTGACCGAGTCCGACGTCCGGCGACTGTGCGATCGGCGGGCCGGCATCGGCGGCGACGGACTGATCCGGGTCGTGCGGACGGCAGCCGCCGGCGAACCGCAGATCCGCGACCTCGCCGATCAAGCGACCTGGTTCATGGATTACCGCAATGCGGACGGATCGCGAGCGCAAATGTGCGGCAATGGGACTCGTGTCTTCGCGGCCTACCTGAGGCGAGCCGGCCTGGTCGCCGGGGACAGCTTCGCGATCGCCACCCGAGCCGGCGTCAAGGCGCTCCGGGTCGTCGCGGGCGAGGGCGCCGATCAGTATGCCGTCGACCTCGGTCGCTGGCGTCTCATCGACGAAAGCACCGCCGAGCAGGGCGGCTACGACTCGATGGTGCTCCCGGCGCACGGCCGGCAGATCCCGGGCTTGAGCATCGACGTCGGCAACGAACACACCGTCGTGATGCTGCCCGAGGAACTCGTGCTTGAGCACCTCGACCTGACGACATCGCCCGTGGTCACGCCGGCCCCGCCGAACGGCAGCAATGTCGAGTTCGTCCGCATGCTCGGACCCGGGCACATCGCGATGCGGGTCTACGAACGCGGCGTCGGCGAAACCCGGTCCTGCGGCACGGGCGCGGCGGCCGCGGCCGTCGCGACGCATTGGTGGGCGGGCGGCCGCGGCACGGGGGCGGAGTGGCTCGTCGACGTCCCCGGCGGTCGGCTCGCCGTTCGCATCGAGGCCGACCGGGTCGAACTCCAAGGCCCGGCCGAACTCGTCGCCGACGGCACTACGACCCTCATCTGAGGTTCCCGGGGGCCACCTCAGGTCCGGGCCACGCGCAGCACACGGAAACCCTTGCGACTGGCATACCGGCTCGCTCGCAGGGGCGCGAGTTCGGCACTGATCCAACGCTCCAACGAGTCGGCTCCGAGATTCTTCTGCACGACGAGGTATGCCTCCCCGCCGTCGCTCAGCCGGGGCAACCAGGTCCGTAGCACGTGGTGCAGGACGGTCTTGCCCACGCGGATGGGGGGATTGGACCAGATCAAGTCGAAGCGCAGGTCCGCCGGCACGGCATCGGGCACGACGAATCTCGCTGGTATGCCGATGCTTTCGGCATTGCGCCGGGCCAGGTCGAGGGCCCGCTCGTTGACGTCCACCCCCCAGATGTCGCCCTCCCCGCGCAGCAGGCCGAGGGCGAGGGCGAGCGGTCCCCACCCGCAACCGAGGTCGAGAAAGGTGCCGTCAGCCGGCGGGTCGGGTGCCTCGGCGAGCAGCACCGCGGTCCCGGTGTCGAGATGGTCCGGGGAGAACACGCCGGCCGCCGTCCACAACGACAGGGCTCGGCCGGCGAGTTCGACGTCGATCCGGCGTAACTGCTCCGCGCTGGCGGGTTCGGCGCTGAAGTAGTGATCGGGCACGGCGCGTGGACTCCTTCGGGTTCGTCGGCCAGCCTACGACGCCCACCGTTTCGGGCCGCAAATGATTCGCCTCACCGGCGCGGCAATGAGACGCTAGGCGGCACAATGACACGACGACACGACATTCTCGACGAACGTGCCGCAGCGCTGGCGGCCGACGACCCGACCACGACCGCCGAGCCGGGCGGCTGGAGCGGGCCCACCGACTACGACGGGGACCAGCTCGACCGCGAGGAACGCGCGGCCCTGCAGCGGGTCGGCGGCCTGTCGACCGAACTCGACGACATCACCGAGGTCGAGTACCGCCAACTGCGGTTGGAGCGCGTGGTCCTGGCCGGAGTGTGGACTGAGGGTACCCAACAGGACGCCGAGAATTCGTTGCGCGAGTTGGCCGCCCTGGCCGAGACCGCCGGCTCGCAGGTCCTCGACGGGGTGCTGCAGCGCCGTGGCCGCCCCGATGCGGCGACCTATCTCGGCAAGGGCAAGGCGCACGAATTGCGCGACATCGTCCACTCCCACGGAGCCGACACCGTCGTCTGCGACAGCGAACTGGCGCCCAGCCAGCGACGCGCACTGGAAGACATCGTCAAGGTCAAGGTCATCGACCGCACGGCGTTGATCCTGGACATCTTCGCCCAACACGCCAAGAGCCGTGAGGGCCGGGCCCAGGTCGAACTCGCCCAGCTCCAGTACCTTCTGCCTCGGCTGCGCGGCTGGGGCGAATCGATGTCTCGGCAGGCCGGTGGCCGGGTGGCCGGCGGGGAGGGCATCGGCTCGCGTGGTCCCGGGGAGACCAAGATCGAACTCGACCGTCGCCGGATCCGGCACCGGATCAGCAAGCTCAAGCGCGACATCGCGGGCATGAAGTCCACTCGCGACACCAAGCGCTCGGTTCGGACCGCGGGCGAGGTTCCCGCCGTCGTCATCGCCGGCTACACCAACGCCGGCAAGTCGAGTCTGTTGAACCGTCTCACCGGCGCCGGCGTCCTCGTGGAGAACCAGCTCTTCGCCACACTCGACACCGCGGTTCGGCGCAGCCAGAGCGCCGACGGCCGGGTGTACACGCTGGCCGACACGGTCGGCTTCGTCCGGTCGTTGCCGCACCAACTCGTGGAGGCCTTCCGCTCGACGCTGGAGGAGGTCGGCGACGCCGATCTGCTGCTTCACGTCGTCGACGGTTCGCACCCGGATCCGGAAGGACAGATCAGCGCGGTGCGCGGCGTCCTCGCCGATGCCGACGCGGCCGATGTCAAAGAGATCATCGTGATCAACAAGGCCGACGTCGCCGACCCCGAGGTGATCGATCGGATCGTGCGCGCCGAGCCGCACACGATCGTCGTCTCGGCCCGCACCGGCGCCGGGATCGAGGAGCTGCGCGACCTCATCGCCGCCGAACTGCCGCGCCCCGACAAGGAGATCTGGGCCCTCGTCCCGTATGCCCGGGGGGACCTGGTCAGCCGGATCCATTCCGAGGCAGAGCTGTTGAGCTCGGAGCACCGTCCGGAGGGGACCCTCGTCCATGCCCGGGTCGGCGCCGCCCTGCATGCCGACCTCACGGCATACGAGCAACCCGCTCGGACC
Source organism: Dermatophilaceae bacterium (assembly GCA_039812545.1). Taxonomy (GTDB): domain Bacteria; phylum Actinomycetota; class Actinomycetes; order Actinomycetales; family Dermatophilaceae; genus JBDIAR01. The sequence continues at coordinate 26,872 of JBDIAR010000005.1, read as the reverse complement.
TGAGGTCGACGGCGAACCACGGCAGCAGCAGCTGGGTCAACGGACCGATCGCGACGGCATACAGGATGGTGCCGAACCCGATCGCTCCACCGAGCGCCCACCCCGCGAGTACGACGACGACCTCGATCGCCGTGCGCACCAACCGGATCGATGCGCCGGTATGCCGGGCGATGCCGGTCATCAGCCCGTCGCGGGGCCCCGGGCCGAGATGGGAGCCGATGTAGGACGCGGTCGCCACGCCGTTCAGAGCCACCCCGGTGACGGCCATCGCGATCTGACCCGGGACGGATCCGGGGGCCGGCAGGAGTGCGAGTGTCGCGTCGAGGGCGAACCCGATCAGGATCGCGTTGAGGATCGTGCCGAGTCCTGGCTTCTGCCGCAACGGAATCCACAGCAGAAGCACCAGGAGCGAGACCCCGATGACCACCTGGCCGAGCGTGAAGGGCAGTTGTCGGGCCAGGCCGACGTGCAGGACATCCCAGGGGATCTGACCCAGGCCGGCCCGCACGACCAATCCCATCGAGACTCCGTACAACGCCAACCCCGCGAGCAATTGGAGAACGCGGCGGGTCAGTCGGCCGGCGCGCAGCTGTTCGACGGGAGACAGTGTCGTGGTCACGTCCCCTATCGTCGGGCCTGAGTGGCCTTCGAATAAAGAGCCACTTGTGACATAGTGGCCTGCATGGCGGGAGCGATGGCAGCGGCACGGCTGGCCGACCTGTGCGCCGGGTTCGACCGGTCGCCGGCCTATGCCGGGCTGGCCGAGACGGTCCGCCGACTCATCACCGATGGCCGGATCCCCTACGGTTGCAAGCTCCCCGGCGAACGAGACCTCAGTGCCGCGATGGGCCTGAGCCGGACGACCGTCACCCGCGCGTATGCCGTGCTCCACGAGGCCGGGTACGCGCGCACCGCCCACGGATCGGGTACCTTCGCGACGCTTCCCGGGGGACGGCGTCAGGGCGTCGACCGCGCGCTGACCCCGCACCCGGACGACGAGGCGCTCGTCGACCTGAACTGCGCGGCACCGGGTGCGCCGCCCGGGCTGATGCGGGCCTACGAAGAGGCCGTGACGCAACTGCCGGCATACTTCGGCGGACACGGGTACTACCCGACGGGCCTGCCCGAACTGCGCGCCGCCATCGCCGCCCACTACGCGACGCGCGGGCTGCCCACCGACCCCGACCAGATCATGGTGACACCCGGCGCGCTCGCCGCCACCGCGGTCGTGGCCGGGGCCCTGACCAAGGCCGGGGACCGGGTGCTGTGCGAGAGCCCCGTCTATCCGAACGCCCCGCGGGCGTTGGCGATTCGTGCCGCTCGGCTGGTGTCGTTCGGGGTCGGTCCCGACGGTTGGGACACGGCTGCGCTGGGAGCCGCGCTGCGACAGAGCGCGCCGGCACTGGCATACCTCATCCCCGACCTGCAGAACCCGACGGGCCATCTGCTGGGTGATCGGGACCGGGCCCGCTGGGCACGCCTGCTCGCCGAGGCCCGGTGCCTGCCCGTCATCGACGAGTCGCACGCCGGGCTGCTGCTGGACTCCGGGCCGGTGCCGCGCCCCTTCGCCGCGCATGTCGAGGAGGCGAATTGGCGTGCGGTGACGGTGGGTTCGTTGAGCAAGTCGGTATGGGGAGGGCTGCGGGTCGGCTGGTTGCGCGCCCCCACGGACCTGGTCGAATCCCTCCTGGAGTGCCGCCTGAGCCTGGACCTCGGCGTGCCCGTCGTCGAACAACTCGTCGCCACAGCGCTATTCGTCTCGATGGACGAGATCCTGACCGCCCATCTGGCGATCTTGCGCGAACAACGGGCGGCGCTGGTCGACGCATTGCGTGCACGATTGCCGCAGTGGCGCTTCCGCGTCCCGGTCGGTGGGTTGGCCTTGTGGGTGGAGTTGCCGGAGCCGCTCGCCGTTCCGTTGGCCGCCGCCGCCGAGGAGCGCGGCGTCATCGTCACCCCCGGCCCGGTGTTCGCCGTCGCCGGCGGGCTCGGCCGCTACGTCCGCATCCCCTGGACACGACCGGTCGACGAACTACGATCCGCCGTCGAGGTGCTCGAGGAGTCCTGGTACGTCGTGCCGACTTCGACCGCCCGCCGTTCCGGGGTGCTTGCCGTGGGGTGAGCCCGCGCGGGGACGGGTCAGGTGAAGAGCAGCTCGCCGACCCAGCCGCCCTCGGGCGCGCCCGGCGGGATGGCGAACAACGCCGAACCGCGATGCTGCAGATACTCGCTGAGTAGGTCCTGACGGGCCATCGCGGTCTGCATCGGGACGTACTGGCGACCCGGGTCGCGCATGAAGGCGACGAAGAAGAGACCCGCGTCGAAGCGTCCGAGGGCGTCCGAGCCGTCGGTGTAGTTGTAGCCCCGGCGCAGGATCCGCACGCCGGCGTTGCGTGAGGGATGGGCCATCGCCACGTGCGAGGCGGGGTTGATAAGGGGCGCGCCGCCGCGGCCGTGCGCGGCGAAATCCGGCTCGGCGAACTCGTGACCGCCCGACAGCGGGGCGCCCTGCGTGCGGTCGCGGCCGATGATCTGCTCCTGCTCGCGCAGCGAGGAGCGGTCCCAGGTCTCCAGGTGCATGGCGATCCGGCGCAGCACGCAGTAGGTGCCGCCGGCGAGCCACGCGGCGCCGGGATCGTCCTGGGCGCCCACCCACAGGTGGCGATCCAGTTCGGCGGTCTCCTCGGCCTTGAGATTGGCCGTCCCGTCCTTGAACCCGAACAGATTCCGCGGGGTGGCCTGGGCGGAGGAGGTCGAGGAGGTCCGGCCGAATCCGAGCTGGCTCCAGCGCAGCGCCACCGTCCCGAAACCCAGCCGTGCCAGATTGCGCACGGCATGCACGGCGACCTGTGGGTCGTCGGCGCAGGCCTGCACGAGCAGGTCGCCGTCGCTGCGGGCCGGGTCGAGCCGATCACCGGGGAAGTGCGGCAGCCGCCGCAGCCGGGCGGGCTGCGCCGAGGCCAGACCGAAGCGATCGGCGCCGGCGGCGTCGCGGAACAGGCCGGGCCCGAAGCCGATCGTGATCGTCAGTCCGGAGGAGCTCAGCCCGGTCGCCTCGCCGGTGTCCAGCGGAGGCGCGTCGTAGCCACCCGCCGACCCTGGCACGTCCGCACCCGACATGAGCGCGGCCGCGGCCTGTGACCAGCGCTTGAGCAACGTGACGAGTTCGCGCCGCTCTCGGGTGGTGACGTCGAAGGCGGCGGTGTGCATCCGGTCCTGCGCGGGCGTGACGATGCCACTCTGGTGGGCTCCGTGGAAGGCGTGTGCCACGTCCCGGCCCGATTCGCCCGCGGTCTCGAGGGAGCCGTCGGGCGGCGGTCCCACGCCGGTGCGCCCCGCCGCATACGCCGTGGCTCCGACGGTGGTGCTGGCCGCGACCGCACCGGTCCAGGCGAGGAATCGTCGTCGGGACGTGGCTTCCCGCGGGGGTGCGCCGCTCATGACACCACCGCGGCGGTGACCTTGCTCAGGGGCTCCGAGAGGGCGTTTACCGCGTCGGAGAGCGCCTTGACCTCGGCCGGCTTGAGCACGTCGTAGGTCACGAACCCGTCGCCCGCGCGGTGCTTGTCGAGCAGGGCCTGCAGTTCGGCGAACCGTCGCGCGACCACCGAATCCAGCTCCGGGTCTCGGCGGGCGAGCAGCGGTCGCAGCCCCTCCCAGGCCACCCGGGCCCCGTCGATGTTCGCCTGGAAGTCCCAGAGGTCGGTGTGGCTGAATGCCTCCTCTTCGCCGGTGACCTTGCCGGTGGCGACCTCGTCCAGCAGGCCCTTGGCGCCATTGCCGATCTGGTCGGCGGTGAACGTCATGGTCTGGGTGCGCCGGTGCAACTCGGCGGTGTCGGTCACCAACTGGGTCCCGATGGCTGCGCGTTGTGCGGCCGTCAGGGGGGTGTAACCGGCCGGCGGCCACAAGTCCTTCTCCGCGACGTGCCACCCGGTCCACTTCTGGCCGGGTTCCAGGTCGGCCTCGCGCAGGTCGACGCGCGGGTCGAGGTCGCCGAAAGACTCCGCGACGGTCTCGATCCGCTCCCAGTGCACGCGGGTCGGTGCGTAGGCCGCGCGGGCGGCGGCCGCGTCCCCCTTCCGCCAGGCGGCCGCGAAGACCCTGGTCTTGGCGAGCAGTTGTTCGCTCTGCTCGCGCACGTAGGCCGCGTACTGGGCGTTCGCCTGGTCCACGAGGGCCTTATCCGCACCCGCCGGCGCCAGGTCCGCCCCGGAGTCCTCGACGGTGAACGCGGCCCGGATGCCGTCGCCGGCCATCCCCGGCTTGCACGCGGTGAGGTAGCTGCCGGCCGGGACGCTGACGACCAGGTCGCGCCCGATCCCCGGCCCGATGTTCTCCACCTCGCCGACGATGCGCAGCCCGTCGGCGCCCAGGAGGTAGAACTCGGTCACCTTCGACCCGTCGTTGCGCACCGCGAAGGTCAGCTTCCCCGACGGCGCGCGGGTTGCCGAAACGCGGCACTCGGAATCGGTCGAGACCACGGTCAGTGCCCGCGGATCCGCGGACCCGGTCGAGACCGCGGGCGCGGCATTGCTCTGGCAGGCGCTGAGGGCGGTCACGGCCAGAACTGCACCGGCGAGAGCGGGTATGCCGGTCCGGCGCGGGGTCCGGTGCCGGCTCCGGTCCGCCGGGCCCGAGCGCGTGCGGTGGCGGTGGCGGTGGTCGTTCATGCTGCCGTCCCCGCCACGGCGCGCTGTGCGGCCGCGGCTCGCGTCGCTGGGCGCCGGATCGACCGGACGAAGAAGAAGAGCACCGGCACGGCATACAGCAGCCAGGCTGCGGCCTCGAGCCAGGTGGTAGCGGGGGAGAGGTTGAACACGCCCTTGAGCAGAGTCGCAAGCAACGTGTTGGGGTCCAGGAGATGGCTGATGTCGAAGGCGAGGGAGTTCAGTCCGGGCAGGATGCCGGCCTCCTGCAGGTCGTGGACTCCGTAGGACAACACGCCTGCGGCGATGAGGACGAGCAGGCCGCCGGTCCAGGCGAAGAAGGCCCCCAGGTTGATCCGGACCGCCCCGCGGTAGAAGAGCCAGCCCAGCGCGACCGCAGTGGCCAGCCCGAGCCCGGCGCCGGCGATCGGGGCCAGCGTCGAACCGTCGTCCCGGGCTGCGGCCTTCGTCGCGGCCCACAGGAATAGGGCCGTCTCCAGGCCCTCGCGGCCGACACCGAGCACCGCGACGACGACCAACCCGCGCCGGCGCTGGGCGCCAAGCCCCACCTTCTCGCGCAGCTCCGCTGACAGACCCCGAGCGGAGCGGGCCATCCAGAAGATCATCCAGGTGACGAACCCGACCGCGACGATGGACAGGATGCCCCCGATGGCCTCCTGCGCCTCGAAGGTCAGCGACTGGGGTCCGAAGGTCAGCAGAGCGCCGAACGCGAGTGACATGAGCACGGCCGCGCCGACGCCCAGCCAGACATGCGAGATCAGGTCTCGGCGTCCGAGCCGGACCAGGGCGGTGACGAGGATGACGACGACGAGCGCCGCCTCCAGGCCCTCCCGCAGGCCGATCAGATAATTGGCGAGCATGCGGCTGGTTTCCTTCCGCGCCGGGGAGCTGCTTAGGTATGCCTTACTAAGGTCACCCTAAGTTAGGCATACCTAAGTTGCCTGGTCAACACCGCCTGGCGGGAGATCCTGTAGGCCGGGGCCGTGCCCTGGCCCGAGCCGTGCCCTAGTCCTGCGTATCGCTCGACACGGAGGCGCACAGGACGCCGCGATTGCCGGCGGGGTCGGCGAGGACGGTGAGCCCTGGAGATTGACTGTCATCGACGATCGTCCCACCGGCGGCCAGGACGGCGGCGATGCGCCCGGCAACGACCTCGGGTGCGACGTAGACCTCGACGTGGAACCGTTGCCCCTGGTCCCGGCTCTCGTGGTGACCATCCGCGGAGCTGGGCACCTCGTCGAACCAGAGATTGGGCACCCGGACCGTGGAATCCCGGATTTCGTCGCCCGGTGTCCCCCGTCCCATCGAGCCCGCGTCACCGGTCAACAGAGCCGCCCACACCGGGGCGACGCTCGCCGAGCTCACCGTGTCCAAACCGAGCTCGAGCTCGCTTACGGCACTCGGGTCCGCGCGCACCAGTTGCTCGGCGGCGATGTCGGAGATCCGCCGCGCAAGGTCGATGTCGAGTTGCGTAACCCATTCGACGGTGTGTTCCGTGCCTGCGTCGTCACGGTAGATCGCGTGGTCACTCACCAACTCACAGTCCACGAAACCCCTGCCGAGCCGTACTCGCAGATGCTCGTCGACGTCCGCACCGAGCGCACTCACCGCCTGCAGCAGCCCGACCGCTGCCGAGAAGTCCTCGACGAGGAATCGAGCGTGCAGTCCCTGAGCCAGCTTCCGCCAGTCGGCCAGGTTGGCCCGCCGAATCTGGTCTCCCGAAATCATGTCCATGCCCAGTCAACGTACCGGACCGGGCAGGAGGCGCCGGCCCCGCTCGTCCCTCACCGCTGGTATGCCTGGCCGGGCAGCCGGCCGACGGGTCGTGCGCCGAAGCCACGCTGTCGCCGCCGTAGGCTGTCGGGATGATCGTCGATCTCGATGTGCTGCTGCACGCAGCCGTGGCGGGGGTCGGCGGTCAGGAGCGTCCGGGGCAGGTGCGGATGGCCCACGCGGTCCAGCGCGCCGTCGACACCGGGGAACACCTGCTCGTCCAGGCGGGCACCGGCACCGGCAAGTCGCTCGCGTACCTCGTCCCGAGCGTCCGGCACGCCTTCGAACACCGCAAACCCGTTGTCGTGGCCACCGCGACGATCGCGTTGCAGGCCCAGATCGTGGACCGAGACCTGCCGAGGCTGGCCGGCGCGCTGGCGCCCCTGCTCGGCCGCAAACCCACCTTCGCCCTCGTCAAGGGACGCCGGAACTACGTGTGCCTGCACAAGCTGGAGGGCGGGTTCCCCGACGACGCGGACGCGCTGTTCGGGGCCGAGGCCGCGGTCGGAACCTCGCGTCTCGGGCAGGAAGTCGTGCGGGTCCGGCGCTGGGCGCAGGACAGCGACACCGGCGACCGCGATCGGCTCGTTCCCGGGGTCTCCGAACAGGCCTGGCGGCAGGTGTCGGTCTCGGCGCAGGAGTGCCTGGGCGGCAAGTGCCCGATGGTCGAGGAGTGTTTCGTCGAGCGGGCCCGTGCGCAGGCGCAGCACGTCGACGTCGTGGTGACCAACCACTCGTTCATGGCGATCGACGCCTTCGAGGGCCGTCAGATGCTGCCCGAACACGATCTGCTCGTCATCGACGAGGCGCACGAACTCGTCGACCGGGTCACCTCGACGATCACCGACGAACTGACGGCGGCCACGGTGACCGCCGCGGCGCGCCGGGCGGCCAAGTTCGCCGACGACATCGGGCCGCTGGAGGACGGCGCCGCCCTGCTGGAGGCGGCGTTCGCCGACGCCAGAGAAGGTCGCTTGACCCACGGCATACCGGACGCCATCTCCTTGGCGGTCACCACGATCCGTGACGTGACGCGCGCACTGACCGGCGAACTCAAACCCGACAACCCCGGCGATGCCGACGGCGCGCGACAGGTCGCCCGGGTCGCCGTCGAGGAACTGCACGAGACCACCGCCCGGATCCTGGAGGGCCGCGAACTCGACGTTCTGTGGCTCTCGGACGAGCCGCGCCGGGGGAAGGTATTGCGGGTCGCGCCGATGAGCGTGGCGATGCTGGTGCGGGACAAGATCTTCCACGAACGCACCGTCGTCCTCACCTCGGCGACGATCGAACTCGGCGGAACCTTCGACGCGGTCGCCGGCACCATCGGATTACGCGGGGACGGTGCCCCGGCCTGGCAGGCGGACGACGTCGGGAGCCCGTTCGACTACGGCCGACAGGCGATCGCCTATGTCGCGGCGCACCTGCCGCCGCCCGGCCGCGACGGGACCGCGAGCGGGACCATCGACGAGATCGAGGCCCTCGTGCGGGCTGCCGGCGGGCGGACCCTGGGGCTGTTCTCCTCGATGCGGGCCGCGCAGGCGGCGGCCGAGGAGTTGCGGGGCCGCTTCGAGGCGGACGGGACCGACATCGAGATCCTCTGTCAGGGCGAGGACCAGATCACCACCCTCGTGCGCAATTTCGCCCGGTCCGCCCGGACCTGCCTGTTCGGCACGCTGACGCTGTGGCAGGGCGTCGACGTGCCGGGCAGCTCCTGCCAGCTGGTCGTCATCGACCGGATCCCCTTCCCGCGCCCGGACGACCCGCTCGCCTCCGCTCGCACCGAGGCGATCGCCAAGATGGGCGGCAACGGCTTCATGGCCGTCTCCGCCACTCACGCGGCGCTGCGGCTGGCCCAGGGCAGCGGCCGGCTGATCCGGCGGGCCGACGACCGTGGAGTCGTCGCCTTCCTCGACTCGCGTATGCGAACGGCTCGCTATGCCGGTTTCCTCCAGCGATCGCTGCCGCCGTTCTGGCCGACGACCGACCGCGACCTGGTCTTGGGCGCGCTCGCGCGACTGGACGTCTCGGCGCCGGAGGTCCTGCCGGTGGACGAGCCGGGGCTGCGCGCGCTGGCCGAGGATACCGGGGGACCGGTCGCGCCGCCTCCGCCGGCGCCGCCCTCCGCTCGGACCTCGGTGACCGCCGGAGTGGCCTGGACCGCGGACATGGACGAAGAACTGCGCGAGGCGATCGCCGCCGACGTGCCCGACGAGGACATCGCCGAACATTTCGGGCACCCCGTCGAAGCCGTCCTGGCCCGGGTCCGCCAGTTGGAACTGACCCGGCCCGACCTGCGCCTCGATCTGTGAAGGAGATGCCGCGACGCGGCGGTTCTCAGCGGTAGAACGTGAAGAGCCGGCGGCCGGGTTCGAGCGGCACCGGCGGACCGGCATACCGGACCACGCCGACGCGCATCGAAGACCCCTCCACGTACTCGTCGCACGCGAGTTCCTCGAACCCGGCCTCGAGGAACCACTGCCGGATCTGCGGGCCGAGGTCCGGCGTCATCGCTCCGCGGGTCCAGATCACGGTCGCGCCCGGGGCGCAGAACTGCGGGGCGGTGGCGACCAGCCGGTGGATGTCATCGGCGCTGATATTGCCCATGATGCCGCTGAGCAGGACCAGGTCGGCGGGGACGTCCTCGGCGTAGGCGTCGGACGTCGAGGCGTCCACCTCGCGGACGACGAGTCCGGTCAGGTCGAGCCGTTCGACGGTCGCGCGGGCGGTCGCGGCCACCTGGGGGTGGAGTTCGAGCAGGGCGCCGCTCACCCTAGCCGTGTCGTCGCGGGCGGCCAGGACGCCCAGCAGGTCGCGGCCTTCGCCGGCGCACGAACTCAGCACGCGCACTGGTTCGGGAGCAGTGCGGTCGAGGACCGCGCCGATGTGGAACTGGACGCGGCGCAGGCGCCTGGAGAGCTCCGAATCCGGCTCGTCGTATGCCGAATGCCAGGCGACGTAGTCGCGCAGCTGCCCCGGCTCCGAGTTCGTCATCGCCTCATCATGCCCGAGGTGTCGGTGGGTCATGGCAGGCTCGGATCGACGCGGTTGAGATGACCACGGCACCGGATCGCGCAGCCGGCGCCGAGTGGAACGGAGGAGACGTGCCCGGCATACCTGCCCTGGTCCTGATCAGCGGACCCGAGGGACTTCTCGTCGAACGCGCCCGCGCGAGCATCCTGCGAGCCCTGCGCGACGTCGATCCGGACGTCGAGTTGGTCGTGTTGGACGGACCCGGTTACGCGCGGACGGACCTGGCCGTTCAGACCAGCCCGTCGCTGTTCGGCGGCGCCAAGTGTGTCGTGATCGCCGACGCGCACGAGGGCCCCGACGCACTCGTCGAGGAGGTGTTGAGCTACCTTGCCGATCCCGCTGCCGATGTGACGCTCGTGGTCGAACACGGCGGCGGCACTCGCGGCAAGAAGGCGCTCGATGCGCTCAAGAAGGCCGGTGCGCGGGTGATCGAGGCGCCGCTGGTCAAGAGCGACGGCGACAAGTTCGAGTTCGTGCTGGGGGAGTTCCGCTCGGGTGGTCGCAAGATCACCAGGGAGGGCGCCCGGGCGCTGGTCGAGGCCGTCGGCAAGGACCTGCGGGAGTTGGCATCGGCGTGCCGGCAGCTCGTCGAGGACACCGAGGGGGTTGTCGACGACCAGGTCGTCGAGCGGTATCACGGCGGCAAGGTGGAGGCGACGGGCTTTCGGATCGCCGACGCGGCGATCGCCGGTCAGGCCGGAGAGGCGCTGCGGTTGTTCCGGCATGCCAGTGCCACCGGGTTGGATCCCGTGCCGATCGTCGCCGTTCTGGCCGGCCAACTGCGCAACCTGGCGAAGGTGTCCGGCGCCGGACGTGCGCCCGCCGCTCAGATCGCCTCGTCCCTCGGCATGGCGCCATGGCAGGTCGACCGGGCCCGCCGGGCGCTCGGACCGTGGAGCGACGACGGGCTGGCGACCGCCATTGCCGCGGTGGCGGCGGCCGATTTCGAGGTCAAAGGGGGCGGGCGCGACCCGGAGTATGCCGTGGAGCGGGTTCTCGTCACGATCGCGCGGGCCCGAACGCAGAGCGAGTGACCACGACGGCTCGTGCGTTCCGCCCAGGAGCCGGGACCGGGAGCAAGACCGGCCGCGGGACCGGGCGCGGGACCGGGAGGGCGGTTTGGGGGCCGTGCGGGCCGCTGGTAGATTTGCTCCTCGCGTGCGCGCCTGGTCGTGCGCGTATGCAGCATGACCCAGCGCGACTCAACCACGGGTGTCCCCACGCCCGGTCCCGAGTCGCGACTGCCGCCCTCTCAACGGCAACCATTCGACCGGCAAGAAAGAACCACGTGGCAAATATCAAGTCCCAGCTCAAGCGCATTAAGACCAACGAGAAGCGCACCGAGCGCAACAAGGCGGTCAAGTCCGAACTGCGCACCTGGATCCGGCGCTTCCGCGAGGCCGCGGCCAGCGGCGACAAGGATGGCGCAGCCGTGGCCCTGAAGCAGGCGTCCGCCAAGCTCGACAAGGCGGTCTCCAAGGGCGTCATCCACGCCAATCAGGCCGCCAACAAGAAGTCGGCGATGGCCAAGAAGAACGCCTCGCTCTGAGCCATCGCGTCAGCACGGCACCGTAACGCCCCCGCCCGATCGTTCGGGACGGGGGCGTCGCGGTTGGGGGACCCTCGCCAGGACCCGAAGGCCCGGGACCGGTCGGCTCGAACTGTGCTGGTCCGCTCGAACCCTGCCTGATCGAGTGCAGCAGCGCTCGATCAGCGACAGTTCGAGCAGACCAGCACAATCCGAATGGGTCGGGCGTCCTCCCGACCGGCAACCCGCAGGCACCCCTTGTGGGCCGGTGGCGCAGTCGACAGGATCGAGGCATGCCCGCGCGCAAGGTCATCATCAGCTGTGCCGTCACCGGCTCGATCCACACTCCGAGCATGTCGCCGTACCTGCCGATCACCGCGGAGCAGATCGCGACCGACGCGATCGCGGCGGCCGAGGCGGGCGCGGCGATCCTCCACCTGCATACCCGCAAACCGGAGGACGGTCGCCCGTCGCAGGACCCGGCCGACTACGAACCCTTCCTCGGCAAGATCAAGGCGAACACCGACGCCGTCGTCAACCTGACCACCGGCGGCTCGGTCACGATGACCGTCCTGGAGCGGATGCGCCCCGCGATGGAGTTCGCGCCGGAACTGGCCTCGCTCAACATGGGCTCGATGAACTTCGGGCTCTACCCGATGCTGGAGAAGTACACCGAGTTCCAGTTCGACTGGGAGCGCGCCTATCTGGCCGGCAGCAAGGACGCGATCTTCCGCAACACCTTCGGCGACATCGAGACGATCCTCACCAAGGGCACCGAGAACGGCACGAAGTTCGAGTACGAGTGCTACGACATCGGACATCTCTACAACCTCGCCCACTTCGTCCAGCGCGGCCTGGCCAAACCGCCGCTCCTCGTCCAGTCGGTCTTCGGCATCCTCGGCGGCATCGGCGCGCACCCGGAGGACATCGCGCACATGCGCCGCACCGCCAACCGCCTGCTCGGCGATCAGTACGAGTGGTCGGTCCTCGGCGCCGGACGCCATCAGATGACGGTCACGACGATCGCCGCGACGATGGGCTCGCACGTCCGCGTCGGCCTGGAGGACTCGCTGTGGATCGGCGCGGGGGAGTTGGCACCCTCCAACGCCGCCCAGGTCGCCAAGATCCGCCGGATCCTCGAAGAACTCGGTATGCAGGTCGCGACCCCCGCCGAAGCCCGCCAGATCCTGGGCCTCAAGGGTGGCGACAACGTCAACTTCTAGGCTCGCTGACGGCGGGCATCCTGCCGAATAGCCACGGCCACCAGTTCGAACCGCTCGCGTTCCAGCACGGCACCCTCACGCCGGATCGTTCCCGGGTCGATCCGGACGATCCGATTGATCCGGACCTCACTCGGCCGGCCTCGGCGGTCCCACGACCCGGCGCCGATGTCGACCCAGTCACGACCGGCCGCCGCCTCCTGCGCCGCATCGACATCGTGGTCCTTGCTGGTCAGCGCCACGCACAACAGCCAGGGGCCGTCCACGCCGATGATCAGCACGGGGCGGTCCTTGCCGCGCGTCGCATCCTCCTCGAAGGGCACCCAGGTCCACACGATCTCACCGGGGTCCGGCTGCCCGTCGGGGGCGGGGGAGTACGTCATCACCGGAACGCCGAAGAAGTCGCCGGGGTATGCCGGTTCGCCGCGGGGGATCTGCCCCGTTGCCCGCCGACCGGGTCGTTCGTCGTGTCGTTCGGGATTGAGTCGTTCCCCGATGAAGTCGGTCGCCGCCTGACCCAGGGCGCGCTCCAACGTGCGCCCGAAGCGCCGGAAGAGGCGGGAGCCGATGGTCGACATGGCTCAAAGTTACCGCGCGGCACGGCGCGCACCGGCATACCCAGCGGCATGGGAGACTTGAGCGCCGCTGGAACCCCGCAGAACCGGCATACCGAGAACAGGAAGTCGCCCGTCCCGTGTCGCCCATGGCCCGAACCGCGTTGCCGCCGCACGCGACGCCGCCGGACCTCATCCGGAACTTCTGCATCATCGCCCACATCGACCACGGCAAGTCAACCCTCGCCGACCGGATGCTGCAGAAGACCGGCGTCGTCGACGACCGCGCGATGCGCGCCCAGTACCTCGACCGGATGGACATCGAGCGCGAGCGCGGCATCACGATCAAGAGCCAGGCCGTGCGGATGCCCTGGGAACTCGACGGAACGACATACGCGCTCAACATGATCGACACTCCCGGTCACGTCGACTTCACCTACGAGGTGTCCCGGAGTCTGGCGGCCTGCGAGGGCGCGGTCCTGCTCGTCGACGCCGCCCAGGGGATCGAGGCGCAGACCCTCGCCAATCTCTACCTGGCGATGGAGAACGACCTGCACATCATCCCGGTGCTCAACAAGATCGACCTGCCCGCGGCCCAGCCGGAGAAGTATGCCGAGGAGCTCGCCCGGCTGATCGGCGGCGACCCGGCGGACTGCCTGTTCGTCTCCGGCAAGACCGGGGAGGGCGTGGAGCACCTGCTCGACGAGATCGTCCGCCAGTTCTCCCCGCCGACCGGTGACCCGGCCGCTCCGGCGCGCGCGATGATCTTCGACTCGGTCTACGACACCTACCGCGGTGTCGTCACCTATGTGCGGGTCATCGACGGCGACCTCAACCCGCGCGAACGCATCCTGATGATGTCGACCGGCGCGGTCCACGAACTCCTCGAAATCGGCGTCATCTCCCCCGAACCCGAACCCTCGAAGGGGCTCGGCGTCGGCGAGGTCGGCTATCTCATCACCGGCGTCAAGGACGTGCGCCAGTCCCGGGTCGGGGACACCGTGACCAACGCGGCCAAACCGGCCAGGACCTCGCTCGGCGGGTACCGCGACCCCAAGCCGATGGTCTTCTCCGGCCTGTACCCGATCGACGGTTCGGACTATCCCGACCTGCGCGACGCCCTGGACAAGCTCAAGCTGAACGACGCGGCGCTGGTGTACGAGCCGGAAACCAGCGCGGCGCTGGGGTTCGGTTTCCGGGTGGGGTTCCTCGGGATGCTGCACCTGGAGATCGTCCGCGAGCGCCTGGAGCGCGAGTTCGGCCTCGACCTCATCGCCACCTTGCCGAACGTCGAATACGACGTCACCTTGGAAGACAAACGGGTCGTCGAGGTGACGAACCCCAGCGAGTTCCCGGACGGCAAGATCGCCGAGATCCGCGAGCCCATCGTGCGGGCAACCGTCCTGGCCCCCAGCGAATTCGTCGGCACGATCATGGAGTTGTGCCAGCAGCGGCGCGGCACCCTGCGCGGCATGGACTACCTGTCCGAGGACCGCGTCGAAATGCGGTACACCCTGCCGTTGGCCGAGATCGTGTTCGACTTCTTCGACCAGCTCAAGTCGCGCACCCGCGGGTATGCCAGCCTGGACTACGAACCGGACGGCGACCAGGCCGCCGACCTGGTCCGCGTCGACATCCTGCTGCAGGGCGAACAGGTCGACGCGTTCAGCGCGATCGTGCACAAGGACAAGGCCTACGCCTACGGGGTCGCCATGGCCGGGAAGCTGCGCGAACTCATCCCGCGGCAGCAGTTCGAGGTGCCGATCCAGGCCGCCATCGGCTCTCGGGTCATCGCCCGCGAGACGATCCGGGCGATCCGCAAAGACGTGCTCGCCAAGTGCTACGGCGGGGACATCACCCGCAAGCGCAAGCTGCTGGAGAAGCAGAAGGAGGGCAAGAAGCGGATGAAGATGGTGGGCCGTGTCGAGGTCCCCCAGGAGGCCTTCATCGCCGCGCTGACCAACGAATCGGTCGACAAGCGCAAGTAGCCCTCGTCGACGGCACGTAGGGCGTAGGGCGAGCGACGCCCTACCCTGAAGCGCATGGTCGACCACGAGTACGTCGAGGCCGCGGTGCATCCGGGGCTGCGCCGGCTCGTCACCGCGGTGTGCGGCTACCGCATCACCGGCGCCGCGCCGGGCGTCCACGTCGGTATGCCGTCCCGTTCGTTGACCGTGATCGTTCCCCTGGACGGGCCGTTGCGATTGGGCTGGGACCCGACTCCGCCGACGACGCGGCCGACGTCTCGGCCGGCCGAGTTGGCGACGGTGCTGGCCGGGCTGCACGCACGACCGGCATACGTGCACCACGACGGGCAGCAGGAGGGGATCCAGCTGGCGGTGACGCCGCTCGGTGCGCGTCGTCTGTTCGGAATGCCGGCCGGTGCATTGGCGACGAACGCCGTCACCTTGGGCGATGTGGTCGGGTCGGTGGCGGATCGGCTGGCGCAGGAGTGTGCCGGGGTGGCGGACTGGAGACGGCGGCTGGAGCGGACGCAGTCACTGCTGGTGGCGCTGGTCCGGGACCGCCCGGCCATCCGGCCCGAACTGTCCTGGGCTTGGGCCTGCCTGGTGCGCACCCACGGCCTGGTTGCCGTCCGGGAGCTGGCGGGGCAGGTGGGCTGGTCGCCGCGCCATCTAACCGATCAGTTCCGGGCCGAGTTCGGGCTGGCACCCAAACTCGCGGCGCGGGTGATGCGCTTCGACCGGTCGCGGCGGATGCTCCGGGGACCCGGCACGCTGGCGGACGTGGCCGCCCGGTGCGGCTATGCGGATCAGTCCCATCTGGTGCGGGACTGGCGCCAGTTCGCGGGCGCCTCACCGACCCGGTGGCTGGCCACTGACGAACTGGCCGCCGTGCCCGGCGAAGAGTTCGCTTTCGTCCAAGACATCCGGAACGGCCGCGCGGCAGGGTGAGGGCATGAGCGAGCCAACCGCACACCCCGCCCGCACCGACCACAACATCTGGCCCGGGATCACCTCACCCGACCCGATCGGACTGCGGACCTGGCTGCAACGACTCGGGTTCGTGGAGGGCGGCCTGTACCTCGATGACGACGGGGTCCGGGTCCGGCACAGCGAGATGCTGTGGCCCGAAGGCGGCCGGGTGATGATCTCCAGCGCCGGCAAGTCCGACGGCACCTTCGAGGTGGCCACCGGCTCGGCGTCGATCTACGTGGTGGTCAACGACCCGGACGCCGTTTGGAAGCGGGCCCGGTCGCTGGATCCGGTGGTGCTGCGTGAACCGCGCGAGGAGGACTACGGCTCACGCGGTTTCAGCGTCGCCGACCCGGACGGCAACGCCTGGAGCTTCGGGACGTACGGCGGCTGACCGGCGCACCGGCATACCCGAGAACCGGCATACCGGAGATCACGCCAGCAGCTTGGCCCGCAGCCGGGCGGTGTCGTCGCCGGTCCAGCCGTGCCGCCGCAGGTAGCCCTCGGCGCCTCCGTAGCGATCGTCCAGCGCGGTCAGCAGGTGGATCATCGTCTCGGCGCGCGGAGTCTGGTTCTCCACCGTGGCGTGCTGCAGGGAGTGCGCGTATGCCGGTCGCCGACGCAGGCGTTCCAGGATCCGGGCGACCCAGGTGGCCGAGGCGGCGTAGTCCGCGACGATGGCCTCGTCGGTCACTCCGGCCAGTCGCAGGGCCAGCATGACCACGGTGCCGGTGCGGTCCTTGCCCGCGGCGCAGTGGACGAGGGCGGCGCCCGGGGCCGTCCCGATCGCCCGCAGCGCGGCCACGATCGAGTCCGGACGCATCGTCAGGTAGGTCAGGTAGTGGCCGGTCCACTCGTCCTCGTGGTCGGCCGGATCGACCGCTTCCCACGAGATCGGTGTCTGCGCCGCGATCCCGGAGCCGACCTCGCCGGGGTCCTCCGGATACAGGCTCAACCGGAAGGTCGCGATACCGGGCCGATCGGTCAACGGGGTGGCGCCCTCCAGAGTCGACTCGCGGGCGCGGCGCAGGTCGACGACGGTGGTCACCCCGACCTCGTGCAGGAGGGTGTGGACGTCTCGTTCGGTGAGTTGTTGGAGGTTGCCCGTCCGCAGCAGCCGACGATGCCGGACGGCGGCGCCGTCGGTCGTGGGCAGGCCGCCCACATCCCGGGCGTTGTCGACTCCGTCCAAGGCGATCCAGGAGAGCTCAAGTGGCGCGGATGGGGTCACGGGCCAAGGGTAATCGGCCCGGTTGACAGGTCCCCCGGTCCCCCCCGCCGCACCCCTTGAACTCGAGGTGGTGTTGCGCTCACCCCCTGAACCCAATGCCGATCCGCACCCGGAAATCGCCCGATCGGGCGAAATTGCCGATGCCGGAGCCGATCCGGACCCGGAAATCGCCCAATCGGGCGAAATTGGGGGATGGCACCCGGATGCGAGCAGGCACGCGGGTGCGGCAGGGCCCCGGACGCGGATTGTGCGCCCGGGGCCCTGCTGTCTGCTGCCTGACGCAGCCGACGTTTAGACCGTCGCACCCGCGCATGCACGTTCCGGGAGCCTTACGCACTCGGGCGCACAGCTGCTCGGCGCGACGATCGGTCGGTCACCACGCCGTGGCCGGCGTGCCACGCGATGGCAACCTGGGGGCTCCGGCGACCGGGATGGTGGGTGGTGCGCCGTTGCCCTGGGTGACAGGTACCGCCCGGAGGCGCCGTTGCCGCCGGAGAGGAACCTTTCGTACTCACTGTTGTACGGCCGAGAGGGGGTCGAGCACAAGTGGTCCGGGCTGCCGGTTTTCCGGGAATGCGGCGAACGGCCGCCGAGACCCCACCGGGGCGCCCTGGATAATCGCGGGTATGCCGGTCGCGCTGCCCGAGGGAGAACCCGCTCCCAGCGACGGAACCCTGCCCGCGGGCGTCTGGCGCGGCGCCGGTGGTGGTCCACCGGGCACTCGCCCCGGCCCGCTGGGGATCTACCTGCACGTGCCGTACTGTCTGCGGCGTTGTGGCTACTGCGACTTCAACACCTACACCCTGGCCGAGGCCGGCAGTGCACCGACCGACTTCCTCGACGCCGCCGTGGCCGAACTGGACCTGGCCCGCCGCGTCCTGACCGATCCGCCACCGGTCGCCACGGTCTTCTTCGGCGGTGGCACCCCCACGATGCTGCCGGCCGCCACCCTGGTGTCCCTCCTGCGCCGCGTCGCGGACCGGTTCGGCCTCGACCCCGACGCCGAGATCACGACGGAAGCCAACCCGGACACCCTCGATCCGGCATACCTGCAGGAGCTGGCGGCCGGCGGGTTCACCCGGGTGAGCCTGGGCATGCAGTCGGCCAAGCCCCACGTCCTCGCCGTCCTGGATCGCACGCACCGGCACGACAATGTCGCCGCCGGTGTCGCCGCTGCGCGGGCGGCCGGCCTGGCCACCAGCGTGGACCTGATCTACGGAACGCCGGGGGAGTCGCTCGCCGACTGGGCGGACACGGTCCGCTCCGCGGTGGCCCTCGAACCGGACCACGTCTCGGCATACGCCCTGGTCGTGGAGGACGGCACCGCGCTCGCCGCCCGGGTGTCCCGAGGCGAACTTCCCGGGCCCGACGACGACGACGAGGCGGCGAAGTACGAACTCGCCGACCGTCTGCTGACCGAGGCGGGGTATGCCTGGTACGAGGTGAGCAACTGGGCCCGTCGACCGCAGGACGCGTGCCGCCACAACCTGGCGTACTGGGACGGCGCGCACTGGTGGGGGATCGGCCCCGGCGCGCACAGCCACGTCGGCGGGGTGCGCTGGTGGAATGTCAAGAACCCGGCGACCTACGTCGGACGCCTCGCGCGGGGCGAGTCACCGGCGGCGGCCCGGGAGATCTTGACCGGTGAGCAGCGGTATGCCGAAGGCGTGCTGCTGCAGGTCAGGCTGAGCACGGGTCTGGCGATCGACGACCTCGAACCTGCCGGGCGGGAATCGGTCGCCGGTCTGATCGCCGACGGATTGGTCGACGCGAGGGAGGCGCTGGCCGGCCGGCGTCTCGTCCCGACCCTGCGCGGTCGGCTGCTGATCGACACGATCGTGCACCGCCTCCTGCCCTGACCGCGGCGGCGCAACACCGAGCCGCCCGGCTCAGGGGAGCGTGACGAAGTCGATCAACTCCTCGACGCGCCCGAGGAACGCCGGCTCCAGGTCGGCATACGTGCGAACGGTCCCGAGGATCCTCTTCCAGGCGGTGGCGATGTCGGCCTGGCTCGCGTGCGGCCAGCCGAGGGCGGCGCAGATCCCCGCCTTCCACTCGGTATGCCGGGGGACCTGCGGCCAGCGGTCCAGGCCGAGTCGTTGGGGGCGCACCGATTGCCAGACGTCGACGAACGGGTGCCCGACGATCAACACGTGTTCGTCCCGCCCGCGACCGGCCTCGGCGACGATCCGGGACTCCTTGGAACCCGCTACCAGGTGGTCGACGAGGACGCCCATCCGCCGACCCGGCGCCGGTGCGAAGTCCGCGATCGCCCCGGCCAGGTCGTCGATGCCGTCGAGGAGTTCGACGACCACGCCCTCGACCCGCAGGTCGTCGCCCCAGACCTTCTCCACGAGTTCGGCATCGTGGCGGCCCTCGACGAAAATTCGGCTCGCCGCGGCGACCCGGGCCGGCGTGGCTGCGACCGACCGGGACCCGCTGGCGGTGCGGGCGGCGGCCTGCCGCGCGGCGGTCAGGGCCGCGGTGGCGGCGGCGCGGGGCGGAACGAGTTCGACCGGCTGCCCGTCGATGCGGAAACCGTGCCCGAGCGGGAAGGACCGGGTCCGGCCGCGGCGGTCCTCCAACTCCACGATGTGCAGGCCCCCGGACTTCTCGGCGCGCAGCACCGCCCCGACCCAACCGGTCTCGGCCTCCTCGACGACGAGGCCGGGTTCGGCGGGCACCTGGGCGGCCGCGGGACGCGGCGTGCGCCACGTGCCGCGCAGGACGTCGGACCCGTAGCGATCCATCGGCTGACCCCTTCGCACCTGCGGGAGCGTATGCCGCGGCCGGGCGGCATACGGAGGTGGCGCGCCGAGGGTCGTAAGATTGGCACTCGAAGTCACTGAGTGCCAGCGGGCGCTCAGATTCTGTGAGTGCCAGAGGGTACTCGGTGTCAGGAGTGCCCGAGCGTGGGAAGGATGGCGATGAGCGAACAACGCCGCCTCGACGTCCTGCGAGCGATCGTCACGGACTACGTCCAGACCTCCGAACCCGTCGGGTCGAAGGCTTTGGTGGACCGGCACGCCCTCGGGGTCTCCGCCGCGACGATCCGAAACGACATGGCGATCCTGGAGGAGGACGGATTCATCCACGCCCCGCATACCTCGGCGGGCCGGGTCCCCACGGACGCCGGGTACCGCCTGTTCGTGGACCGACTGAGCGAGGCCAAGCCGCTCAGTGCCTCGGAGCGCGCGGCGATCGCCCGGTTCATGTCCGGCGCCGTGGACCTCGACGACGTCGTCGAGCGGACCGTGCGGTTGCTGTCCTCCTTGACCCACCAGGTGGCCGTCGTCCAGTACCCGAGCCTGAGCCGGTCCTCGGTCCGGCACGTCGAACTGCTCCGGCTGGACGGCCGCCGGATGATGCTCGTGCTCATCGTGGACTCGGGCCGGGTCGAACAGCGGATCGTCCCCGTCGGTTGGGATCTGGACGGCGAGGAGGGCGAGCGCTTCGTCACCTCGTTGCGGGCGGCGATCAACCGCCAGGCCGCGGGCCACCCCTTCGCCGACGCCGCCACCCGCCTGCAGGAGGTGCCGGTGGAGTTCCCCCCACACCAGCGCGACGCGGTCCTCGGGGTCCTCGCCAGCCTGCGCGAGGTGTTCGCCGCGGAGAGCGAGGAGCGGGTCATCTTGGCCGGCCAGGCGAACCTGACCCGGTTCCGCTCCGACTTCCCATTCACCATCGGGCCGGTCCTGGACGCCCTCGAAGAACACATGGTGCTGCTGCGTCTCTTCGCCAGCCTGGGTGACTCCGAGCCGGTCTCGGTGCGGATCGGGCGGGAGAACCCGGTCCAGGGGCTGCAGTCGACCTCGCTCGTCGCGGCCGGGTATGGCGCGGACGGGCGGCCGGTGGCGACCCTCGGGGTGCTCGGGCCGACCCGGATGGACTACCCGTCGACCATCGCGGCGGTGCGCGCCGTCGCCCACTACGTGTCGGCGATCCTGGAGTCCTCGCCGACACGAACCGTCGAAATCGATCCGGTGAAGGGCACTCGGTGAACGACTACTACGCAGAACTCGGGCTGTCGCGTGAGGCCACCGCCGAGGACATCAAGCGGGCCTACCGGCGGTTGGCCCGCCAGCTGCACCCCGATGTGAACCCCGGCCCGGAGCCGGAGGAGCGCTTCAAACGCGTCTCACAGGCATACGACGTCCTGTCCGACCCCGGCAAGAAGCGCGCCTACGACCTCGGACACGACCCGTATGCCCCGGGAGGCGGAGCCGGTTTCGGCCAGGGTCCGGGGTTCTCGTTCGCCGACGTCATGGACGCCTTCTTCGGCGGCGCCGCATCGGGCGGACGCGGTCCGCGCCCCCGTCGCCAGCGCGGGCAGGACGCCCTCGTGCCGCTCGACATCGATCTGGGTCAGGCCGTCTTCGGCGGCGAGGAGAGCCTGACGATCGACACGGCGGTCGTCTGCCAGGCCTGTCGCGGCGAGGGTTCGCAGGCCGGAACCGGGACGAAGACCTGTCCGACCTGTCAGGGCCGCGGGGAGGTCCAACAGGTCCAGCGGTCCTTCCTCGGCCAGGTCATGACCTCTCGGCCCTGCGCGTCCTGCCACGGTTTCGGCACGATCATCACGCACCCGTGCATGGAGTGTTCCGCCGACGGGCGGGTCCGCACCCGGCGGACGTTGCGGATCAAGGTCCCCGCCGGGGTGGACACCGGGACGCGGATCCAGCTGGCCGGCGAGGGCGAGGTCGGCCCGGGTGGGGGTCCGGCGGGCGATCTGTATGTCGAGGTGCGCGTTCGGGGAAACGAATCCTTCACCCGGCGCGGCGACGACCTGCATTGCACGGTGCAGATCCCGATGACGGCGGCCGCGCTGGGAACCACCGTCCCGCTGGCGACCTTCGACGGGCGAAGCGACCTGGAGATCCGTCCCGGCACCCAGTCCGGGGATACTCGGACGCTGCGCGGCCTGGGCGTCACACACCTGCGCGGTGCGGGGCGCGGCGACCTGGTCGTCCATCTGGTGGTGACGACGCCGACCCGCCTCACCCCGGAGCAGGAGGCGCTGTTGCGCCAGTTCGCCCAGGACCGCGGGGAGGATCGGCCGCAGGGCCGGCTGGAGACCCAGCCGAAGGGCTTCTTCGACAAGATGCGCGACGCCTTCAAGGCGTGACGAGGTCCCGGTGACCCTCCCGCTCTTCCTGCTGTCGCAGTCCTGGCCCGCCGGGCTCGGCGTCGGCGACGAACTCGTCCTCGACGGCGAGCAGTCCCGACACGCGGCCGGGTCGCTCCGCCTGGGAGTGGGCGATCGCCTCCTCGTCGGGGACGGCGCGGGTCGGCGTGTCACCGCCGAGATCGTCGGTGGCTCGGCATCGGCACTGGTGACCCGGATCCTCGCCGTCGAACACCACCGGCCGGCGGACCCGCGCTTCGTACTGGTCCAGGCCCTCGCCAAGGGCGGACGAGACGAATCGGCCGTCGAAACCGCGACCGAACTCGGCGCCGACGAGATCCTGGCCTGGCAGGCCGACCGCAGCATCGTCCGGTGGCGCGAGGACCGGGGAGCCCGGGCCCTGGACAAGTGGGTGAAGATCACCGTAGCCGCGACCAAACAGTCGCGTCGGCCCTATCTCCCACAGGTGGGCGGACCGGTGACGACGGCCGCGCTCGCCGAACGCGTCTCCCGCGCCGCCCTGGCTTTGGTGTTGCACGAGGAGGCCGCCGCGCCGATCGCCTCGATCGACCTCCCGAGCGGCGGCGACGTTCTCGTCGTGGTCGGCCCCGAGGGCGGCATCGCCCCGGACGAACTCGCTCGACTCACCGACGCCGGAGCCACCGCCGTCCGACTCGGACCCGATGTGTTGCGGTCCTCGAGCGCCGGCCCCGCGGCCATCGCCATCCTCAGCGCCGCCGTCCGGTGGCGCTGAAGACGGCCGCTACGCGACGGTGAAATCGACCCAACGGCTCACCGTCCGCGAGCCGTCGGCCATGCTCGTCTCGTATGCCGTGAAGCGATAGTCCCCGGGGGCGAGAACCCCGAGGTCGACCGAGAAGGCCCCCCGCTCGGGTGCCGCCAGCGTCGCCCGGGTGCTGCCCTGGCGCTGTACGGTCGTCTCCCCGGCCCGGGTGTACTCCCAGTTCACATTGGCCTCGAAGACCATCGCATCACCGCTGACCACGACCGGTCGCCCCGCCGGCAGGACGGCGCCCGGGTTGGGGGCGAGGATCCAGATGGGCGCCAGGACCCCCGCCACGGCTTCCGCGCCCTCGGGTCGGACGTAGCGGCCCGCGGCCGGCTGGGTACCGAAAAGGGTGCGCGAACCGTCCGCGATGACGAACGTCAGGGTCAGCTTCGGTTCTTGGACGGCTCCGCTGGCCGACCAGACCAGCTGCTGGATGCCCAGCGTGGCGAGCCGGTCACGGCCGACCCCCGAGATGCCCGGCAGCGACCCCGGGAGGGCGGGCGCCCTGTCGAGGTACACCGTCGCCAGGGTGTCGACATGGACGACCTTGGTCACCGACACCCCGGCCCACAGGTCCATGGTCGACGGATCCGTACCCGCGCTCATCGACTCGTGAATGGCCGAGCGGATGAGCTCGTCGGCGCCCACGACGCCGTCGAGCGCCGGGGCGTCGACATCGACGAACTCCCGCACGAGCCCGACTCGGTTGGTCCCGACGACCGCGACCCGGTATGCGGGCAGGGTGGCCGTCACCGTGTCATTGCGCTGGGCCGGCGATTCGGTGCTCAGGGTTCCCGCCGACACGGTCTGGGTGACCGTTGCCGTCCCCGCGGGGCCGCCCGCCGTGCCGTTGGGTGTCGTTCCCGGACGGTTGAGGAAGATCCCGCCGGCGATCAGCGCAACCGCGGCCGCCGCCGACAGCGGCCAGACCCATCCGGATCCGGGACGAGGCTTTCCGGAGCGGCGCCGTTGCGCCTCTTCGGTCGTGCCGAACCGGCGCCCAGATCCCCGACCAGACTCTGCGAGCGAAGCGGTATTGGCCTGGGCGAGGATCTCGGCCAATCGATCGCGGGGGGCGACGGTGTTCGCCTCGGCGTTCAGGCTCGTCCGGATCCGGCTGACGAAGTCGGCGTCCGGACCGGTCGCGCCGAGGTCGTCCGGCACGTCCCAGCGGGCATCGGCGAACCGGTCGTCGGCGGCGTCTTCGGGGCGATCAACCATCTCGGTCACCGTCCTTCCAGGTCGTCGCGCAATGCGTTGACGGCGCGATGGGCGTATCCCTTGACCGCCCCCGGTGAGATCCCGAGGGCATCGGCGATCTGTCGCTCGGACAGATCCGCGTAGTAGCGCAACACCACGACCTCCCGCTGCCTCGGGGGCAGTCGCTCGATGGCGGCGATCATCTCCCGTCGCGCATCCTGGCCGATCGCGATGTCCTCGGCGCTCTTCGCCGTCAGCCGACCCGGCAGATCGGCGGAACCGATCTCGCTGGCGAGGTGGCGGTCGACGACGCCCTGGTGGCGGGCCGCGCTTCGACAGCCGTTGACGACGCTGCGCCGGAGGTATGCCGTGGCTCGCTCGGGTTCGCGGATGGAGTCCCAGCGGCGGTGGGTGTCGACGAACGCCTCTTGGACGATGTCCTCGGCCAGGCCCTGGTCTCGAACGAGCAGCCAGGCCAGTCGCGTCAGGCCCCGGAAGTGAGCCGTGTAGAGCTGGGTGATCGCGGCATCGGCGGCGGACTCACCCGCCTGCCGGGTCTGGGGACGTTCAGCCACGGTCAACGCTCTCACGAGCCACTGGCGCGCGACGACTCGATCCGGTTGCCCCGGCGTGTCGTGAATCGTCGGCTTCGCCCACGGCCCCGGGGTCGACGGTCGCGATGATCCCCGCGGCGACGGCGATCGACCGGTAGACCCGCGCCAGGTCGGCGAGGCCGACATGGGCATTGAGCCCGCTGGGATTGGGGGCCACGATCAGCCGCGCTCCAGCCAGTGACTCGGGTTGGTCGCCGATCCGTGCCTTGCGGCGCCCGAATGCGCTCCGGTATGCCGTGACGCCGAGAACCGCGACCACGTCCGGTCGCCGGGTGCTCACCAAGGACTCGAGGTTCGCCGCGCCCACCGCCAGTTCCGCGGCCGTGAGTTCGTCGGCTCGGGCGGTGGCCCGGGCCACCAGATTGGTGATCCCGATGCCGAGCCCGGTCACGAGTGCCGCGTCCTGAGTACTCATGCCGGCGGAAACGTCGACAGGTCTCGGCAGGACGCCACCGGCATACAGCGCCGGCCAGAATCGATTGCCGGGCCGGGCGAAGTGCGCCTGGGCGGCGGCGGTCCACAGGCCGGGGTTGATCCCGACGAGCAGCAGCCGAAGCCGCCGACCCCGCTGCGGAAGCAGATCGGGAACCGTCCGGCTCTGTTGAGCCGCCAGGTGTGCGCGGGTGAAGCCCATGGAGTTCAGTGTGCGCCCTGGCTGGTCCACGGGTCCGCGCATAGAGTGAGGTCATGGTTGCGAACGACGTCCCGACGGGGGACTGCCTCTTCTGCCGGATCATCGACGGAGAGATCCCGGCGACCAAGGTCGCCGAAAACGGTCAGGTTCTCGCCTTCCGAGACATCAATCCCAAGGCGCCGACCCATGTTCTCGTCATCCCGAAGCGCCACGTGGCCAATGTCGTCGGGCTGGCGGCCGTGAGCGCCACCGAACTCCAGGCCGTCTTCGCCATGGCCGGCCGGATCGCCATCGAAGAGGGGCTGGACGCCGGGTACCGGTTGGTCGTCAACACCGGCGCCGTGGCGGGTCAGACGGTCTTCCACGCGCACCTGCACCTCATCGGCGGACGCGAGCTGCCCGAGTGACTCTGCCGGGGTCAATCCCACTCCGGCGGCAATCCGACTCGGGGGCGGCGGGGACGACGCCGCGGAACTCGTTGGACGGCTCAGTAGACTGGGTCTTCGATGAGTACCGACGACCCCAGCACCGCGCCGGCCACGGCATCGCCCGCCCGGGCGGACGCGCATACGATCACGATCCCGGGGACCGTCACCATGGTCTCCCTGCTCGGCCCCCGCGATGAACTCCTGCGAACCATCGAACGTGCCGTCCCACGGCTCGACGTGCACGTCCGCGGCAACGAGATCACCCTCACCGGCCGACCGGACGACGTCGACCTCGTGGACCGGCTGATCGACGAGTTGCTGGTGGTCATCGCCGCCGGACAGCCGTTGACCCGGGATGCCGTCGAACGCTCCATCGCGATGCTCCGCGGTCACGTCCCCGAACGCCCCGCGGACGTCCTGACGATGAACATCGTGTCGAGCCGGGGCCGCACCATCCGGCCCAAGACGCTCGGGCAGAAGCGCTATGTCGACGCCATCGACAAGCACACCATCGTCTTCGGCATCGGTCCCGCCGGCACCGGCAAGACCTACCTGGCGATGGCCAAGGCGGTCGCGGCGTTGCAGGCCAAGCAGGTCAACCGGATCATCCTCACCCGGCCGGCCGTCGAGGCGGGCGAGCGGCTCGGTTTCCTGCCCGGCACTCTCAACGACAAGATCGACCCGTACCTGCGCCCGCTGTACGACGCCCTGCACGACATGGTGGACCCCGACTCGATCCCGCGGCTGATGGCCGCCGGCACGATCGAGGTGGCGCCCCTGGCATACATGCGGGGGCGCACGCTCAACGGGGCTTTCATCATCCTCGACGAGGCACAGAACACCTCGGCGGAGCAGATGAAGATGTTCCTGACCCGCCTCGGGTTCGACTCCAAGATGGTCGTCACCGGTGACGTCACCCAGGTCGACCTGCCGGGCGGGACGACCAGCGGGCTGCGCCAGGTCCGCGATGTGCTGACCGGCATCGAGGACATCCACTTCGCCGAACTCACCTCCGTGGACGTCGTCCGCCACCGGCTGGTCTCGCGGATCGTCGACGCGTACGACCGGCTCGACGCCGGGGGGCCCGCGCCCCGCAGTTCGTCTCGGCATTCCGACCGGCATTCCGACCGTCATTC
>JBDIAR010000004.1:0-39079 GCA_039812545.1 Dermatophilaceae bacterium | reverse complement strand
GGGGGGCGGCGGGTCAGATCCAGCCGCGGTCGCGGGCCTTGTTGAGGGCCTCCATCCGTGAGGAGGCGTCCAGTTTGGTCATGGCGTTGGACAGGTAGTTGCGTACCGTGCCGGGCGAGAGGTAGAGCCGGGCGGCGATGGCCTCGGTGCCGACGCCCTTCTCGACGAGGCGCAGGATCTCGGTCTCCCGGTCGGTGAGCGGGTTGGGGCCGGTGCGCAGGGCGTCGACGGCCAGTTGGGGGTCGACGACGGTCCCGCCGGCGGCGACCGTGTGGATGGCCTCGATGAGCCGGGTCGCGGTCGTGGCCTTGACGAGGTAGCCGCTGGCTCCGGCCGCGAGCGCCTTGTGGAGGTGTCCGCTGCCCGGGAGCGCGGTGAGCAGCAGGATCTTGCAGTCCGGGTAGGTGGCGACGACCTGGGCGGTTGCGGCGATGCCGTCCATGCCGGGCATGTCGACGTCGAGGAGGCCGACGTCGGGGCGATGGCGGGCGACGGCGTCGAGGACGAGGTCGCCTCGGCCGACGCGGCCGATCACCTCCAGGGTGGGTTCGGTGGAGAGCAGGACCTCGAAGGCCTCGGCGACGAGGTCGATGTCCTCGGCGATGAGGACGCGAAGCCTGTTCGGGCTCACCTCGCTCACCTGGCTCACGGCATACCGCCGCTCGACGTGGCATACCGGGCGGTCGAGTCGAGGTGACGGTCCGGGGTTGCGGCGCCGCCCGCCGCGCCGCCCGCCGCGTCGGGCTGTGCCGGCGTGCTCGCAGCCGGCGTCCGATGCGGGACGCGCGCCAGCACGCGGAATCGTCCGCCGCTGACCGGGCCGACGATGAGTTCGCCGCCGATGGAGTCGATTCGCGAGGCCAGGTCGGCCAGCCCGGTCCCGCGGGACCCGTCCGAATCCCGGTTGGGGCAGCCGTCGTTGACGATTGTGAGGACGGTGGCCAGGGCTTCTCGGCGGATGGAGACCTCGCACCGTTTGGGTCGCGAATGACGGAGCATATTGGTGATGGCCTC
Source organism: Dermatophilaceae bacterium (assembly GCA_039812545.1). Taxonomy (GTDB): domain Bacteria; phylum Actinomycetota; class Actinomycetes; order Actinomycetales; family Dermatophilaceae; genus JBDIAR01. The sequence goes on along the minus strand of JBDIAR010000004.1, from coordinate 38,065 downwards.
GCGGACGACGGCGGCCAGCACGCGGTCGGTGGCCGCGTCGGCGACTTTGACCTCGTCGGTTTCGCAGCGGATGCCGAGGCGTTCGCAGAGTTCGCGGGCGGTCGCGAGTTCGACGGTGAGTCCGACGATGACCGGTCCGCTCGTGAGCGCCCGCAGTTGGGTCTGACCGCTGATGATCGTGCCCTGCACCTCGTGGAGTTGGACCTTGCACGCGGCGACGTCGCGGTCGATCAGTCGCATGGCGGCCTCGTTGCGCAGCGAGACGGCGACCAGGGTTCGTCCGATCATGTCGTGCAGGTCGCGGGAGATCCGGTGGCGCTCTTCGTCGACCTTGATGCGGGCCATGTGTTCGCGGGCGGCGGCGAGTTCGTGCAGGACCCGCACGAGCCGCGTCAAGGCATACAGGACAACGGCAGTCAGCCAGTTGACCGCCGGGACGGCCACGCGCAGAACGGGATCGCGGGTCGCCCAGAGCAGGACGAGGATTTCCAGCGCGCCGAGCGCGGCTGCGACGAGCAGGTTCCACGGCAGCGGGACGGTGAGGAGGACTGCGGCCAGTGCCAGCCCGATGCCCGTCCAGGAGTTGCCGACGACGAGGAGGGTCATGGTGCAGACGCACAGCAGGGTGACGGTCACGATGTCGGCGCGTCCGGGCGGGCGGCGGACGACGCGCAGTTGGAGCCGGACGAACAGGGCGGTGATCGCGACGTTGGCGAGGATGGTGCCCAGCCGGCGGCCGATGCCCATGGTCGGGTCTTCTTGGGTGATGGCGGAGGCGATCGCCTGGAGCAACAGGTATGCCGTGACGAGCCACGTGGCCGCGAGCGCCACGTAGTCTTCGCGGAACGTCGACGTGGACTCCACTAGCGCCCCCGAATGTGTTGCTCGGCTCCGACCGACGGGCATCGTTCGGGTCGACCAGTTGATCGTCACGACGGCTCGCCTCGATCCCCGGCTGGGGTAAACGTAGCATGGGGGCCCCTCGCTGTGCGCGGCGTCACAGGGAGCACGGCCCACAGTGCACCGGCGCCGGCGAGCAGGACGATTGCGACCGCCGCCCAGGCGCTGGGCCCCGGTTCCCGCCACCACCACACCCCCAGGGCGACCGCGACAACGGGGCCGACGGCCAGGGCCACCGGCGCGGCCAGGGAGTCGCGTTGGAAGCGGCCGACGGCACGGGCGTCCAGTCCGCATTCGCGCAGGGCCCGCTCTTGACGGTCCCAGAGCCTGGTCAGCAGGCTCCGCACCTCGATCACGGGGGGGATGTAGCGCAGCACCACCATGGCGAGCAGTGCGACGCCGAGACCTGCGGGGCTCCACGTCCGCCGGTCCGCGGCGAGACCGCCGAACACGAGCCAGGCGATCGTGGCGCCCAGGATCGCACCGAGGGCGGCGACGGCGGCGACTCCCCGGACGGGGTCCTCGGCCACCGGGTGGGCGAGGCGGCGGGCGAGTACGCGCATCGGGGCGGAGTTCATGGTGGTCCCTCCCGGTTCACTCGGCATCCCCTCCGGGTTGATCCATCCGAGGCTGCCTGGTCAGGGCGCCGGCGACGACGACATACCGTTCGTCGGCCAACGCCCACAGCGCCGGATCGTCCGAACCGGCGAGCAGCGTGCGGCCCTGGACGTCGACGAGTTCCCGCAGCACCTCGGGCACCCGGGGAATGCCGGTGGCGTCCTCCCCCGGGCGGCGTCGGTCGTGGTCCGTCGGGTCGCGGAGCATGATCAGGTCGGGGTCGCGGACGAGAGCCCGGGCCAGGGCGGCCATCAGGCGGGCATCGTCGTCGAGATCGTCGGGGGGTCGTCCGACGAGTTCGCCCAACCCGGTGACCGCGAAGATCTTGTCGGGGTCCTCGCCGGAGGAGAGGGGTCGCGCGAGTTCGACGTTCTCCCGGACGGTGAGGTACGGGATGAAACTCGCGTCTCGGCCGACTACGGCCACCGGTGAAACCCTCTGGCGGTGGCCAGGTTCGGTCGGCGCGCCAGCGACCTCGACGAGTCCTGCGGTGGGCGGCAGCTCACCGAGCAGGAGCGAGAAGAGCTCGTCGCGGCCGCGTCGATCCCCGGAAACGACCGTCAGCGTGCCGGCGATGATCTCCAGATCGAGCCGGCTCAGCCACTCGTACGAGTCGGGGCCGGCCGTGGTCACCGCGACGTCGAGGAGTCGGGCGACTCGCCGCACGTCTTTCGGCGCGGTGTCCACGGCCGACCTCCTTGTTGCAGGGAACGAGATAGTTCGCTGGAAACGAGACGGTTTGGGTGAGTGAGGTGCTCGGCTCCCGGCGGACCGAGCGCCCACGGTGGCGGTACGCGGGTGGGTTGGTCAGCACCCTGCGGTCAGCACCAGTAGAAGGACAGGAAGCTGATCCAGGTGGGCGTCAGGTCGGGGTCACCGGGCTTGACGTCGAGGTCGAGGTCGTGGAGGGCGGCGAGGGACATGGCTGTCGTTCCTTTCGGTCGTGGTGTCCACCCGCTGGTCGGGTGGCCTGAGATCGAGTCTTCCGGGAGGCGCCGATCGCCCGGCAGTGCCCGGCGTCAAGAGGTCGAGGTGACGCTTGTCATGTCTCCCGGACAGCTCGCAACTTGTTGCGGGACAACGGAACCCACGTCGCTGGGCAGCCGCAGCACATCCGCGGCCAGTTCGGGACGCAGTGCCAGGAGCAGGCCCGCAGAGCCGGTGGCGAGGTCGGCGGAGAACCTGTGCAGGTGCTCTCCGAGAACGAGGTCGGCGTCGTTCGCTCCCGGTGTATCGGCAAGGGTTCGCGAGTGCACTGCAGGGACCGTATGCCAGGACAGCCGCTGCCGGTGCACACTCACCATGGGGTCGGCTGGGACCAGACGGGCCAGCGTCAGGGCGATGCCGGATCGTCCGGTGAGCAGGCCGCCCTGCATGATCACCGGCGACCGCAGCGCATGGGCGACGTCCTCGATGACCCGGCGCAGTTCCTGGGTGCGCTCGGTCGCCGCGTCGGTCGCGTCGGTCTCGTCGGCTGCGAGCAGGGCGCCGGCGGCGAGACCGGCGGCGGCGGACCCGACCCCGAGGGCGGGCGACAGTCGCGGTCCGTCGACCGCGAAGAGTCCGGCTCCGACCTCGCGCAGCGCCGGCAGCTCTCGGTCGAGGGCAATGCCTGCGCCGAAGAGGCAGGCCTCCCGAAGATCATCACTCACCTGCGCGATCCGCAGCAGCGACAGGGCGATTCCCGCCCAACCACGGACCAGGCCCGGCGCATAACCACTCGGAATTGACGGATCCTTCAGTGCCGCAACCACACTCGCCGTATGCCGTCTGGCTCGAACGCGAAGCGTGCTGTCGTCAAAGACCTCCCCGAGTTCAGCCGCGACCAGGGCGCACCCGGCCGCCCCCGTGCCCCACCAGGGCGCGCGAACGTCGTCGTCTCGCGACTTGTCGAGAACGTGCGCCGCCGCCGCTTCCCTGCCGCACAGCGCCAGAGCCAGCGCCACGCCGTCCAGGCCGTCGGCGAGCCCGCGTGGCCAGGGACCCGAGGCTCGCGCCTGCACCTCCAGCCACGCCAGGGCCTGCTCGTCGGGCCGACCATTGACGGCGGCCTCGGCGAGACAGACTCCGGCGGCGCCGTGCATCAGACCCAATCCTGCTCGGGGAGCGGCGAATTGCTCGACGCCGCCCGGGTAGAGCCGGTCGCTGCGGTGCCACTGCCGGACGAGCCGCATACCGGCGAGCACTCTGCGCACGTCGATCGCAGGCGCGTCGGTCCCGGTCTGAGGGTCCGGGTGGACGCTCAGCCCCAGGTCGGCGCGAGCGGCGTCCCGCAGGACGACCGCCAGATCCGGCCGGTGTCGCAGCAGCGGAGTCTGCGGCTGCAGCAGGGTATCGGCCGTACGCTCCACGGCACCCAGGTCGGCGGCCACGCCGGTCTGCTCGGGATCCGAGAATCCCCGAGCGGCAATGCCGTCCGCGCACACCACCCCGTCAACACCGGCCGACTCGAAGTCGATGAGGACCAGCCGGTCACCGACGAGGAGGACATTGTCCGGATGGATGTCGCCGTGGACCACGCCACGCTCGTGGATGCGGGACACGGCCGACCGCAACCGAACTCGGATCTGCTCGACCCAATCGGCATAGGCGGGAACGGAACTCTCGGCCGCACCCCGCTCCGGGTTGCACGCCGGGTGGCGGGCGACCATGGCCCGGGTCAGGGTGATTCCCTCGACGCAGTCCATGACGAGCAGTTCGCTTTCGCCCAGGTCGACGTAGTCCACCGGTTCCGCGGTAACCCCGGATCCACTGCACCGCTGCAGGGCGAGCGCCTCATGGCGGAGACGGGCGACGGCATCGGTGCCGCCGCGGTCGAGGCCGGTGTGCCGGCGGGCCTCCTTGATGACGACCCGGCGGCCGTCGGTCCAGGTGGCTCGATAGACGGCACCGGCATTCGAGCGATGAACGAGTCGCACGTCGTGAATGTCGAGGGTGCCGGACGGCGGGTCCGCGAGCAGCTCGAGAACGTCCTCGGGCAGCGCGGGAGCGTCGCCCTTGCGGCCGCGTCGATCCGGTCGCACGATCCCATCGAGCGCCAGGCCGGGGATGGGTGTGCCGGCGGCGTCCGTGGTCCACACCTGCGCGAACGAGCCGTGCCGAAGACCCACCGGACAGCGACTGATCCGTATATCGTTCGCGATCGGCGGTCCTGGCCGGTCCAACAACGCGGTCCGGAGTTCGGCGACCGTCACGGCCAGCAGCGGCGCCGGTGGGTATGCCGTGACGATCTTGCCGCTGCTCTCGCGCGGTGCGTGCTTGCCCAGATTGGCCAGGACGAGCCGCGGAGTGGCCAGGGTCTTGAACACCACCCCCAGGCGCCGGCATACCGAATCGACCAGAGCCACGACCTGCGCCGACTCCGCCGGGCTCGCCGAGACGTGGATCTTCCAGCCGGATGACGGGAGCCCGGTCGGGTCCCCGACGACGAGCCAGGGTCCCGAACGCGTCCTCGGCCGGGTGTCGCCCTGGGCCGCCGCCGGCAGCAGCGACGGCCCCGGGTCGACCGCGTCGACGGACCACGGAACGTCGTAGAAGTCCGGGTGCCCCACCGTGAACTCCAGGCCCTGAGCTTCCACGCCGCCCCCCGTCCGACCGCCAGTGGACCCATCGTCTCCCGCTGACGAGGGTGGGCGTCAGGGGCAGGCGTCAACGGTCGGAGATGACAGATGTCATCTCCGACCGTCGCCGATGGCGCGGGCGGTCTATCCGACGGCCTCGGCCACACTGATCCGGGTCAGTCGGTCCGGCTGTCCACGGCGGGACTCGACGACGAGGTACTGGTCGGCCCCGGACACCTTGACGACCTGCGCGTCGGGCGAGATCCGCACGACGTCCTCCTTGCGGCCGGCGAGCACGTCGCCGACGAGGGCCCGGGCCGAGTCGGCGTCCATCGGGCCGGACGTGACGATCGTGGCGCCGTACTGGTTGGCGGTCAGGCCCGCCTCGATGACGACGAGGAACTGATTCGTTGCCATGGCAATCTCCTTCGCTGAGCTAACGGTTGTGGTTTGTGGGGGTGGATCGAGTGAGTCTTGGTTGCGACGTATGCCGGTCGCGTCAGGACTGCCGGGCGGTCCGGGTGGAGGCGAGCCGGACCTCGGCCGCGCGGCCCCGGGAGGCGGCGCGGCGCCGCCCCAGGATGCTGGACAACTCCAGTCGCGGACCCAGTTGCAGCACCGAGCCGCGGTAGGCGCGGTCGGCCAACCGGACCGACACGACGGCGAAGCCCACGGCGATCGTCAGGGCGATCGCCACCTCCCACCACGTGGCGGTGTCCTTCAGCGCTCGCGAGGGCATGGTGACCGTCGAGAGGATCGGCACATACGAGGTGACTTTGACGATCGCCTCCGATCCGACGAAGGAGATCATGTAGGCCGCGGTGATGACGATCTGCAGCGGAGCGGTGGCCGATTGCATGTCCTGCGCGCGGGATGCCAGCGACCCCAGGCCTCCGAAGAGGAAGCACATGGTGACGAACCCGACGAGATAGAAGGCCAGGAAGATCCCGCTCGAACTGACGATGTCCCCGAGTTGCGGTATGCCGCCGGTCGCCCAGGCGGCCAGCAGCCCGGCGCCGACGAAGAGCGTCATCTGCACGATGCCGACGAGCGCATTGCCGACCACCTTGCCGACGAGCAGTTGTCGTGACGAGATGGCCGACAGCAGCACCTCGACGACCCGCGACTCCTTCTCCTCGACCACACTCGACGCCGTCGAGGTGCCGAAGAGCTGGCACGACAGGAAGAACAGCAGACCGAACAGGAAGGTCACCGTGTAGGCGACCATCGTCCGGTCGGCGGACCCGTCCAGGGCGACCGGCGTCAGCTGGGTCCCAGCCGTGAGCGTGCTTAGGTCCAGGCCCGCCTTCGCCGCGTTCGCCGATGCCGTCACCGCGGTGATCGAGGAGTGCAGTGCGGACGAGAGCGCCGCATCGGGCTGCTTCTTCGCCGTCAGGGTCCACCCGGAGGCGGCGCGGGTCAGGGCGGCGTCCACGGCGCCATCGGTGACGGCGCCCTCAGCACGCTCGGCGTCGGCATACCGGACCGCCGTGAAGGTCGGCGAGTCCTGGCCAGACGTCGCCCCCGCCCGGCCGGCGGCGGCGACGATTCGGGCCGAGGAGTCCTCGGTCACCCCGATCCGGTAGTCCGCACCGCCCTTGGGGATCAGGTGCCAGACGACCGCGGCGCCGACGATGATCACCAGCGTGCTGATCGTGGAAATCCAGAATGCCTTGCTGCGGAGTCGGATTCGCAATTCGCGTGCGGCGACGAGGCGCCACGGGGCGAGCTGTGCGGTGGTCATCGGGTTGCCTCCTGGTAGAGCTCGGACAGGGGAATGCGCACGTCGCCGAAGGTGGTGACGTCCCCGTGTTCCAGGGCCGCCTGCAGGACTCGGCGTCCGGCGTCGGGAGAGAAGGGGTTGAAGACCGCGCTGTCCGCGGCGACGTCCACGAGCGCGATGCCGTCGATCCGGCGGATCCAGGTGGCCACCCCGGGGGCGTCGATCCGTACGAGTCGCTGATGGGCCGCGCGCAACTCCTCGGCAGTCCCCTCGGCCACGACCTGCCCGCGGGCGAGGATGACGATGCGGTCGCAGAGGCGTTCGACCAGGTCGAGCTGGTGGCTGGAGAACAGCACGGGAACACCGGTGTCCGCGCAGCCGCGGATGAGTTCGGCCATCGCGTTCACCGCGTCGGGGTCGAGTCCGGAGAACGGTTCGTCCAGGACGAGAGCGGTCGGCTCGTGCATGAGCGCCACCGCGATCTGAACCCGCTGCTGGTTGCCGAGCGACAGGGTCTCCAGCTTGTCGGCCGCCCGCTCGGCGAGACCGAACCGCTCCAGCAACTCCCGGGCCCGTGCGGTGGCCGCTGCGCGCGATGCCCCGTGCAGCGTCCCGAAGTACACCAGCTGGTCGATGATCTCCTGCTTGGGGTAGAGGCCGCGCTCCTCGGGCATGTAGCCGAAGCGCTGCCGGTCCTGCGCCGTCAGCGGGACGCCGTCGCGGGTGACCGTTCCGGAGTCGGCGGTCAGCAGGCCCATGACGACGCGCATCGTGGTGGTCTTGCCGGCACCGTTGCCCCCGACGAAGCCCGTCAGCGACCCGTCGGGAACGCTGAAGCTGACGTCGTCGAGGACCCGGTGTTCGTCGAAGGACTTCGTGATTCGATCGAGTCGAAGCATGTCATCCCCTTTCCTGGGTTTCCTCGGCCCAACGTTCGTGGGCCTGGTGTGGGTCGAGCCCGCCGATCGACGGTGCCCGTCGTGCTCGGACCAGCTGCCAGGTGGCCGTGGCCATCCGGTCCGGGTCCACCTCTCGCACGGCCCGCGCCAGCACCTCACGACATTGCGCGAGGGACAACGGCGGGTATGCAGGGAGGAACTCTGGCAGCGAGAGCCAGCGCGCCATGTCGCGGTGGCTCATCGCATAGCGGCGACTGCGCACGTCCTCCACGACCCAGCCGAATCGCGCTGCTGTGGCGTAGAGATCGCCACTCGGCGGCTGCGTGGAGCCGCGGTGGGTCGGCAGTGGCAGGTCGCCGATCATCTGCTGCGCGATCCGGCGCATGGCGCCGAGCAGGCCGGTCGGGTCGGGTTCGAGGGCGTCGGGCCGGCGGGCGGTGGGTTCGAGGGCGGCGAACTCCGGCACACCGGGCGGGGCGTTGAAGACCAGGCGGCCTGCGGCGGACGACACCGCCCGGGCGGCCCGGAAGAGTGCCGGGAGCGAGATACCGGGTAGTCCGGCGCTGCAGAACACCAGGTCGGCGCGCAGGCCCGAGGGCACCTCGGGCAACTGGGCGCGATGCCAACGGATTCGCTCGTCGCGCTGTTCGGCCGCGGCGACGGCGAGCATCGCGGGCGCCGCGTCGATGGCCACGAGTTCGGCGTGCTCGGGCAGGCCCGCGACCAGTGCCCTGGTGGACACCCCTGTGCCACAGCACAGCTCGACGACGAGCGACTCGTTCTGGGGAGCCGCGAAGGCGACGAGATCGGCGGCCAGACCGGCATACCATCCGGTCAGGCGCTCGGTTTCCCGGTATGCCGCGGCGAAGACGGGAGAGAGGGTCGGGGCGGGCGCCCGGACCGCTGCGGGGACCGCTCGTGGGGCGCGTTCAGGCGCACGCGTCGACGACATCGCCGAACTCCAGGACGTGAGCTGCGATCAACGAGGCGAGGGCCTCTTCGGACGGGATGACGCCCAGCCTGTTGAGCATGAGGTGCAGGTGGTGGAAGACGAGGAAGAGCCGCTGCTGACTGGGGTTCGACCTGGCCAGCACGCCGGCGAGCTGGGTGGTGAAGTCCTCGAGCGAGCCGACGAAGACGTCGTCGGAGGTCAGGGTGAGCATCAGGACGACGACGTCGTGGCCCTCGCGCGCGGCGATCTCGCGCAGGGTGTCGACATCCTCAGTGGGTCCGCCGCCGTGCTCCCCGGACCACCACGCGAAGTGCGCCGCCAGGAAGGACCGCTCGTCGGCGCGACCCAGTTGTAGGGAACGTACTGTGCCGCGGATGATGGCCGAGGCGATGGCGAGTCGGCCGCGCCAACCCGCGGGCATGAGATCGAGGAAGACGGCGCTGATGGTGCTGGAGAACTCGAACAGGGTCTCGGCGACCGGCATGAACTCGACTCCGCCCCACTTGCCGTACTCGGGTTCGTACAGGTCCACGGCCACCTCGGCCCGGAACTGCTTGGCGGCATGGTGATGCGCCCGTCCGGGCAGGCCGGGGACGTCGCTGCGCCGGGCCCGGTCGTCCGCCTCGAGGCTGCCCAGGCGGTCGAGCAGCTCGGGCACGGCCAGTGCGAGGGCGTCGGCGTCGTCGTGGCCGAGCAGCAGCCGGAGCCGGACATGGGGGCCGGCGCCGTCGAAGTAGCGCAGGTAGAACCACCGGCGGATCACGGACGTGTGTGCGGCGACCCAGGGACGGACGACGGTGCGCAGCGTGGCGTCGATGAGGTCGAGCCGACCGGGATAGACCTTGAGGTACAACCAGGTCGGCGTCTCGGGCAGTGCCGTCATGTGGCACCTCCTGCGGGTCGTTCCCAGGCCAGGAAGCTGAGGTGTTCGCACGCGTAACCGCCGTCCGGACCGGGCACCCAGTGCTCGTCGAGGGCCGGAAGGGTCTCCTCGAAGCGCACGTACCGCGAGCCCTTGATGAGCGGCACGGCGGCCTGCACCAGGTGCGGGGAGGCGAAGTCGAGGAAGGTCGGTTTGCGACGGGCGTCGTCGGCCATGTCGTCGGAGACCGCCAGGAAGAACACGTCCGCCGGCAGGTCCAACGAACGACGCCAGCCGTCCAGCCTGATGAGGTAGCCGGTATCGCCCTCCCCCTTGAGCGGCAGGGCGATCTGGTCGGTGGGGATGAGCCAGCGCCGACGCGCCGTCACGACCCGGCCGACGCAGATGCGCGGGTGGATGATGGGTTCGGCGAGCCGCAATGACGACCGCAGGAACGGGTGATTGGTGCGGGTCAGCGGGGTGCCGTCCACCCAGGGGTCCATGAGGGCGCAGGCCAGTCGCGTCGGTCCGTTCGTCAACGAGGCGGGCACGATCCCGGTGTACACAGGGGCGACGAGATCGCCTCGCGCATCGACGAATTCGAGGGTGTCGTTGTCGGCGCGGTGGATGATGCCGAGGTCGGAGAAGCGAATCGGGCCGGCGTGGTCGCCCGGCGTGGGCGTGGCCTCGGGCGTGCCGTCCCATTCGAGCTCCGGCAGGAACCCGGCGCCCGCGTGTTGCACACCGCTGACGTCGGTGGAGAAGGTGACGGTCCGGACCTGGCAATCCGGCCTGAGGTCGGTCAGCCAGGGCCAGATGATCTCGCGCATCGTGTCGCGGCCGATGACCGGCCCGAATCTGGTCAGCAGTCCGCCGTGGGCGTTGCCGAACTGGTTGACCACGAGGTGGTAGTCGCCCCGCTCGAGGGCCGAGCGGTCGCGGGCCGCGAGCTGGTACATCACCGCGAGGGCCGGCGGCGCGGAGGTCCTCCCGACCGGTAGCTCGCGGCGTCTGCCGTCGGTGGGGTCGTATGCCATGTCCAGACCCTGGGCTTCGCGGATCGCCTTGACGAGCCCGCGAGTTCCCTGGAGCCGGCGCAGCAGGGCTACCGCGTCGTGGTGGTGGCCGCCGATGCCGATCTCGGCCTTGACCGCTGCCAGCACGACGTCGTAGAGGTGGCTGCGGAACACGAACGAGCGCGCCACCCGGGCCAGCTGGGTCAGGTCGTCGCGGACCGTGTCGGGCAGGTCGCCGACCGAACGGGCGGACGTGACGTCCTCGGTGAGCACCGGCCCGTCCCACGACGGCACCCGGGCCGAACCGGTGAGAGCGTCGACATCGCGTCGGATCGCGACGAGTCGCTCGCGGCGGGTGACGGCGTCCGCCCCCGATACGGACGCCGCCGCCTCGGACACCGAGTCGAGCATCCGGGCCCAGTCGTCGCCCCGGGCCCCGCCGGAGCGTCGCAGCGACCGCGCGAGGTCGCGGAGCGGCTCGTCCGCCCCGCGAGCCCACGGCAGCACCGGACGAAGCAGTCCCATGCGGCACAACCGGGCGACGCGGGCCGGGCCGTCGGCGCCGCCCAGGAGGCGGGCCAGGTCCGAACCGGAGCGCCGACCCACGCCCTGAAGGAGGTCGACCTCGGTGGCATACGAGCCGGCGTCGACGATCCGTTCGCCACGCCAGGGGAATCGGTCCGACGCGCTGGCGCCGGGTACGACGACCCAGCGTCCGCCGTCCGGGGCGGGCAGGGTCGGCGAGGCCTCGTAGTCGAAGCATTCGACGAGACGTGGGTCGCAGGACAGGCCCTGCACGACACGCTGGGCGATACCGACGGGCACGGTGACGTGGTGTCGGTCGAGCGCGTCGGCGGGGTGCAGGTTCACCGTCGTCAGCGAACTCAGCGGGCTCGGCTTGAGGGCCGCGCGGACGAGGTACATGACCGCGCTGCGTCCGCCTCGGGTTCCGGGGCGCAGGGACTCCTTGCCCAGGCTCGCGGAGAACTCGGTCGCGCAGACGGCCAGCGCACGGGCCACGTCCGGTCGGTTCAGTTGATGGATCAGTAGTTCGTCGCCGACTGCGGCCACGCGATCGAGCGTCGCGACCAGGTCCGCCTCGACGGAGTCGACGGCACGCCGGGTGGATGTCCAGCCGGCCAGTGCGTCGGAGTCGACGCCCGCGGTGCGCAGGGTGTCGAGCGCCTCGGGCGCCGGGCACGTGGAGTTGTGGACCTGACGGCGGGCGGCGAGCAGAACGCGGCGGGTACGCGCGTCCACCAGCGGCACGAGCGGGTAGATCGCATCGCTGAGGAGCGTGCCATGCTCGGCCAATGCCGTTGTCAGTCGGTAGTATTCGTCGAGAAGAGGTCGGACGGCCGGGCTCAGCCGAACGGCGGCGGCCGGGATGGAGGCCAGCCGGTCCACTCGGAACGGGGCCCAACGGGTGCTCTCGGCCGCAGCGGTCGTCGTCGAGCCGGAGGGCTCGCGCGTCGTCGTCGGGATCGCGTTCATCTCACAGCCTTCCGAGGAGGTGCAGGACATTGGCGAGAAGGACCCACAGGACGACCCCGAGGTAGGCGCTGCTGATCACGGCGTAACCGGCATACCCGAACTTGGCGCGGCGCGGCACTCGGGCCAGGTAGGCGGGCAGCGGGGTGCGTGAGAGCTTGTGCAGCACGAAGGTCAGCGCGCGCGATCGCATGTTGATCGAGCCGAGCGCGGATTCGACCGCGTGGTAGCCGTCGGTGGGGAACAGCGGGTTGAGGTTGGCCACCAGGGCCAGGGATTGCAGGGCGAGGAAGGAGTACCAGAGGGCCTGGGTCGAGCCGGAGCTGCGGATGACGACCAGGGCGACCACGCCCATCCAGAAGGTGTCGCTGATCGGGCCGGCGAGTGAGACGAACGCCCGACCGGCGCGACCATGGAACCGGTAGGCGTCGGTTCGGTCGACGTAGGCCATCGGTATCGCGTAGAAGAGCAGACCCACGCCCGCGTCTCGCGGACGGATGTCGAGGACGTCCATGGCGATGGCGTGCCATGCCTCGTGGACGGCGATCTGCACGAGCAGCAACAGGCATACGGCCCCGAGTTGGGCCGGGACGGGAGCCTGGGTCGGACGGTGCGCCGTGAGCGCGACCCATACCAGCGGCAGTGCCGCGACAGGGACGGCGGCGGCGATCACGGCGAGAATCGCGCGGGGGACGCGGCGCAGCAGCCCCGCCAGTGGCGCGGTGATCCTGGCCGGGTCGTGGACCAGGGGGAACCGCTTGACCGGGTCGAGCTTGCCGAGGCGGTTGAACTTGTCCTTGGCGGTGCGCGGTTCGGGATCGATCGTCAGCGCGCCGGCCTGCCGTAGATCGGTGAGGAAGGCGCTCAGGGTCCTGGCGGCCCGGTCGTCGTCCGCCGGCCGGTTCCCGTGCAGCTGCACGAGCAGGTCCCGGCCGGAGAGGGCGGCGCCGGTGAGCCGGTGGGCCAGGGCTGCCCCGGCCGCCGAGATGCTGAGGAACTTGCCGCCCGGAGTGACCAGCATGGTCCGGCCACCGGCACCGGTGATGATCTCGACCCCGTCACGCAGGACGACGGGTGCGTCGAGTGACCACTGCGGAAGTAGGCCAACGGGGTTCGCCGTGGTCTGGTCAAGGGACATGACGGTCCTCCAGTCGATGGTGGTGGTTGCCTGTGGGGGAGCCGAGCCTCGCCGACTCCCCCACAAGGGGTGCCGAGGCTCAGGAGGTGGCGGTGGAGAAACAGGCCGCCGAGCTGAAGCAGGTTCCGACGAAGGTCCCCGCGCTGGAGGCGGTGGCCGCCGTCGAGAGGGCCGGGTTGACTGCGTCGTCGATCTCCTCGACGTGCGCGTCCAGGTCGACCTCGGTGTTCGGCGTGTGCTGGTCCATGATGATGGTTTCCTTTCTGGGGTATGGGTTCTTGAGGTTTCCGGTGGCTGGGTTCGAGGGTTGCGAGCGGGGTTGTTCAGCTGAACGTGCTCGCCGTGGAGCACGAGGAGGCGCAGCTCCCGACGGTGCTGCCCATCGTGCCGGCGGAGCCCCACGAGCCGAGCGCGCCGGTGTCCGGCAGTTCCTCGACCGCGATCTCCTCGGCCGCGAAGGCGTCGATGTCGTCCGGGGTGTTGGGGTTCATCTCGGAGCCTCCGTCGCTCAGTTGAGGGTGGAGAGCGAGCCGAAGCTCGAGAAGGTGCCCGTGACGGTGCCGCCGCTGGAGACGCTCGAGCCGGTGCTCAGGCCGCCGGCCACGGCGTCGTTGAGCTCCTCGGAGGTGATGTCGTCGGTGGCGTACAACTCCAGCGGGGTCTCGTGAATCGACTTGTCGTCCATGTGTGTTCCTTCCTGGGTGCTACTCGGGTCTGATGGTGGTGGTGCTCTGGTTCGGTGATGCTCTGGGTCGGGGACGCGGTGTGTGGGCGATGCCCGCACAGGTCCCGATCAGTTGATCGTGGACAGGCACCCGAAGCTCGAGACGCATCCCCCGGCGGTGGCCGTGGTGGACACCGTGCTCCAGAACCCGGCGACCGCGTCCGTGAGATCCTCGACGAGGGTTTCCTCGGTCGCGAACAGGTCCAGCGGGCCCACCTCGGAAGAGCTGGTCTTCTCCTCCATGTCGTTCACCTCCGTTCGGGGACGTCGTCTCGAGTGAGTCGGGTCGGTCGGTATCGGTTCTCGATCAGCCGAAGCTGCTGAGCGAGCCGAAGCTGCTCGCGCAACCGGTGGCCGTCCCCAGGGTGGAACCGGTGGCGATGGTCGAGTACGCGGCGGCGGAGTCCGTCAGGTCCTCGGCATAGGCGTCGGTGCCGGGCGTGACGGTCGCCTCCAGGTCGATGGCGTCGTTGTCGTTCATGTCTGTTCACCTCCTCTCGGAACACTCGGTGCCTCGGTGCGCGCCCCCGCGCGCGGTTTCACCCGCACGGGCTCGTGACCCGCTCCTGGGCAGAGGCGCCGATCGGCACTCCCAGGGCGAGGGCGAGTAGTTGGGTACGGCGATAGCCGTCGATTCCGGTGAACCGGCGCAGGGCCGATGGCAGGAAGCCGGCGAAGATGCTGCCGCCGAATCCTCGGTCGACGGCGGCCAGCCAGGCCGACTCAGCCGCGGCACCGCTGCGTTCGAGGAGAACCCGGTGACCGTGACCGCCGTCCTCGCGCACCGCGGCTTCCAAGGAGCCGACGACGAGGAAAAGCGCTGGGGCCTCGGCGAATTCAGGCTGGAGCACCATGTCTGCAAGGACTCCGGCGTCCGGTAGCGCCACCTCTGGTCGGAATCCGTCGGGAGTGATCTCGAAGACTCCGCTGGTCAGTCCGGTCACGTGTCGGGCGGCGACCAGGAACCGTAAGGGTTGGCTCGTGTGCAGGGAGGGCCATAGGACGGCATCGATGCTGCGGGCCGCCTCGGCCGAGGCCAGCAGGACCTGCGCGGGCAGCGGCTCGTCGTGGAAGTAACGCAGGGCGTGCCGCCGCTGCAGGACCGGTTCCAGCTCGCTGTCGTCGCGGACGACGCCCAGCGCGCCGGCGGCGGCCGGACTCTCCCAGGTGGCGGGCCCGGTGGGTTCGAGCACCGAGGTGCGCAGAGCCGCCAGAATCTCCAGGACGTCACTCATCGTTCTCCTCCGATCCGCACGACGGCGGTGATGTATTCGAGTGCCTCGTCGATCCGGAACCGTTCGGCCAGTTCGCGATCGGGCCAGGTGTGAGCCAGTCGGATCGGCAGGCCGAGTCGGCCGGCGGTGATCGCCACGTGACTGAGCGCGACGCCGGTGTCGAGGTGGACCACGCGGTACGCGAATGAGCGGTACTTGCGGGCGACGCGGGCGAAGGCGCCGGCGACCACGAGGTCGACTCGCCCCAGGTCATGGTCGGGGTCCGAGCCGGGCGCGGCCAAGGGGGGCGGGATGTCCACCGCGGGCCCCGTCGGCCCGTCGGGCTCGGCGCGGCGTCCGAGCACGCCGAGACCGTGCCTGGTGGGCACATAGCTGTAGTACCCCGGGTCGAGGCCCTCGACGTCTCGGACGATGAGGTATGCCAGTGGCGATCCGAGATTGCCCCCGGTGGGCGCCCAGCGGGCGAGCTTCTCCCCCACCACCGGGGGACGCTTCAGTCCGAAGCCCGCGGCCAGGACGGCGGCGAGGTCCTCGACGGTGACGACGGCCCGCGGCGAGCGATGGCGTGGGACGGATTCGACGGCGTCCCGCGCCGATCCGCCGGGCAGCTCGACGACCTCGGCCGGTGGTGGCTTCTCGTCGTATTGGAGTTCGACATTCGCCGACTCGAAGTGGTGTTGGTGATCCCGTGGATTGACGAGGCGCCGCGGCGGGAACGCAACCGACTGCTCGTATTGCAGTGCCAGGGGCGCGGCCTGGGGTTCGACGTGCGGATCGCCGCAGACCCGGCAGCCGGGTTGCGATCCGGCGAAGTCCGACGTCGTGCCGCCGCCGTCGAGCCGGAAGGTCTGCCGACCGTGCAGGGTCGAGGAGGTGCCGACCCGGGCGATCAGGCAGGTGGCCTCGATGACCGCCTGGGCGGCGAGGATCTCGGCGGCGATCCCCGTCACCGAGCCGGTGACCAGGACGTCGGTGAGCAGGCAGTCGCCACAGGCTCCGAGGTCGGGGGCGGAGTACGGTCCGATGAACGGGTTGACGCCCTGGGCGCCGACGAACAGCACCGGGACACCTGCGGAGAAGAGCCGTCGGCTCGTTCGTCGGGCCTGCGACGGGCCAAGGGACGAGACGTCCACGATGACGAGTGCCTCGCCCAACTCCACTGTGCCGGCGGCGATCTCGGCCGCGACGTGGTCGGGCGACTCGAGCACCCGCATACCGTTCTCGGCCATCTGGGACAGCAGCAGGTCACGGAACGGGCCGGCAGCGGCGACCGCGACGGCGGCCCGGGACAGCCGCACCATCGCCTCGGTGGCGCTGACGTTGACGCGGGTGGTGTCCAGCAGCCGGGCGAACAGCGCATAACGGGGATCGATCGGACCGCCCTCGGGCTCGGGTCCCTCCTGCAGCATCCCGCACGAATAGAGCAGCAACAAGATGCTGCGCAACGGACCGGGCGACCACCGGACCAGGGCGGCGAGCTCGTCGAGGTCTCTGGTCCCGTCCAGCAACGGCAGGAGATCGGGCAGGATCTGTCGGGTCGTCCGGCCGGTCAGTGTGCGACGGTTGCCGGTGCCCTCGACCACCAGTCCCTCGGTGGTCCATTGGAGCACCAGACCGGGTACGAGGCAGGGACGCACGGGCAGCCGGAACTGCGGGTCGTTGACCGTCATCAGCGCCAGAGACGAAGCCGAGAGTTGCGAGTTCATGCGCGCGATTCCTTTCTCACGAAACGGTGCTGGGGGTCGACGTGGGCAGCTCGGCGAGGTCCTGCGCGAGCCGGCTCCAGCTGGCGTCCGGTTCGGGACGGTGACACCGCGGGCAGCCGTGGACGGCCGTGACGTCGTCGACGAGGACCTGCGGCGAGAGGAGCCCGAACCGGCGGACCCGGCCGAACTCCGGCGACCCGTCGGCTCCGGTCAACACGGCGTACACGGCCAGCCGGGCGGCGGCGACCGCGAGCGACACGTGCGCCGGCAGGTGGCCGAAGACCCCGACGGACGGGTCGGCGTCGTACGCGGCATACAACTCGTCGTCGGCCGGGCCGTGCCGTCGATGCTGGCGCTGACGCGTCCGGAAGCACAGGTGGCAGGGGCCGCTGACACCGTCAACGAGGGGTCCCACCCGCATGGACGTCGCGTCGATGGCGATCGGCAGCCAGGGTCGCCCGCAGTGGAAGGCGATGCGTTCGGCGAGGTCGAAGACGCGGGGCGCTTCGCGCCAGGCGGCGACGATCTGCAGGCGGGAGGCCGGCCAGAAGCTGGGTTCGTCGATGCCCGGGCCGGTCGTGACGACGGTCTCGATCCGGGCGGCGAGGTCGGCGGCCACCGCCTCCCCGAAGGCGCCGATGGCGATGACATGGAGGTCGATCATGGCGGTCCTCACGCGAAGGGTTGGGGATGGGGGTTGAGGTGGGCCTCGTCGTGGACCGGATAGCCCATCGCGGCGGGACCCTCGTAGAGGCGACGGTGCCCGAGGTAGCGAGCCCGGTAGGTGAACGACAACGGCATGAGGGCGGGGATGACGACCCGGACCACGCGGAATCCCACCTCGGCCGCCTCCCGCGTCGTGATCTCCACGGCGATGGCCTCGATGTCGTGGCGCACGAGGGTGTCGATGACGCCGGCCAGGTCCCGGCGGGCGTCCCCGGTGGCCCGGGAGGCGATCGCGGAGAAGGGCCGGATTCCGTTGTCCCGGCGCAGCAGGAAGTCGAAGGCCGGCGACTGTTCCGGGCGCCCCATGTACGTGGCCCCGTGGAAGACGGTGTGGAACTGGTCCAGGCTCGCGGGGGGATCGTCGGCTCGTGCCAACGCGATTCGCGAGGAGGCCACCTCCCGCAGCATCTTCACCGCCGCGCGAGTCGGATCGAGATCGGTGGCGCACATGACCACGTGGCGCACCCGGTCGTCGTCCGGGGCCTCGTCCACGCTGTACAGCGTCGGGATGCCGAGTTCGGAGGTGGCGTCGAAGAAGGTCGTGTGGATTCCCTTGGCGGCGACGTCCTCGAAGGACCTCGCCAGCTCCGGGGTCATCTCGTCGAACTCGATGCGCGGCAACGGCATACGCTGCAGCCAGGTCAACGCGATGGAATCGCGCTCCACCACCTCGCAGATCGCGTTGACCAGGGCCTGGTTGATGTCCGTATGCGTGGCGCAGCCGGTCGAGATCGGCATGGTGAACCGCTCCGAGGCGGTCAGGGCGGGAATGTGCAGCCAGACGTTGACGGCGGGAACGAGTACGCGCCGGTTGTGGGTCAGCGACCAGCCCGGGACCCAGCGCAGCTTCTCGTCGGGGTCGACGACGCTGGCCGGGCAGGCCGGGTGGGCGAGTTCGGTCGCGCTGCACGTCGGGACCGTGGTGAGGTCGAGCGCGTCGTCGCCGAGTTCGTTCGGGGTCGCCACGATGAGGTCGTCGGGCAGGACGCAGGACGAGTAGCGTTCCAGGGCTTCGGCGATGGCGATCGCGCGGGCGCGCTCCGGCTGCGTCCCGCCCCCGCCGCCGCTCATCTCGACCCCGGACACCTTGCCGGGGGCGGCGGTGATGTTCGGCTGGACGAACTCCAGGTGGCCCATCGAGGCGGCATACACGCTGAGCAGGTCGGTCTCGGCGGAGATCCGGGTCACCTGTTGGATGAGGCCGGTCTGGCGGGAGACCAGCCGGTCGAGGCGGGCCAGACCCTCGGGAAGAGCCGGAGTCACGCAGTCCGTGGTGGTGTCGTGAAGCATGCCCTCACGCTAGGAAAGCGGGTGGGCTGCCCTGTAGTGACCTGACGATGAGAGTGTCTGTGACGAGTTCCGGCACCGCGATTGACAAACGTCACATCGGGCTGCCGGCCACTCATCCGAAGTCGCCTGTACCACAACGCGATTGGAGGTAATAGCGGACGCTCCAAGCGTCCGCTATTACCTCCAATGAGGGGGTGGGAGGCCCCGGGGTCAGGCTTTGACGACCTCGACCGTGATCAGGGCCGACACGTCGGGGTGCAACCGGACGGTGGCCTTGTAGGTGCCGATCGCCTTCACGTGACCCTGGAGTTCGACCTTGCGGCGGTCGACGTCCGGGCCACCGGCGGCCTTGATCGCGGTGACCACGTCGGAGGCCGAGACGGCGCCGAACAGACGGTCGCCCTGGCCGGCCTTGGCCTTGACGGTGACCGTGGCGCCCTCGAGGCGTCCCTTGACGGCCTTGGCCGAGTCGAGGTCCTTGATGGCGCGGGACTCGCGGGCCTTGGTGATCGAGTCGACCTGCTTCTGGCCGCCCTTGGTCCACGGGGTGGCGAAGTTGCGCGGCAGCAGGTAGTTCCTGGCATACCCGTCCTTGACGTCGACGACGTCGCCGGCGGCGCCCAGTCCGGTCACCTCGTGCGTGAGAATCAGTTTCATGGCTGCTCCTTGGGGCGTTCGGGCTCGGGTCAGCGGGCCGACGACGAGTACGGCAGCAGCGCCATCTCGCGGGCGTTCTTGACCGCGCGGGCGATGAGCCGCTGCTCCTGGACCGAGACGCCGGTGACCCGGCGGGCGCGGATCTTGCCGCGGTCGGAGATGAACTTGCGCAGCAGCGCGGTGTCCTTGTAGTCGATGTTCTCGACCTTCTGGACCTTCAGCGGGTTGTTCTTCTTCTTGGGCTTACGCACAACGGGCTTGGCCATCGTGGTGCTCTCCTTGTCGGGATGAGCCCGGGGGTGCGCCCCGGGATGGGTTCGGAAAGTGTGGTGCTCAGGTCTGTTCGGTGCTCAGGGACGTACGGGGTGCGCTTAGAACGGCGGTTCGTCGTATGCCGGTGCTCCCCAGTTGCCGCCGGAGTTCTGGCCGCCCTGGGGACCCGGGCCGGGAGCGGAGTTGCCGCCGGTGGCCCACGGGTCGTCGGCGGGGGGCTGCTGGCCGTAGCCGGACTGGCCGCCCTGCTGGCCCTGGTTGTACCCGCCGCCGCCACTGCCACGCTGGGTCCGGTTGACCTTGGCCGTGGCATACCGCAGCGAGGGGCCGACCTCGTCGACGTCCATCTCGATGACGGTGCGCTTCTCGCCTTCCTTGGTCTCGTAGGACCGGGACTTCAACCGGCCCGAGACGATCACCCGCGTGCCGCGGGTCAGCGACTCGGCGACGTTCTCGGCCGCGTCGCGCCAGATCGAGCAGCGCATGAACAGCGTCTCGCCGTCCTTGAACTCGTTCGTCTGACGGTCGAAGGCGCGCGGCGTCGAAGCCACGGTGAAGTTGGCCACCGCGGCACCGGACGCGGTGAACCGAAGCTCCGGGTCACCGGTCAGATTGCCGATGATGGTGATGACGGTCTCGCCAGCCATGGTGGTCTCCGATCCGCGTTCCGGCTCAGGCGTCGGCGCGCAGCAGTTTGGTGCGCAGGACGGTTTCGTTGAGGGTGAGTTGACGGTCGAGTTCGAGGGCCGAGGCGGGTTCGGCGGTCATCCGCACCACGGCGTAGATGCCCTCGGACTTGTGCTTGATGTCGTATGCCAGTCGGCGCCGGCCCCAGATGTCGACGTTGTCGACGGTGCCGCCGTCCTTGCGGATCACACCGAGGAACTTGTCCAGCGACGGGGCGACGGTGCGGTCCTCGAGTTCGGGGTCGAGGATGACCATCAGTTCGTACTGACGCATGCGGGAACCCACCTCCTCTGGTCTTCACGGCCACGGTCTTTCCGTGGCAGGAGGGTTGCAGCGTGCCATCGAAAACCCCTCCTCGATCGCGCGGTGGACCCGGCGACGTGCGGTGGGACGATGACGAACCGTCCAAGGGTACCCGCCGGCTCGCCGAACCGGCGAATCGTCGGCCGGGTCAGGACAGCCGGACGATGCGCTGATCCGGGGCGCCGGCCAGCACGCCCGCGCAGTCGTCCACCTCGACCACGCCGTCCTCGACCGTCGGTCCCCCGAAATCGGGGACTTGCGGCCAGCGTTCGTATGCCGTCAGCCAGACCCGGTAGGCCAACCAGCCGACCCCGCACAGCCGCAGCAGGAGGAACACGGCATACCAGTTGTCCGGCAGGCCGCGGTCCGGGGTACTGACACCGGCGATCGTCAACCAGACGGCGCCGAAATGGCATACCTCGGTGGCGGCCCAGATCAGGTGATCGCGCCACGGCAGCGAGGTCAACGCGACCAGGGGGACCAGCCACAGCGAGGACTGCACGGTGAACGACTTCCCGGTCACCAGGACGACGGCGACCATGACCAGGGAGATCTCGGCGACCGTCGGGCGCCGGGCGGCCCCGAAGGCCAGAGCCGCCCCGATCAGCGCCGCCAGCAGCCAGCCACCGATGGCGAGCCAGGTGGTGACGGCCGGATCCATCGGGTGGTCGAAGAGCTGGGGCAGGAACCAGGGGGAACCGTAGGACCCGCCGGACTCCCACCAGGACCGGTACGCCCGGTAGGCGGCGTCCGGGTTGACCAGCAGCATGAAGAAGAGGATCCCGCTGACCACCGCGACGGCGGCGGCCGCGGTCCGCGCGAACTGCACCCCGCGACCGGCGCGCAGCGAGAGCAGCCCGATCGCCACGAGGATGAGCACCGGGTAGCTGCGGGCCGAGATGGCCAGGCCGAGGAAGACCCCGGCGGCCACCGGCCGGGACCGCCCCCACGCCCAGATTCCCGCGGTGGCCAGCGCCACGCCCACGATGTCCGGGGAGACCAGCAGGGTCAGGACCAGCACCGGGGAGAGCGCGACCTGGGCGGCCCGCAACGGGTTCGAGGGCACCGAGGACGCCACCCACCACACCATCGCGCAGACCAGGATCGTCGCGAGCACCGCCCACAGCGCGAAGTTCACGGTGAGCTGGTAGCGGATCAGGTCGCCCGGATTGCGACCGGCACCGTCCGGGGTCAGGCTCGCGATGAAGGTCATGACGACGGCGGTCAGCGGCGGCTGACTCGGGGTGGGCGCCAGCGCCCCGCCCTGCAGGAAGGGCCCGATGCCGGAACTCAGATTGGCCGAGGTGTACGTGGTCGCCAGGTCCGAGAAACACATCGACCAGAACTGGCCGGGGCTGTCCCAGCCGCTGCGGATGCAGGGCGCGCGCAGAACCACGCCGAGGCCCGTGGTGACGCCCGCGGCCACCATCAGCAGCGCGGCGACGATCGGCCACGGCAGCCGACGCGGCACGGCATACCGTCCGAGCGGGCCGCCGATGACGGTACCGGCCAGCCGGGCGACGGGATCCGAGTCGGTGTCGGCGGCGCTCATGCCGGCAAGCCTACGACCCGTATGCCGGTGCGAGCGGTGCTATCGCGGGACCCCGGCCCGGGCGCTATGCCAGGAGCGCCGCGAGCGCGCCGGGGCCGGCGACGGCGGGTTCGACGAGCCCGCGTTCGGTGACGATCGCCGAGACCAGGTCGTGCGGGGTGACGTCGAACGCGGGGTTCCACGCCCGGGTGCCCGGCGTCGCCAGCGGGACCCCGGCGAGCGTGAGCACCTCGTCCGCACCGCGCTCCTCGATCTCGATGTCGGCACCGGTCGCGGTCGCCAGGTCGACCGTCGAACTCGGCGCGGCCACGACACACGGGATTCCGGCCCGCGCGGCGGCCAGGGCCAGGGCCACCGAACCGACCTTGTTGGCGACATCGCCGTTGGCGGTGATCCGGTCGGCGCCGAAGATCACGACGTCGACGAGGCCGCGCAGGATCGTCCCGGCCGCCGCGCCGTCGGCCTGGACGACATGCTCGATGCCGTCCTGGTGGAGTTCCCAGCTGGTCAACCGGGTGCCCTGGAGCAGCGGTCGGGTCTCGTCGACGTACACCAGTCCCAGTCGGCGGCGCTCGTGCAGGGTGTGGATGATCCCGTATGCCGTGCCCCACGCGGTCGTCGCGAGTGCGCCGGTGTTGCAGTGGGTGGCCACGCGTACCTCGCGCCGGCCACGCTCTCGGCATACCCGTTGCTCGATCCAATCGGCCCCGATGCCGGACAGTTCGCGGTTGGCGGCCCCGTCCTCGGCGACGAGCCTCTGGGCCGCCGCCAGGACCGCGTCTCGACCCTGCGGGATCAACGGCCGGATCCGATCGACGGCCCACGCGAGGTTGACGGCGGTGGGGCGGGTGGCGCGCAGCCGGTCGAGTTCGGCGGCGAGGGTCGTCTCGTCCCACGACTCGCGCTCAGCCTGGGCCAAGGCGAGCGCGACACCGAGGGCTCCGGCGCCCCCGAGGGCGGGCGCGCCGCGAACCGCCAGGGAGGAGATGGCTGCTCTGAGGTCGTCGAGCGTCGTCACGTCGAGGTAGCTGACGGTATGCGGGAGCCGGGTCTGGTCCAGCAGGCGGATGCTCGGCGGTGGCCCCGCTCGCCACTCGATCGCACTGACCATGGGCGGCGATCCTCCGGCGGGTTGGCGACAGGTGCGGCTGGCGACAGGCGGGTTGGCGGCGGGTGCGGGGTTTGGCAGAGGGTACGGGTTGGTGACGGGTGTTGGACCGGGGCCGGGTGGGGCGGGAGCGGTGGGGGGAGCATCGCCCCACCCGGCGTCTACGGAGGCGCGTGCGCCTCCGGTCCAGGGTCGACCGCACCGGCGGGGGTTCTGGTCGAGGGGAGCGGTGCGAACCGTGCTCGACGGTGGTCGGGCTGGGTTCGGACCGCAGGTCACGGGGAGACGACGTGATGCCCGTCTCCAGGTCCGGCATGACCGGCTTCGCTGACGACGACCCCCCGTGTCAGCTTTGTCCGATCATTGCGAACAAACCCTATGTCGGGGGTCTCCGGTGCGTCAAGGCGGCGCCGGGCCGACCCGACGCAGGTGTCGTGTTCACCCGAGATCCACTGTCCGCCAAACAGATTGCCCCGACGGGGTGAAAGAGGTTGGCGGACGGAGGTGATCTCAGGAGGCGATCTTGAGGGCCGGGTGGGGCAGGGTGCGGTGGGGGGGAGCCCGCCCCACCCGGCGGACGGGGGACACTGTTCAACAATGACCCCCAGTCACACGGCCGCCTGCGAGGGCGTCCGGAGTGCCCAGCCTATCCCGCCGAGACGGCGCGCGGGTAGTTGGGAGCCTGCGAATCCTCACCGAAGCTGCGAACGGTCGTCACCGCTCAGGGCGTCGTGCCCGCCGGCGGGGCCGTTGCCGAGGTCGTCACCTTCCCCGTGGGCGTCGTGACCTGGGGCGTCGTGATCTGGGGGGTCGTGATCTGGGGGGTCGTGGTCGCGGTGCCCGGGGTGGCCGTGGCAGGCGAGGGCGACGTCGTCGGGGTACGGGTCGACGGCGGGGTCGTCACCGTCGGGGAGGCCGAGGTGGTGGTCGTCGAACTGGGGGTGGCCGTCGCGGTGTCGACCGACGCCTGGCCACCCACCTGATCGTCCCCGATCCCGACCCGAGCGGGGAATTCCTTCACCGGCATACCCTCGAAGGCGACGTCGGCGAAGTCGTACCAGATCGACGTCGGGAAGGTCCCCCCGGTCAGCGACTCGTACCCGGCGATGTCCTGCAGCGGCATCGCCACCCCGCCGACGTCCTTGTACATGCCGACCGCGATCGACATCTGCGGGACGAAACCGGCGAACCACACCGACTTGTTCTCGTTGCTCGTCCCGGTCTTGCCGGCCACGGGGCGGTCGAGGCCCTGCAGCTTGGTCGCGGTCCCGCCGGGCAGCACGGTCTGCGTCATCGCCTCGGTCACGTCGGCGGTCACGTCCTTCCCGAACGCCGCCCGGGTCTGCGGGGTCGCGGTGTAGTCGACGTCGGGGTTGACGCTGGAGGTGACGGACTTGAGCAGGTACGGCTTGGCATACGTGCCCTGGGCGGCGATCGTGGCATACGCGTCGGCGATGTCGATGACCCGCGGCGACGCGGTCCCCAGCACATTGGTCGGCGTGGCGTCGAGCCCGGGGGTGTCCGCCGGTATGCCGGCGGCGATCGCGGCCGCCTTGGTCGCCTCCGGGCCGATCTGCAGGTTGAGGCCGACGTATGCCGTGTTGATCGATCGCGCGGTGGCCCGGCGCATGGTCACCATGCCGTAGGACCGGTCGCCGAAGTTCGGGATGGGGTGTTCGGGGATCTCCGGGAACGCGACCGGGGAGTTGCCGTTGAAGCGGGTGTTCGTCGAGATGCCCTTGCTCACCGCCGCGAGCAGACAGAACGGTTTGAACGTCGACCCCGCCTGCAGGTGGGCATCGGTGGCGGCCGAGAACTGGTTGGCGGCGAAATCCTTGCCGCCGTAGAGCGCCAGGATCGCGCCGTCGCCGGGCTTGATCGCCACCAGGCCGGCGTTGAGACCGACGGCGTCCTTGCCGGTCGGCAGGTTCTTGGTCATCGCGGTGATCGCGGCGTCCTCGGTCCGCTTGTCGATCGTCGTGACGATCCGCAACCCGCCGCCGGAGATCTGGTCCTCGTCATAGCCGAGCGCGGCCAACTCCTGACGGGCGGCGGCCACGATATATCCCTGTGGGCCGCCGACGGCCGCCCGGCTCGCCGGTTTCAGCACCGTCGGGAAGACCGTCGTGGCTCGTTCGGCCGGGGTGAGCCAGCCCTGCTCGACCATGCCGTCCAGGACGTACCCGAAGCGCTCCTTGGCGTTGGCGAGCGTCTTCGCCGAGATCGACGGGTCGTACAGGCTCGGCCCGCGGATCACGCTGGCCAACAACGCGCCCTCGGCGACCGTGAGGTTCTGCGCGCCCTTGCCGAAGTAGGACTTCGCGGCCGTCTGTATGCCGTACGCCCCGCGCCCGTAATAGATCGTGTTCAGGTAGTTGGCGAGGATCTCGTCCTTCGACAGCTGCCCGTCGATCTTCAGCGACAAGATGATCTCCGAGAACTTCCGGGAGATCGTCTGCTCCTGCGTGAGGTAGTAGTTCTTCACGTACTGCTGGGTGATCGTCGAACCGCCCACCCGTTGACCGCCGCTGACCCCGGACTTGATCGCCCGGGCGATGCCCGCCGGGGACACCCCCGAGTTGCTGTAGAAATCCCGGTCTTCCGCTGCGATCATCGCGTGCTGGACCTGGGCGGGAATCTGCGACAACGGGATCGACTCGCGGTTGATGGTGCTCAGGCGTTGGATCTCCGTCTTGCCGTCGGCGTAGTAGAGGATCGAGGCCTCAGCGGTGGCCAACTCGTTCGGGCTTGGAATCTGAATGGTGAACCAGGCGATCAGAAAAGCGATCAGCCCGACGAGGAACAGCGACGCCGAACCGAGCCCGAGCCATTTCAGGAGCCGCCGCCCCCGGCTGCGAGGCTTGGTCGAACGCCTCTTAGACGCCGCGGACGTGCGGCCGGCTGCGCGGGCCATCGGACTCCTTCAGCAGGCGACGAGTGCGCTATCCAGTATGACCCCGCCTCCCGTGAGCCAAGGGATCAGCGGGGCTGTACCTTCTGCCCCGCTTCGTCGCCATGACATCGGCCTCAGCTCGTCGCCGCTTCGCTCCAGGGGTGCTCGCAAGCTCGCAACCCTTCCGCTGCGCTTACCTCCTCGCCAAGGCGTCAGCGGGGCTCGTCACCTCGGATGAAGCCCTCCAGCCGCGCCCGGCCGATGTCGTCCGGCCGCTGCTCCGGCGGAGACTTCATCAGGTAGGCGGCCGGCGACAGCAACGCCCCGCCGATGCCACGGTCCTTGGCGATCTTCGCCGCCCGGATCGCGTCGATGATGATGCCCGCCGAGTTCGGCGAGTCCCACACCTCGAGCTTGTACTCCAGGTTCAACGGGACGTCCCCGAACGCGCGACCCTCCAGCCGCACGTACGCCCACTTGCGGTCGTCCAACCAGGCCACGTAATCCGACGGCCCGATGTGGACATTGCGCTCGCCCAACTCGCCGTCCAGATTGGACGTGACCGCCTGGGTCTTGGAGATCTTCTTGGACTCCAGGCGCTCGCGCTCCAGCATGTTCTTGAAGTCCATATTGCCGCCGACGTTCAGCTGGTACGTGCGGTCCAGGACCACGCCGCGGTCCTCGAAGAGCTTGGCCATCACCCGGTGCGTGATCGTCGCACCCACCTGGCTCTTGATGTCGTCGCCGATGATCGGCACGCCGGCGTCGCGGAACTTCTTGGCCCACACCGGATCCGAGGCGATGAACACCGGCAGCGCGTTGACGAAGGCCACCTTCGCGTCGATCGCACACTGCGCGTAGTACTTGTCGGCCTCCTCCGAACCCACCGGCAGGTAGGACACCAGGACGTCGACCTTGCGCTCCCGCAACACCGCGACGATGTCGACCGGCTCCGCGTCGGACTCCTCGATGGTCTGCCGGTAGTACTTGCCCAGCCCGTCGTGGGTGTGGCCGCGCTGCACCGTGACGCCGGTCGGCTCGACCTTGGCGAAGGTGATCGTGTTGTTCTCGCTCGCCTTGATGGCGTCCGCCAGGTCCAGGCCCACCTTCTTCGCGTCGACGTCGAAGGCCGCGACGAACTGGACGTCGCGAACGTGGTAGTCGCCGAACAGGACGTGCATGAGCCCCGGCACCGTGGCCTCCGGGTGCGCATCGCGGTAGTAGGTCACCCCCTGGACGAGCGAACTCGCGCAGTTGCCGACTCC
Organism: Dermatophilaceae bacterium; assembly: GCA_039812545.1. Taxonomy (GTDB): domain Bacteria; phylum Actinomycetota; class Actinomycetes; order Actinomycetales; family Dermatophilaceae; genus JBDIAR01. The sequence continues at coordinate 10,487 of JBDIAR010000004.1, read as the reverse complement.
GACGATCGCGACGCGGATGGGTGCCATAGGGGTTCTCCTTCACCGAGCATGTGGCATACAAAGACGGACTTTGTATGCTTATCTGACGAGACAAACGGGTTCTTTGTCAAATCGCCACGCGGAAGCCGGCGCGGGTCGTCGCCGAACGGTCGGCCGAGACGACGCCGTCAGCCGACGAGCGGCTCAGCGCTCGAGCAGGGACTGCGGTCGGACCTCGACCTCGAAGGCGTACTGGTCGCCGCGGTAGCAGTGTTCGCCGTATTCGACCGGCCGGCCCTGCTCGTCACTGGTCCAGCGGGTCAGCTGCAGGACGGCGTCGGCCCGGGTCATCTTCAACAGCCGCCGCTGCTCGCCCGTCGGCGGCCGGGCCCGGATGATCTGCCGGCCGTGGACCGGTTCGTCGCCGCGGGAGCGCAACAGGGCATACAGCCCGGCGGAGAGGAGTTCTGCTCGGGTGACATCGGCGTATGCCGGTGGCAGCCAGTTCGTGAGGATGGCCAGCGGGTCGCCGTCGGCGAGGCGCAACCGCTGGACGAAGACGAGCGGGGTCTGCGGTTCCAGGCCGAGCGCGGTGGCTGCCGTCGGGTAGACAACGCCCTTGTCCAGAGCCAGGATTCGCGTCGTGATGCCGCGGCCGACGGCCGTGAGGTCGTCGTGCAGGCTGGTGACGGTGTCGCCGGATTGGACGACCTGGCGGGCCACCTTGGTGCCGACGCCGCGGCGGCGCACGACCAGACCCTGGTTGGCGAGTTCGGCGATCGCGCGGCGGACGGTCGGCCGGGACAGCCCCAGGCGCGCGGCGAGCGAGAGTTCGTTCTCGACGGCGTCGCCGGGCTGGAGCCGACCCGAACTGATCGCCTGACTCAACTGGTCGGCGAGCTGGCGGTACATCGGCACGTTGCTTCGCCGGTCCAAGGTGACGCGCAACGGGACGGGCGGCATACCGTCAGCGTAATGCCGACAATCCGGGCTGCCGGCAACCCGAGAGGGACGCGCGGCAGGTCTGCCGGTAGCGTGCGCTCATGGCACTCAGTGTCTTCGACCTCTTCTCCATCGGCATCGGACCGTCGAGTTCGCACACCGTCGGACCGATGCGGGCCGCCCATCGCTTCGTGCGGGACGTGAGCGAGGTCGGGCTGCTCGACGAGGTGGCGCGGGTGCGGGTCGACCTGTTCGGGTCGCTCGGCGCCACGGGGATCGGGCACGGCTCGGACACCGCGTGCATCCTGGGGCTGCTCGGTGAGAAGCCCGAGGAGGTCGATCCGCGAACCGCCCGATCCGTCGTCGCAGGGGTTCGAGAGCGCCGGCGGATCCGGTTGGCGGGCCACCACGACATCGGGTTCGATCCGGAGTCGGACCTGGTGCTGCACCTGGAGGAGTCGCTGCCCCGGCACCCGAACGGGATGCGCATCGCGGCATACGACGCGGCGGGCGTCGAGTTGAGCCGCCAGACGTACTACTCGATCGGCGGTGGTTTCGTGGTCACCGACGACGAGCTCGCCCAGTCCCGGTCGGAACGGCGGCACAATCGCCGCGTCGGGGCGGCCCCGCCGTACCCCTTCGCCACCGGCGCCGAACTCCTCGGTCACAGCGAACTCACCGGTCTGTCGATCGCCCGGATCGCCCTGGAGAACGAGCTGACCTGGCATACCGAATCCGAGCTACGTGGCCGGTTGCTGCACATCTGGGACGTCATGCAGGCCTGCGTGGAGAACGGGATGCACGCCGAGGGCATCCTGCCGGGCGGGCTGCGAGTGCGACGCCGCGCCCCGGAACTGGCGCGGCGACTGGCCGTCGAGGGCCGCACCGACGACCCGCTGCTCGGGCTCGACTACATCGCCCTGTATGCCTTGGCGGTCAACGAGGAGAACGCCGCCGGCGGGCGAATCGTCACGGCGCCGACGAACGGGGCGGCCGGTATCATCCCGGCGGTGCTGCATTACTACACGCGATTCGTGCCGGGCGCGGACGAGGAAGGTGTGGTGCGGTTCCTGTTGACGGCCGGTGCGATCGGGACGATCTACAAGGAGACGGCGTCGATCTCCGGGGCCGAGGTGGGCTGTCAGGGCGAAGTCGGGTCGGCGTGTTCGATGGCGGCGGCCGGGTTCGCCGAGGTGCTCGGCGGGACACCGCTGCAGGTCGAGAACGCCGCGGAGATCGGCATGGAACACAATCTCGGGCTGACCTGCGACCCGATCGGCGGGCTGGTGCAGATCCCGTGCATCGAACGCAATGCCATCGCCGCGGTCAAGGCCATCACGGCCGCCCGCACCGCGATGCGCGGCGACGGCCACCACCTGGTGTCGCTGGACAAGGTGGTCAAGACGATGCGCGAGACCGGGTACGACATGAAGGACAAGTACAAGGAGACCGCGCGCGGCGGGCTGGCCGTCAACGTGGTGGAGTGCTGAGGTGACGCCGTGGTGACGCTGCCCGGGCACGAGGTGGTCACGCCGCGCCGGGTGCGACGCGGGAACCGGGTGGCCGTCGTGTCCCCTTCCTGGCCGGCACCGGCATACTTCCCGGCGATCCACGAGCAGGCGATGGAACGGCTGCGGACGGCATACGGGCTGGAGCCGGTGGAGTACCCGACGACCCGGCGCGAGGCGAGTCCGGCGGAACGGGCGGCCGACCTGCACGCCGCGTTCGCCGATCCGTCGATCCGCGCGGTGCTGGCGACCATCGGCGGCGACGACCAGATCACCGTGCTGCGGCATCTGGACCCGGCGGTGATGCAGGCCGATCCGAAACCGTTCGTCGGGTACAGCGACAACACGAATCTGTTGAACTGGCTGTGGTTCCACGGGATCGAAGGCGTGCACGGGGGTTCGACGCAGGTGCACGTGGGTCCCGGGCCGGCCGTCGATCCCGAGCACGATCGGAGTCTGCGGGCGGCGCTGTTCGGTGGTGAGGTCGAGCTGACCGCGCCGGCGCGGACCCGGGACGTCGGGCTGCGGTGGGACGATCCGCGGGCGCTGGTCGAGGAAGCGCCGGCCGAACCGGCTGAGGGGTGGTCCTGGTCGGGGCCGTCGGGCGTCGTCTCCGGGCGGACCTGGGGCGGGAACCTGGAGATCCTGCAGTGGACCCTGGCGACCGGGCGGTACGTCCGCGACGCCTCGGCGTATGCCGGGTGCGTGCTGCTGTTGGAGACCTCCGAGGAACGCCCGCCCCCGCAAGAGGTCTACCGGATGCTGCGCAATCTGGGCGAGCGGGGGCTGCTTGAGGTGGCTGCGGCCCTGGTGTGGGGCCGCCCGCCGGCCGGGGATCACGACGATCGACCCGATGCGGTGACGGCCGCCGCGCTGCGGGCGGCGCATCGGGAGGCGGTCCTGCGGGCGGTGGCCGAATATGCACCCCACCTGGTGGTGGCGCTCGACGTCGACTTCGGGCACACCAGCCCGCAATGGGTGCTGCCGTACGGCGGACCGGTGACGGTGGACCCGGCGGCGCGGCGGATCGTGGCCCACTTCGCCTGACCGCGTGGGACTGCTGGGCGGCGCGTCCGTCAGCGCAGGAAGGCGGCCAGGTCCGGCTGGGCATCACCGAACCAGCGACGCGCCGACGGCGGCAACCACAGCGGCAGGTTGAGTGCGAGAGCCAGGACCAGGACCGCCGAGAAGCTGCCGGAGGCGAGGACCGCCCCGACCAGCATCAGGCCGGCGGCCGCGGCCAGGCGCAGCCGTTCGCCGCGGTTCGGGCCCCGGCGCAGCGCGAGGTAACCCTGGCGGGCGAGGAAGCAGGCACCGGCATACGCGAACATGCCCAAGAACCAACTGAACCCGAGGGTCGTCCCGAACCGCACACCGATAAGCATGAGCAGGGCCAGGCAGGCAAGGAACGAATACCACGCCAGGTGCAGCACGAGCGAGACCGTGACGGGGCCCGGTCGGTCACGGTGGCGGGGGGATTCGGCGAAGGCGCGGTTCACCCAGGGCGAGAGGTAGAGGACGGCGGAGGAGGCGGCGGCCAGGATGAGCAGGGCGAACAGGATTGGTGACTTGCGCTGCTCGCCGAGGACCGCGGAGGCCAGCAGGACGCCGGTCACCACGACGGAGAGTCCGCGGGCGACCGGATCTCGGCGCACGAGAAGGTAGGCGACCGCGCCGAAGCCGACGACGGCATACGTGGCGATGACGACGAGCCAGAGGACGACGACGGAGAACAGGTACGTGAACGGGCTGGCGGAGAACAGTCCGCCGAGCGCCCCGGGCAGCAGCCGGAGGGCGTCGACGAGGGAGAACGCCAGCCACAGTGCCCCGATCGCGTAGATGGCCGCGACCGCCAGCAGATCCATCGGGAGGCGCTGTCCGGCGACGGTGAGCGTACGGTCCGGGGTGGGCCAGGTGAACCCGGTGCCGGCCACCTCGACGCGTTCCTTGCCGAGCGGGACATCCTCGGTCTTCGGGGCCGCCGGAGCCGGCGGGACGGCGCCGATGGTCTGGGTGGGGGGCGTCGGGGCCGGTGGCGGGGCGGTTGGTGGCGTCGGCTCGGGTGGCGTCGGCTCGGGTGGCGGGACGGCGGGGAATCGTTCGGTGGGTGGCGCGTCGGACGGGACGGGCTCGAGTCGCCCGCCGCAACTGCGGCAGAAGGCATCTGCGGCGTCGACGGCACGGCCACAGCGCGGACAGTACGACATGGTGACGGCATACCCCCGTGGTTTGACGACCCTGAATCTGTCTGGATCTCCTGGGCGCCAGTATGCCGGTGTGCGCCGGAAAAGCCGGCAGCGGCGGCTCCGGGAGGAGTCGCCGCTGCCGGCTTGTCGTGCGTCCCGACCTGCCCCGGGCCGGGATCCCCCGCTCAGGCGGACGTGGACTTCTGCGCCGCCGCGTTGGTGCGGCACTTGTCGGCCATCGTCTTCAGGGCGTCGATCGCGGCCTGAACCGAGGTCTTCGACTTGTTCCAGTCGGACTGGAACTGGTCGGCGTCGTGACCGCCCCAGGAGCTCTTGATCTTGCCGACGGCCCCGTCAACGGTGCTCTGGATCTTGGTGAGCTCACCCTTGAAACCGTCGAGCTTGCCGGCCGAGGAGTTGACGGCCTCGACGTCCATGCCCTTGGCGTAAACAGCCATGATGTGAATCCTTTCGTGAAGTTCTGGTCTGGCGGTGCTGGGCCGGCCGTCAGTAGGCCTTGGAGGTGTCCTGCTGCTGCTTGACCTCGGTGTCGATCTTCTGCGACATCGCGTGCAGCATCTGCTTGATCTTCTGCAGTTCGCCCTTGTGCGTGCCGTTCCATTCCTTCTCGAACTGGACCGAGTCCTCGCCGGCCCAGATCGACTTGAGGTTGGCGATCTCCCCGTCGATCTTGCCGATCAGCGTGCCGACCGCGTCGGACTGCTGCTGGAGGATGCCGCCCTGAGCCTTGACTTCGGTGTCGTTCATGCCGACCCACGCCATGTCCTGCTCCTTCCGTGGTGGGTGCCGCTATGGGCCCCAGACTGATGGTTGTGGGACCGGCGCTCGGTGCCGGTTGCCCCCCGTGTGCTTCGGTGAGAGGGTTCGGGATTCGTTGCCGTTCCCTCCCCCGCTGAGAGAAACGCTACGTCGGGTATGCCGGTGCGTCGATGGGGAGAACTCCCCATCGGTGTGCGGTCCGCGCCGGGGGTGGTGGGGGCGTTCTGGGGGTCTGGGCGTTCTGGGGGTCTAGGCGTTCTGACAAAATCGCCCAATCGGGCGATTTTGTCGGTCGCGACGGGTGGGCGGGGGTGCAATTTCGCCCGATCGGGCGATTTTGGGGTCGGAAAACGTTGTGGGGGAGACAATTTCGCCCGATCGGGCGAAATTGTCGAAGTGGGTGGGGCGGGTTGACGGGGCCGGGTCGGGGACGGGTTGACGTGGCCGGGCGGGCGGGTCAGGTGCGGGCGGGTCAGGTGCGGGCGGTTTGGATGAGTTCGATCTTGCCCTGGACGACGAGGAAGCCGCGGCCGGGCGGGGTTTCGGCGCGGTTCAGGCCGGGCAGGTCGGCCTTGAAGACGATGGTGCCCTCGTTGCCCTCCGGGTGCAGCGCCAGGCCGGTGCGCGAGGTCTTCAACACCGCGGCGAACCCGTAGTTCGAGGCGAACAGCGTCGTATCGCCTTCGGCCACAACGAATTGTTCGGCATCGACGAGGGCCTTCGCCAGTGCCGCGATGAGCGATTCGGTGGCCGTGGCCAAGACGTCGTCGGCCCGCTCGACGAACACCGCCATGGGTGCGCTCGCCCCGGTCGCGAGGCGGTCGAGCAGCCGCCCGGCCAACTCGTCGCACTGATCCGGCCCGGCCGCGACCTCGGTGAACACCCCCAGCCGGCCGAGGAATCCGCCGGCTCGCGGGGTCAACAAGAACAGTTCGCCGGCGCCCGACCAGCGCCGCAACGCGGTCGCCATCGTCGCCATCGCCGTCGTCCGACCCGACCCGGAGGGCCCGATCACCACGAAACTTCCGCGCGGCATGAACCCGATCGGTGCCAGCGAGGACGACGCGACGCCGAGCACCGGCATACCGCCGACGTCGACGGGCAGGTCGTCCAGCGCGACGGATTCGACGAGCGAGCGGATCGGTGGGGCCGGTGCGACGCCGGCGCGGACCAGTGCCTCGCCGAACGCCGTCACCGCCCGGGACTGCAGGGTGACGTCGGCGGAGCCGCCGAGCACTGCGCACTGCACCTCGACATCACCGAAAAGTCCACGTCCCGCAGGCGAATTCAGAGTCAGGACGTCCATCGGGAGGCCGAACACGAGGTAGTCCTCGACGGTCGCCATCCGCAGCACCACCCGCCGGGAGAAGGCAGCGGCGAGATTGGACGGCATACCGGCTCGTTGATCGGCGGCCACGACGAAATGCACCCCGACGGGACGGCCGTCGGCGGCCAATGATGCCAACAGATCCAGGGTGCGGTACCGCGAACCCACCTCGTATGCCTGGCGGAACGCCGTCATATTGTCGATCAGGACCAGGATGCGGGCTTCGTCGGGTCGGCCCGCCAACCGGCGGTATTCGCTGATCGTGGAGGCGCTGGCCCGCGAATACCGCACGGCCCGTTCGTCGATCGTCTCGCGCAGGAAGGAGAGCAGGCGGGAGACGCGTTCGGGGTCGTTGCCGGCGACGATGGAGCCGACGTGCGGGAGGTCGTCGAGCATCGCCAGGCCGCGGTTGCCGAAGTCCAGCCCGTAGACCTGACACGGGCCGCCCTCGACGGTGAACCCGGCCGCCAGGGCGAGGGTTCGCAGGAGAGCGGACTTGCCCGACCCGGAGGCGCCGTAGATCGCGAGGTTGCCCTCCTTGTCGGGGCGGAACGAGACGACCGGCTGGTCCTGGTTGTCGGGGTCGTCCGCCACGCCGAACACGAGTTCGTCGTCGCTACGGCGCGTGGGCAATTGGGCCAAGTCGTAGAGCTGCCCGAGGTCGGGCAGCCACGGCTTGCGGGGAATCGGCAACTGGGCCACACCGTGTGCGGTGCCGATCGAGGCGACCAGGCGCTGGATGTCGGTCGGCCCCGGGTCGGCCTGTTCGGTCGCGCCCCGCGAATCGTCCGGCACCTCCCAGGTCACGCTCGGCCCGAACACCAGGGTTTCCACAAGCACGTCCGCCGGCGGGGCGACCTCGGAAGTCCAGCCACCGGCATACCCGGCCTGGAAGGGGACCAGGCGCCCCGGTCCGGTCTTGCTCATCGCCCGTCCTGGCAGTGCCGGATCGAAATAGGCCGCGTCGCGCGAGCCGAGGACGTCGTCGGAGTCGGATTCGTCGGCCATTCGCAAGGCGATTCGCAGGTTGGTGTTGGCGCGCAGGTTGTCCTTGATGACACCCGCGGGACGTTGAGTCGCCAGGATGAGGTGCAGCCCGAGCGACCGGCCGCGTTGCGCGACATTGACCACGCCGTCGACGAATTCGGGGACCTCCTGCACCAGGGCGGCGAATTCGTCCACCACGATGATCAGGCTGGGCGGCGCGTCGACCTCGCCACGACGCTCCAACTCGACCAGGTCCTTGGCCTTGTGGCGGGCCAGCAGGTGCTCCCGGTAACGCAATTCGGCGGACAGCGACGCGAGTGCCCGGCGCACCAGGTGCGGCGAGAGGTCGGTGACCAGCCCGACCGTATGCGGCAGACGGACGCAGTCGCGGAACGCCGACCCGCCCTTGTAGTCCACCAGCAGAAAGGTGACCCGCTGCGGCGAGTGCGCCAGGGCCATCCCGAGGATCCAGGCCTGCAGGAGTTCGGACTTGCCCGCACCGGTCGTGCCGCCGACCAGCGCGTGCGGGCCGTCGGTGCGGATGTCGATGGAGTAGACGCCGACCGAGCTCTGTCCCACCACCGCCCGCAAGCTGGCGGCTTTGTGGGGCAGGACGTCGGGGGCCCGGGGGCCGGTCAAGATGGAGCGCGATTCGCTCCAGCGGTCGAGCACCGCGTCGGCGGAGGAGAGCAGGTCGGCGCCGGCGAGGGCGGCCAGGGATACCGATCGCGGCAGATCCGAGGCGTCGTCGATCGGGACGCCGGAGTCGACGACCGGGGCGAGCCGTCGGGCCGCCGCGAGCGCTTCGGCGGCCGTGACGGTCTCGATCAAGACGGGTGTGACGACTTCGGCGAGGTGGACATAGCCGACGGCGCCCGCGGACTCGGCCCCCGGCATACCGGCACCCGGACCTCCAACCGCACCCCGGTCGACGAGGGTCCCGGGCGAATCCGCCGCGACGACAATGTCGCCCAGGCTGAGGAAGGTGCGGCACGCGGCGGGCAGCTGGGCCTGCGAGGCGGCGATCCAGACCACGACGATGCCGTGCGGAGCTCCGCGTTCGGCCAATTGGACCAGCCGGGAGCGGGCGATGGGAGCGTCGGGTTCGACGAGGACCACGATGCTCGGGCGAGGGTATGCCGAGGGCGCGTCGGCGGCGACCAGCACCTCCTCCAAGGCGTCGGCCAGCGCGTTGCACATCGGCGCGGTCGTCGCCAGATGCCGAACCGCCAACGGCGAGTAGGGTGACATCGCGTGCGGCAGCCACTTGAGGAAATCCCAGTCGCGAGCCGATGCGGCCGCCGCGAAACCGCAGATCACGACATCGGCGGGCGAGTGCAATGCGGCGAGCTGCAAGACCAGCGCTCGGGCGGTCGCCAAGGCCGACGGCCGCGGCCCGCAGACGCCGATCGCACCGTGCTGGAGGGGTTCGCCCGGGACAGGAACGTCGGGGACCACCTGCAGACCGGCCAGTTGATCGGAGACCTCAAGCCAAGCCTTGGCCTTCGCGCGACCCACGGCGGGCAATTTGATCGTCGAGCGGGACGGCATCGTGCCCAGACCCAGCCGCACTTCGAGGAACCCCGGATCGCCGCGACGTCTGGTCCACAGCAGCGGCCCGCGCTGTCGGATCGCCGCCAGACAGTCCTGCACGGCGGGCAGTTCGCCGCGACGCACCTCGCCCTCGGTGGCCAGATCGCCTCGGATCCGGTCGACGAGGGTGGCCAGGTCCTCACGGAACTCGGCCATCGCCGTCCGGTAGTCCCGCTCTGAGGCCCGGCGGCTGTCCCACCAGGTCCCGACGATCATCAGCGGCATCATCGCCATGAAGATCACCGAGAACCAGTTGCCGCCGCTGATCTGGAACATCACGACGGCCATCAGCAGCGGGACGGCCATCATGATCCACGGGAACGGCTGGGCCTTTCCCTTCTCGGGCAGTTCGGGAACCTGGTGCGTGACCCCGGGGTAGACCGGCGCGATCCGCGGGGACCGGGAGAACGCGACCGCCCCGGCCTCGCCGCCGACCACCGCGCCGGCGTGGTCGTGGACCCGGATTTCGAGTTCGGTGTCGCCGATCTGCAGGACGTCGCCCGGTTTGACGACCACCCGGGACACCTGTTCGCCGCCGACGGTCACCCCGTTCGCGCTGCCGAGGTCCACGATCTCGACGGTTTCGGCGACGACCAGGCGCGCGTGCCGGCGCGAGACGGACTGGTCGGTGAGCAGCACGTCGCAGCCGCGCTCGCGGCCGATATAGGCGCTGCCCCGGGCGAGCGGGAACTCCCGACCGGCATCCGGACCAGCGACGACCACCGCGGTGGCGGTCGCGGCGCCCCGGTCCACGAAGGACTGGCCGGCGGGTACGACGGCGACCCGGACCCCGGAGCGGAGCCCGGACTCGGCGATGGTGTCGCGGGCGTCCAGGGCCCGCATTCCCTGGTCGACCAGGGCCAGCGTCAGCGTCGGGCGTTGCGGTCCGTCGCCGGGCTGCTTGGGCGTATGCCGGTATGCCGACGACGCTCCTGCGGAGCCGCTCGCGCGGGCGGGGTCGGCGAGTGCCAGGTGGGTGGCCAGGTCGCCGACGACGGCGGTGGCGTCGGTGGTCGCGACCAGATCGACCTCGCGGTCACCGCTGCGCAGGCTGAAGGTCAGCTTCACGGGACCAACCTAGGCGAGGACGCCGGCGCCGGGGTGCGGCCGGTGCCGCCCGGGCGGTGCGGGGCCGGGCGGCCCGGTCGGTGCTGCCGCTCCTGGGCGACGGCGCGCGAAGGTCGG
>JBDIAR010000003.1:0-40177 GCA_039812545.1 Dermatophilaceae bacterium | reverse complement strand
GATCGCCGCCGCCTCGATCGCGCTTCTGGTATCGCCCAGGTTGCGCCGGCTCAGCCGTCCCGCCACCGCCACCGCCACCCACAGCGCCACCGACACCCCCACCGCCACCGCCACCGCCGAAGCCACCGCCGAAGCCTCGCCTGAGGAGTTCACATCCCACGACACGGCATACCGGATCGGGCTGTTCGCGGTGTCGGTGTACTGCGGCTACTTCGGGGCCGGTGCGGGGACGATCTACCTGGCGTTCGCGTTGATCGTGTCCAGTGAGACTTTCGAGCGGGCGATGATCCTTAAGAGTGCCCTGCTCGGGGTGACGAACCTGATCGCCGCACTCGTCTTCGTCGCGTATGGCCCGGTCGACTGGGGGGCCGCGATCGCGCTCGGCGTGGGCTGCCTGGTCGGCGGCAACCTCGCGCCGCTCGTTCAGCGCCGCCTTCCGCCAGAGGGGTTGCGGCGGGCGATCGCCGTGGCCGGTCTGGGGCTCGCCGGCTGGCTCTGGCTGCGCCACGCGCACGCGGTGGGGTAGGACTGGCCCATGACCGCGGACGGAACCAGGGAGAGTCCCGGAGGGGCGCACGCCCACGGCGGCCACGGGCACGGGCACGGGCGCGGCGGCTTGGCACACGGCCATGGCGATCACGCACCCGTCGGACGCCTGACCGTGGCGCTCTGCGTCGCCGTCACCGTGCTCGTCGTGGAGATCGTCGGGGCGTATGCCACGGGCAGTCTCGCGCTGCTCACCGACGCCGGACATCTGCTGACCGACACCGTCGGCTTGTCCATCGCGCTGCTCGCCGCTCGTCTGATGACCCGCCCGGCCGACGACCGGCGGACCTGGGGATTCGCGCGCGCCGAAGTCCTCGCCGCCGGCGCCCAGGCCACGATCCTGCTGGCGGTCGGGCTCTACGCGCTGATCGAGGGCGTCCGTCGGCTCGGGTCACCTGAGCCGGTGGCCGCGGGTTGGCTGCTGGTCCTCGGCCTGATCGGCCTACTGGGCAATGCGATCGGCATCGCCGTTCTGTGGTCCGGGCGCGGCGCGAACCTCAACCTGCGTGCGGCCTTCCTCGAACTCGTGGCCGACGCGCTCGGCTCCCTGGCGGTCGTCGTGGCGGCACTCGTCGTGCGGACGACCGGGTGGGAACGCGCCGACGCGGTCGCCGGCATGGTCATCGCCGCGATGATCCTGCCGCGCGCGGTGACGATCCTGCGTCAGTCCGCGCGGGTGCTGCTCGAATCCACGCCGACCGGGCTGGACCTGGCCGAGGTCCGACGACACATCCTCGAGGTACCCCACGTCGTCGGCGTCCACGATGTGCACGCCTCGCTCATCGGGACCGCGCTTCCGGTCATCACCGCGCACGTGGTCGTCACCCGGGAGTGCTTCGACGACGGGCACGCGCCGCAGATTCTGGACGATCTCCAGCGGTGCGTCGCCGAGCACTTCCCGGTGAGCATCGGCCACTCGACCTTCCAGCTCGAACCGCCGGGCCACCAGGACCACGAGGGTCACGCCCACCCGTGAGGCCCGAGGGTTGCGCCGTCGTCAGGCCTTGATGACGGAGAGGTCGAGGGTCAGGGTGATCTTCTTGCTGACCAGTACGCCACCGGTTTCCAGTGCCGCGTTCCAGGTGAGGCCCCAGTCGCCCCGGTCGACCGTGGTGGTCGCGCTGAACCCGGCCCGGGTGTTGCCGAACGGATCCGGCGAGACGCCACCGAATTCGACGTCCAGGCTGACCGGCTTGGTGACCCCCTTGATGGTGAGGTCGCCGTCGAGGACGAACCCATCGCCCGAGACGTCACGAATGCCGGTCGAGACGAAACCGATCTGCGGGTAGTTGTCGGCGTCGAAGAAGTCGGCGCTGCGCAGGTGTGCATCCCGGTCGTTCTGTCGGGTGTCGATCGAGCCGGTCAGGATGGTCGCCTTGGCCGACGACGACTCGAACTCCTCCGCCACCTCGATGGCGCCGGAGAAGTCGCGGAAATAGCCACGGACCTTCGTGACCATGGCGTGCCGGGCGACGAAGCCCACCTCCGAGTGCGCCGGGTCGATGGTCCAGGTGCCTGCGGTCAATCCCTCGTATGCCATGTGTTCCTCCTCTGCACCAGGGCGACGCCCCGGCCTCGATGATCAGTACCCGCAGCAACGTTGTTGAACTCTCAATTATTCCCGGGGAGGACCTGGAGGCGGGCCAGGAGTTCCGTCTTGCGGTCCGCGTCGGCGAACGAAGCTTCGATCGAGTTGCGCGCCAACAGGGCCCGGGTGTCGTCCGCCAAGTCCAGGGCACTCAGGCACTGGTCGAGGTTCTCGTCGAGGTAGCCACCGAAGTAGGCCGGGTCGTCCGAGTGGACCGTCACGAGCAGGCCGGCCGCCAACATGGCCGGCAGGGGATGAGCCGCCAGCTCGGGCACCACGCGCAGCCGGACATTCGACAGGGGACACACGGTCAGCGGCACGCGTCGGTCGCGGAGGTGGGCGACGAGCTCGGGGTCCTCCATCGAGCGCACCCCGTGGTCGATGCGTTCGGCGCCGACCCGCAGGGCCTGCCAGACGTATGCCGGTGGCCCCTCCTCGCCGGCATGCGCGACGACGTGCAGGCCGAGTTCGCGGGCCCGGGCGAAGACCTCGCCGAAGAGCTCCGGCGGGTAGCCCACCTCAGCCGAATCCAGCCCCACGCCGAGCAGCTCACGCGCGCGCGGCGCCACGGCCTCCAGGGTCGCCATGGCCTCCTCGACCGGACGGTCTCGCAGGAAACACATGATCAACCCGCCGGTCATCCCGTATGCCGTGCGCGCCTGCTCGAACGCGTCGAGCAGGCCGTCGATCACGTCGTCGACGGCCACGCCGCGCGAGGTGTGCGCCTGCGGATCGAAGAAGATCTCCGCATGCGCGACGCCGGCGCGGTGGGCCCGGGCGAAGTACGCCCCGGCCAGTTCGGCGAAGTCCGCGCGAGTCCGCAGCACCGACATACAGGAGTAGTAGAGGTCCAGGAAGGACTGGAGATCGTCGAAGTCGTACCGCCGCCTGAGGTCGTCCACGTCCGACCAGGGCAGGGCGACCCCGTTGCGGCGAGCCATCCGGAACACCTCCTCCGGCTCGAAGGTCCCCTCGATGTGAAGGTGTAGCTCGGCCATCGGCAGTGGAACGGTCGACATGACGTCATCCTGCCCCTTCGCGGATTGTCGCGACAGTCAGGACACCCACTCGAAGGGCACCGGCAGGCCACGCAGCGGCTCCATCGCCTCCGGCGTGCGTCCGGCGACGATCAGCCAGGTCACCGACTCCTCGGTCACCTCGCTGTCGGGGGCGCCGTTGATACAGCTGAAGGCCAGCAGCTCCGACGTCGCCCAGAGCCGATGCTCCGGACCCGGCCACCGCCAGACGGCAAATGGCAGCGCGGTGAAATCGGCGAGTGCGCAATCCAATTCGTCCCGGCTGAGGAACGCGGCCGTCCCCGTACACCGAGCCGACCAGGTCGCCTCGAAGACCGCGAGGTGGAGGAAGAAGGTCCACGGGTCCTCGCCGGTCTCGACCCAGTCCAGGCTCGGGTCGTTGGGGCGCTCGACCACGGCATACCCCCGGGTCGGGCAGGGCGTGGCGGCCCAAAGCCAGACGGCCTGATTCTCGGCGCAGAGGAATCGCAGGCCGTCCCGCCGGGGCGGCTCGTGGGGACGGGCGACGCGGGCCTGGCTGATCGCCTCGGGGTAGGCGCTGATGACCGCCATCGCATCGTCGACGCCGTCGCCGGTCCGCTGCGTGGGGAGCGGCTTCAGCGGTGCGCCGTGCCAGCGCGCGAGGAATCGGGCGAGCGACTGCTGACCGATGTGCACCAACTCGTCCATCCCGAACTCCTCCCCGATCCGGGCGACGAGAGGGCGACCCGGCTTACTTGGCAGTGTGCCAGTGAGGTATTCCGGTCGCACCTGCCTGCACGAACGGGCTCGCTTTAACATGGCCCTCATGACGCCGCCGCTACTCGCCCTGGTCGCCAATGCCGGTGACGGCACGATCAGTTCGTTCCGCGTGGACGTGGACTCCGGCGAGCTGGACCGCATTGCGGTCAGCGAGGTGGGCACCGGCTGCTCGACCTTCGCGGTGGATCCTCGGCGCGAGCTGGTCCACGCCGGGGTCAAGGGCGACCCGCCCGGCGTGACGACGCTGGACCTGGACCGCACGACCGGGCGGCTGACCCGACGCTCGTTCCGGGCCGCGCCGGGATCGCCCACCTATCTCGACCTCTCCCCCGACGGCGGGCTGCTGTTGGCGGCGTTCTACCACCAGGGCCTGGGCCTGAGTTGGCCGGTGACTTCGGACGGGACGCTCGACGAGCCGCGCGGCCACGTCGAGTACCCGAACGCGCACTGCATCGTCTCCGCCGCCGCCGGGACCCGCGCGTACCTCGTCTCGCTCGGTGGCGACCTCGTCGCGCACCTCGCCGTCGATGGGGACGGGGCGTTCACCGCCTTGGAGCCCGTCCTCGCCCTCCCGCCCGGCTCGGGACCACGCCACCTGATCCTCGACGAACCGGCCGAATCGGCATACCTGATGACGGAATTCACCGGCGAGGCCATTGCTCTGGCGATCGGTCCGTCCGGTGCTCTGACCGTATGCCAGTCCGTCCCGGCATTTGCCCCGGACCGGGGCCTGACTCCAGGGGTGTTCGGCGGCCATCCCCGGGACGATCACCAGGTGTGGGGGGCGGACCTGCATCTGGCGCTCGACCGGACGCTCCTGCTCTGCTCCGAGCGAACCGAGTCCACCATCGCCGCCCTCCCGGTCACCGTCATCGGAGCGCTCGGCGAGCCGATGGCATACAGCCAGACGGAAACCCAGCCGCGCGGGTTCGCCGTCACCGCGGACGGTCGACACGTCCTCGTCGCGGGCGAGCTGTCGCAGACCGTGAGCCTGTCGCGGATCGGCGACGACGGTGGGCTGTCGCTGCTGGCCCGGGCCGAGACCGGTAGCGGGGCCAACTGGATCCGCTTCGTCGCTGCGAGGGAGTAGCTCGACCGGCGGTTCGGGGGCGGGTCAATCGGGCAGGGCGGTCGGGAAACCGTCGAGGCTCAGCGCATTGTGTTCTCGGCGGTAGGCGGCCAGACCCTCGGGTCCCTTCTTGGTCGCCCAGTCGTTCATCGTCGTGCGCTGCCCGGCGAACTCATAGGTGGGGACACCGAATCCGCAGGACGTCTGCACCAGGTCGACGGCCAGCCGGAAGACCTGTCGGGCACCGAGCAAGGGCGGGAAGAGCGCCGCGGCCCCGGGCCAGTCGTCGTCTCCCGGCTGGCTCATCCGGGCGGTCCCGTACAGCCGCAAGATGAGGGGCTTGTCGGTGAAGGAGCAGAACATCACCGTCATCCGCGGACTGTCCAGCACATGGGCGGCGGTCTCGTTGCCGCTGCCCGTACCGTTGAGCCAGGCCACCTCGTTGACCCCGAGCACTCGGAAACTGTCCAGCCCCTTCGGCGAGACGTTGACCCGCCCGTCCCGGGCCGCCGTGGCCACGAAGAACATCTGCTGGGCGGTCATGAAGTCCACGTGTCGACGGGTGATTTCGGGGAATTGCGTCGCCATGCGCCCAGCATGACACTCCACGAGTCAGCGGGGAGGCGAGCTCCACCAGCCGCACGAACTGAGGGACAATGGCGGGTGTGGGGTCGCGCCCCGAGCGACCCCGTGGACGAGGGAGCCATGGGCCGGCTGCACCGCACCGCTGACAAACACCTGACGGCGCCGCTGGGCGAGGTCCGGCGGCGTGCCGCCCGCACGGTCTCCGGAGTCACCCGCCGCGGCCGGTCTCGGCCGGCCGATCTGTCCGGTTGGACGGTCGCGGAGTACCTCGCCTACCGCACCTACCTGGACAGTGACGGGCGTCTGGAGCGCCCTGTGCGTCGGGCCGGCAGTTCGGCGGTCCGCACGATCAACCAGATGAGTGCCGTACTCCCCCCGGAGGCGATCGTCGTGGCCCGCGCCATCACCGACGCCGCCCCACCGGCGCAACGGCCCGTCAACCCCACACTGTCGGCGGTGCTGGAACGCTACCTCCCGGAAAGCCTTGCGGCATTCGGCACCCAGGGTCCGGCGAATCTACGCCGCAACGCCGAGCAGTTACTCCTCGGACAGCTCGACCTGCTGCACGAGGTGACCGTCAACGTCCAACGCGCACAGGCCGAGCACAACGAACGCGACCTGCAGATCCAGGAGACCTTCCTTCGGGATCGCTTCGCGGAGTTGCGCCCCGGCAATCTCGACCTCCACCCGCAGGGCGCCACGGAGAGCGCGCCGGAGGCCGCCCGCGCGCGACCGAAGCCGACCTTGCGCCGCGGTCTGCCGCCGCAACCGGCCCGCCGCTCGGTCCACATCGTGGCCGACAGCCACCCGGTGGCCCTGTTCGAGCCCGGCCGTTCGCCGGATCGGCGGCTCTCCCTGCGGCTGGCCCTCCCGCGTGGTCACCGGGCCACGCTCGGGTGTGTGTTCGAGGGAGAGGGCGGCACAACGGGTTTCGTGCACACGTCCAGCCGACGGCTCTTCACGGGAAAGCGGGACACGGGCTTTCGGGCCGCGCAGACCGACGTGTCGCTGCGGGTGGACACCTCCGGGATGCGTCGCTTCCTGATCTACGTGCGCAGTGTCGCCAAATCTGCACCCACCAATAGTGTTCTGTTCATTCGCGATTCGGACCGCAACCACGCCGAATTGGCCACCGTCCTGACCAACCGGGCCGAGGCGGCCATCACCGTCGTCTGCTCTGGTCTGGTGACCGATGAAGGGGTGATGCTGCGCAACGAATCGCTGGTGTACCCCCACCTTCGAGCGGTCTGCGAGGGGTTCGGCTTCGTCAACGTCTCGTGGCTGGACGACCACTCGCCGATCGTCTGATCCGGGCCTTCCGAGCCGGCGGGGCACGTCGTGGCCGCCGGGTCGGTGCCGAGCCGGCGCGCCACGGGACCTTCGCCTCTACCATGAGGTCATGGGCGTGACGTGGCAGGACGGAGTCGGCTATCTGGCCGCGGTCGCCCTCGTCGTGTCCCTGTTCACCCGATCCATCGTCCGATTCCGGATCATCGCGCTGGTCGCCTCCGTCCTCTTCGCCGGGTATGCCGTCACCATCGCCGCCTGGCCCCTGCTTATCGCGGCCCTCGCGGCCGGTGCCGCCGACCTCTGGGTGCTTCGCCGGGAGTTGGGTCATCACGTCGACATCGGGCTGATCGAGGTCGCTCCCGAGTCGCCCTTCCTCAGCGATTTCGTCCGGACCCACCGCGAGGACATCGCCCGGACCCAACCGGAGTTCACCTCAACGCATCTGGCGACCTACGCGTTGGTCCTCACCCGCGACGGGCTGCCCGCGGGCGCATTGATCGGACGCAAGGAGGGGACCGACCTTCACCTGGAACTCGACTACGTCCTCCACGCCTACCGGGACTCCCGGCTCGGGCATTGGCTCTACGCCGAGGGCGGCCTGTACTCCCGGGGGCTGCGTCGGGCGATCGCCCGTCCGATGACCGACGTTCACCGGAACTACTTGCAGCACATGGGTTTTCACAACGAAGGCGACCGCTGGGTCAAGGTCCTTCGCTGACGACCGCCAACGAGTCCGCGAGGATCTGTGCTCCCGCCGCGATCTCCTCGTCGGTGACGGTCATGGGTGGGGCGATCCGCAGGACATTGCCGTGCAGGCCACCCTTGCCCACCAGCAGACCCCGACGCCGGGTCTCCTCCATAACGCGCGCCGCCGCTGCCGGATCCGGTTCCGTGCTGCCCGGAACGACCAGTTCGACCGCCTGCATCAAGCCGCGGCCGCGGACCTCGCCGACGCAGGCGTGTTCGACGGCGGCCGCCTCCAGCAGGGTCCGCAGCCGGGCACCCCGCTCGCGAGCGGCGCCGTGCAGATCGTGGTCGAGGATGTACCGCAGATTGGCCAGCGCCCCGGCCATCGCCAGCGGGTTGCCGCCGAAGGTTGAAATCGACCCGGCGGCAACCGAATCCACGATGTCAGCACGCCCGACCACACCGCCGACGGCCAGCCCGTTGCCCAAGCCTTTGGCGAAGGTGACCAGATCCGGCGGCTCGGCGTGGTGCGCCTGCCACCCCCAGAAGTGCTCGCCCGTGCGCCCCCAGCCGGTTTGGACCTCGTCGGCGATCGTGAGGATGCCGGTCTCCCCCAAGACCTTGCGCATCTCCCCGAACATTCCGTCCGGCGGGATCGCGAAACCGCCGACCCCCTGGATCGGTTCGTAGATCAGCGCCGCGACGTCGCCACTGGTCGCCGTCGCGATGACATCGCGCAGGTCGGCGACGCAGCGCGCGGCATACTCGGCGTCGTCGAGATCGCGCCAGGGGCTGCGGTATCGGTAGCCGCCGTGCACCCACCCGACCGAGAGCGGGGAGTATGCCGACGCGCGCCAGTTGCGGTTGCCGGTCAGCGCGATCGTCCCGAACGACCTGCCGTGGTAGCTGTTCCGGATGGCGAGCACCTGGTTGGAGCGGCGGGTGCTGGTGGCCATCAGCAGCGCGGCCTCGTTGGCCTCGGAACCGCTGGAGGTGAAGAAGACCTTGGCATCCGGGATGCCGCTGAGCCGGGCGATGAGTTCGGCCAACTCGACCTGCGCCTCGATCAGATAGAGTGTCGAGGAGTGCATCATCGTGGCGGCCGCCCGCTGGACCGCCTCGACGACCTCCGGGAGCGCGTATGCCGTGCTCGTCGTCAGGATGCCGCCGAAGAAGTCCAGGTAGCGCCGTCCGTCGGCGTCCCAGACCGTCCGGCCCTCGCCTCGGACCAACGCGATGGGCTCGTCGTAGTACAACGTCAACCAGGAGGGCAGCACCCGGCGGTGCCGCTCGATCAGGGGCGCGGTCAGGTGCTCGGTCATGCCACCCATCATCCTCGCCGGCCGGCGAAGTGCACCGCTGCGGGCGAGCAGGTGGTCAGGCGGGGGCCGCGGCGAGCCCACGGAACCCGACCATCGCGCCGAGGACGATGACGATCAGGGCGGCGACCAGACCGATGGGACGTGCCCACGTGCGCAGCCGCTCGCCGGCCAATACCGAACCGAAGATCACGAGAAGCAGTTGCCAGCCCAGCGAGGCGAGCGCCACGGCCACGGTGAACACGATCGGCGCCGCGGGGCCGGACCCGGTCGGCCCGGCGATCCCGGCGATCCCGGCGAGCGCGGTGAAGTAGACCAGGGTCATCGGATTCAGCAGGGTCACCCCCACGAACCGCAGATAGCACCGGGCCGGCGAGGTCCGGGGCCCCGGTTCGGTGTCGGGTTCGGGTTCGGCGGTCAGGGCGTTCCGGAGTTGGACCAGCCCGATCGCCACCAGCACCACGCCCGAAATGACCCACAGCCAGCTCCGGTGCGCCTCGACCAGCGGTGCCGCGACACCACCCGCGGTCAGCGCCGCCGAGCAATAGAGCACGTCGACACTCGCGACGCCCGCTGCTCCGGCGGCCCCGATCCGCAAGCCGCCCACCATCCCTTCCCGGATCAGCAGCGCCGCGACCGCACCCAGCGGCATGGCCACACCCAAGCCGGCCGCCAATCCCGCCACGGCCACCCCGACCAGCCCGTCACTCATCGACCCAGCTTCCGGCATACGAACCCAGCTCCTGCGGGATTCGCACCGCGAGCGCGTATTCTCCGGTTGTGGACGCCATGAACGAGGAGATTCTCAGCCTGCTCCGCGAAAACGCCCGTCTGTCATTCACCCGGATCGGCCGCGCGGTCGGGCTGAGCGCCAACGCCGTCGCCGAGCGCGTGCGTCGGATGGAGGCCGATCAGATCATCACCGGGTACACCGTGGTCGCCGATCCCGAGGCTCCGGGGCGCCCCGGCCTGCACGTCTTCATCGACGTGCGCCTCGACACCGGGGTCGACGCGACCACCTTCGCCACCAGCCTGCGGGCCCTCCCCCAGGTGCACGAGGCCGTCCACCTCACCGGCCCGTACGACTACCTGCTGCGCGCCCGGGTCGGCGACCCCGGCCAACTGGACCGGCTGCTGCGACGACTCAAGCAGGACTGCGGCGCGGCGCAGACGCAGACCCGGGTCGCCCTCGGCCCGAGCATCGTGTCCGCCGCGCGGACTGGACGCGAAGACCCCTGAGGCCCTATCTGTTGACCATGACCGACGACACGTGGGCGAGCATCCAAACCCCGTGGTATGCCGTCGCCGAGAGCACCGACGGGCGTCCCCCGGGCGGCCAGCACTGGGGCGACCTGATCGCGGGACTGCGTCGCGTCCAGGACCTCGTGGCGGGCTCCGATCCGACCGACGAAATCATCCACTCGGCGGCGCGGCGCCTGCACGAGATCGCCGAGGAACTCGACGGCTGGCATGTTCCGGAACACCGGCAGGCCTTCGGCCGCCGGCTCGACCTGCCCGGCGTGGGGCAGTCGTTGCGTCCGCAGGTGCGACGCACCCGATCGGACCGGGACCACTGGTCCGGGGAGGTGACCTTCACCCGGGTCTATCTGGGCGCCGGCTCGGCCGTCCACGGTGGCGTGGTCGCGTTGCTCTTCGACAGCTTCCTCGGCGGGCTCGCCCACGCGGACGGACGCACCCCGTGCCGAACGGCATACCTGCACATCGACTATCGGGCGCTCACGCCGCTGGACCAACCGCTCACGGTGGAGGCGTGGTTCGACACCGAGGCCGGACGCAAGCGTCTGCTGAAGGGGCGCCTGTCCGACGGCCGGACGGTGTGCGCCGAGGCCGAGGGGTTGTTCATCGTGTTGCGCGAGGACCAGGTCCCGGGCTGAACTCGCAGGAGGCGAGTTCGACCAGCGCGCCGCGTAACAGCGGGGGGAGGTTCACGGTGTCCAAGGCGGCGATGAACTGCGCACCCCGGAGCACGAGCGCCGCGTCGTGGACGAGGTTCTTGGTCACGTAGTCGATCTGGGCCCGGTCGAGCACGTCGAAGACCTCCTCGACGAACCCGCGCCCTGCGGGCCGACTCGCCGCCACCCGAACGTGTCCGGATTGGTCCAGCCCCACGTCACCGAGGTCCACGACCGATCCGGTCACCACAGCCGACCGGGGCGCACCGGCGACGACCACCTCAAGCCCGGCCAGGTCTGTGGCGCCGACGAATTCGACGAGCAGGCGCCTCGAACCGGTGGTCGGAGGTCCCTCGACGCTCCAGGTCAGGACCAGTGCGCCATCGTCGTCTTCGCGGTACGACAAGGCCGTCCGATGGCGCTCGCGGACGGTGACGGTGGCCGAGCCGTCGTCCTCGTCCAGGACGGCTTCGCCCTCGGCCCCGGGAAAGACCTTGAGCCGCAACGCAGCCGGCGTCTGTCCGGCTGGCGCCATCGGGTCCTCCGCCAGGGGGATGATCGCGCCGGCCCGGGCGAAGACCGGCATCGACTCCAGGCGACGGTGCACGCGCAGCGTCCGGCCCCCGGCATACCGGCGTCCGGTGAAGAAGTCCCACCAGATCCCCGGCGGCAACCACGCCGTGGTCGCCGCGAGGTCCGCGATCGGGTCACCGGGTTCGGTGATCGGTGCAACCAGCAGGTCTGGCCCGAAAAGGAATTCGTTGGGGTGCTGGTATGCCTCGGACCCGT
Source organism: Dermatophilaceae bacterium (assembly GCA_039812545.1). Classification (GTDB taxonomy): domain Bacteria; phylum Actinomycetota; class Actinomycetes; order Actinomycetales; family Dermatophilaceae; genus JBDIAR01. Next base: position 28,613 of record JBDIAR010000003.1, on the reverse strand, counting down.
CCGGGTGGTCGTGGTAGACGGGGCGGACCGGACCCACCCCGTGCGTGTGCGCGCGCCACATCGCGGTGTAGAGATACGGCACGAGCCGATTGCGCAGCCGGAGGAATTCGATCATCACGGCGCGCCCTCGCACCCCGAATCGCCAGGGTTCCTTGGAGTTGAACGGATCCGACGTCGAGTGCAGCCGGTTGACCGGCGAGAACGCACCGAGTTGCACCCAGCGCGCGGTCCGCTCGTCGCACTTGTCGCCGAAGAAGTGGCCGCCGATGTCGTGGCTCCACCAGAAGTACCCGATATTGGCGGCGGTCGCGGTGAAGAACGGCTGGAAGTCCAACGAGGCCCACGTCGTCACCGTGTCGCCGGAGAACCCGACGGGGAAGCGGTGCGATCCGGGACCGGCATACCGGGAGAACGTCATCGGCCGCTCGCCGCGGCGCGCGCTGTCCGCGTAGTGCCGAGCGTTCAACAACCACAACGGATCGAGGCCGGGGATCGAAGATGACTGTCCCTGTTGCCAGTCGATCCACCAGAAGTCGACCCCGTCGTCCTCCATCGGGTGGTGAACCACCTCGAAATACGCCCGGGCGAAGTCGTCGTCCTCCAGGGCGAAGGCGACCGGCTCCCCCGTGGCCGGGTCGCGCCCCAGTGCCGCACACATCGCCGGGTACGCCGCCTCATGGCGCCGTATGCCGTCCGCCGGGTGGACGTTGAGACTCACCTTGAGTCCACGGTCGTGCAGGGCGGCGAGGAACCGGGCCGGATCGGGGAAGAGGTCGTGGTTCCAGGTGTAACCGGTCCAACCGGAGCCCACCTCCGGGTCGACGTCGACGAGATGCCAGTCCATGTCGACCACGGCGACCGAGAACGGAATCCCCTCGGCGGCAAAGCGATCCATCAGCGCGACGTACTCGGCTTCGGTGTAGCGGTGATATCGGGACCACCAGTTGCCCAACGCCCAGCGCGGCAGCAACGGCGAGGGCCCCGCGGCGGCGAACCAGTCGCGAAGGGCGCCGACATAGTCGCGGCCGTGGCCGAAGACGTAGAGGTCGACGGCTGAGCCGTGCCGAGGGATTGGGGCGCGATTCGAGTCGGCGACGACCAGAGACGCCGAATCGTCAAGGACGGCAATGCCGGTGGCGGACAGCAGCCCCGGCTCCAGCGGGATCTCACCGTCGACCCCGTCCAGGGTGCGGGCCGTTCCGCCGAGATTGGCCAGGTAACCGCGCGGGTCGAGCTGCGGGTCGCCCGGCCGCCACCGCGATCGGAACTTCCCGTCGACGTTCCCGACCACCTCGACGACCAGACTGTGCGCCGTGAACGCGCCACCGGCATACCGAATTCGCAGCTGGTCGGTGGACAGCTCGACGCCGTCCCCGACCGGCCGAACCCGCCACGAGACGTCGTCGAGGTCCCGCCGAACGATCACCTGGGTGGGCTCGTCGACGAACTCGCCGTCCGGGTCGTATTCGAGTCGGACCAGGCGCGAGGTGAGAGCGGTGAACCGCGCGCTGCCGTGTCGATGGATCCGCCCGTGGGTTTGCCCGTGGGTTTGCCCGTGGCTCGGCCCGTCGGGAGTCGGCCCGTCGGGGGTCAACGGGACCTCTTCGGCAGCTCGACGACATCCGAGCCGACTTCGAGCGGGATCTCGTCGCCGAGGAGGTAGCCGTGCTGCAACGCCAACTCGTCTCCGCTCCAGAACTTGCCCGGGTCGTACCAGTTGCGCGGGAGCTTGTCGCCGATCAGGCCCATCGCCTGATAGGTCTGGGCGACGACCTCGGCGCAGTAGACCTGCTGGGCGGACAACTGCCGGCGAGCCCGGCCGGACACCCAATTGCGCATCAGGCCAATGGTGCTCGGGAAACCCACTCCGTCCATCCGGGCGATGACCTTCAGGACCGCGGCTTCCTGCTCCGCGCTGACCGCCGGACTGAGCTGGCGCATCCAGCCGAGTTGGGCATACGACGTCATCCAGCGCGTGCAGGCCTGCGCCAGGTCGTGCAGCTGGACACCGCGATGCTTGGTGCCGCTCCACAGGCAGGTCAGGTTCGCGCCGAGTTCGGCGTGCCACATCAGCGGGGGCAGGTCCTCGAGGACGACCGCCATCCCGACGTGGTTGACCGGTGCGTTGGTGAGGGTCCGGATCGCCCGGTCCGCCGGTGTCGTCCCCCGGAATAGGAAGAGGTCCCCGGTACGCGCGATGCGCACCGCCTCGGAGATGGTGAGCGTCGTCACGTGGATACCCTAGCGATCATGAGAGCACGCAAGTGGTTCGGCCTGGCGGGTCTGGCCGGCGTCGTCGCGACCGGTGTCGTCATCGCTCGCAGCGAGCGTCAGCGTCGGGCATACACCCCGGATCAGGTCCGTGACCGGCTGCACGAGAAGTACGCGCAGATCACCGCCGAGTCGCAGCCGGCACCGGGAGCCGACATCCACGATGAGTGACCCGGCCCCCGAAGTCGTCGTGGTCACCGGCGGCAGCCGAGGCATCGGCGCCGCCACGGTGCGATTGCTGGCCGCCAGGGGCTATGCGGTGTGCTTCTCCTACCTGACGAGCGAGGAGGAGGCGGCCGCGGTGGTGGCGTCCACCGACCCGGTGCGGGTACGTGCGGTTCGCGGCGATGTCGCCGACCCGGATGCCGTCGGCGCGCTGTTCGCCGCCGCCGCCGACCTCGGGACGATCATCGGTCTGGTCAACAACGCCGGCATCCTCGAGCGACAGGGCCGGCTCGTCGACCTCGACGCCCCGCGGCTGCTGCGGGTGCTCAGCACGAATGTGGTGGGTGGTTTCCTGTGTGCTCGCGAGGCCGTGCTGCGGATGTCGACGGCGAACGGCGGGCGGGGCGGCTCGATCGTCAACGTGTCCTCCCGCGCGGCAGTGCTGGGCGCTCCCGGCGAGTACGTCGACTACGCCGCGAGCAAGGGGGCGGTGGACTCGATGACAGTCGGTCTGGCCGCGGAGGTCGCCGCCGAGGGGATCCGGGTCAACGCCGTGCGACCGGGACTGATCCGCACCGAGATTCATGCCACCGGCGGTGAACCCGGCCGCGTGGATCGGCTGGCCTGCGCCGTCCCCATGAAGCGTGGCGGGACCGCGGCCGAGGTCGCCGAAGCCATCGCCTGGCTGCTGTCGCCGCAGTCGTCCTATGTGACGGGCTCGTTCATCGACGTCTCCGGCGGTCGTTGACGCCTCAGGTTCGCGGTGCGTGGTCGTGAACGAGGTTCACCGCGTGCAACGTCGCGTGGTCGCGCAGGATGGCACTCGTCGGGCCGTCGGAGCGGATCGTGTGGTCCTCGGCGAACACGATGGCGCGCTGCGTCAGATCGGCGAGGGTATGCAGGTCGTGGGTGGCCACGACGATCGTCTTGCCGTTGGCGCCGAGCCGGCCGATGAGGTCGATCAGCCAGTGCTGGGTTCGCGGATCGAGGGCCGCGGTCGGCTCGTCGAACAGGATCACGTCGGGGTTCATGACGAGCACGGAGGCGATGGCGACCTTCTTCTTCTGTCCTCCCGAGAGTTGGAACGGGGCCCGATCCGCGAGGTCGGCGATGTCGAGCATCTCCAGGACGTCGGCGATCCGGTCCCGGGTCACGTCCGCGGACAGGCGCAACTGTAGGCAGCCGAAGGCGACCTCCTCTCGAACCGTCGCGGAGAAGACCTGGGTGTCCGGGTTCTGGAAGACGATGCCGACGCGTGAACGGAATTCGGCGTTGAACCGCTCATCGGCCAGAGCCGATTCGGTGAGCTGCTGCCCGAAGGCGTGCAGGGTGCCCGACGTCGGGTGGATGAGCCCGGCGAGGAGCTTGAGCAGGGTAGACTTCCCGCTGCCGTTGGCGCCGAGGAGCGCGACCTGCTCGCCGGCGTGCACCTCGAAGCCCACGTCGCGCAACGCGGGGTAGCGCCCGAGATAGGTGTAGCCGAGATCCGAAGCGGCGAAGACCGGTGGCACTGGGCCGCCGTCCGGGACGGCGTCCGCGACGGCGGCCGGATCAGGGCCGGCGGCGGACCCGGGATGGTCAACGAAGGAGATGGTCGCCTCCGTAGAGCGCGAGGGCGACGGCGAGCGAGACGGCGACGGCTGCCAGGTCGATGCCCGTGATGCGAAAGGTGTCCAGCGGATAGTGGGCTCCGCGGTATCCGCGAGCCGTCATGGCCTGGTGAACCTCCTCGGCGAGGTGGTTGGCCTTGCCGATCGTCGTGGCCGCCGTCGCACCGACGAACCGGCGCGCCTGCGCGTCGTGGACGACCCGCCCGATCGTGCGGGCCCTGCGGGCGAGGAACATGTCCTCGATCGAACCGAGGAGCACGAACACATACCGGTATGCCATCGAGATGATCGTGACGAAAATCCGGGGAACCCCCAGCGCGCCGAGAGCCGCGAGCAACCGGGTCCAGGACGTCGTAGCCGTCACCAGCAGCACAAGGGACACCGAACAGGCGGCTCGCAGGACGACCAGGGCGGCGCTGGTCAGGCCCTGGTGGGTCAACCCCTGCGGTTCACCGTGCCAGGTCCACAGCGGCACGACGATCTCCCCCGGGGTGACGAACGAGAAGATCGCGGGGAGGACCGCGACGGCGGTGAACAACGGCACGAACAGCCAGACCCGCCGGACGAACGAGCGCACTGGGACCCCCGCCCAGCCGGCCACGGCGAGGATGCCGAGGTATGCCAGAACGAGCGTCGCCGGGGTGTGAACGGCGGCGACGGCGACGAGCAACACCAGGACGGAGAGCAGTTTGACGCGCGGGTCGAGCCCGCCGACGAACCCGGGTCGGGGACGCCACGGCTGCTCGGCCGACGGCTCGGCATACATGGCCTGACGCAGCAGGTCGGTGCCGTCGGTCAGGGTCTTTTCCAGGAACGAACCCCGGCGGCGGCGTCCGGCGCAGCCGCACGGTCCGGTCGCGGAGTCTGAGGTGAGCAGCCAGGCGGGAGTGCTCGCGCTCGGGGCGCTGGTCACGAGGCGGGCGTGGTCGTCGGGGGTGCCGTGGCGACGGGGCGCGGGTCGCCGGGCGTGCCCGGGCCGGACCGACGGGTGACCACACGCCCGATCAGGTAGATGCCTCCGCCGACGACGAGGATGCCGACGACGGCCGAAACCCAGTACCCGAGAGTCGCGTTCGTGCCGTCGCCGAAACCGTAGTCCCCGAGCAGGGTGTGGCTCCAGAAACCGGCATACCGGTTCATCCCCTCCGGGATGGCGGACAACCCGAGGCCGGCGAGATCGAGGTTCTCGGGCGCCTCCTCGCCGAACGCGCCCCCGGGGGCGAGCAGGCCGAGCGGGGTGAGGATCACCATGACGGCGACGAAGCCGGCGGCCACGCGCGCGGGGCTGAGGCGACGCCGCCACGCCGGCACTGCCGCGAAGATGCGCTCGTTCGGGTGGGTCTCGGCCAGGACCTCCGGGTTGACCCTGCCCAGATAGGCGAACACCGACCCGGTGAGGACCCCCTCGACGGGACCGGCGACCACCAGGTGCGCCAGGGCCATCGCCGGGATCGTCTGGCTCAGGTGGTAGGGCGAGTACAGCGGCGCCCCGGTCGCGGTGTGGAACAGCTCCGGTTGAACGCCCAACTCGACGGCGGCCGCCAGCGCGGCCGCCTGGATGCCGACATAGCCGGCGACGCCCGCCGCCAGCACCCGCCGGGGCGAGGTCAGCGGACCGCGTCCGGCCAGGAGTCGGGAGGTCGCATACCCGATGAACGGCATGACGACGGCCAGATTCACGACATTCGCACCGTAGGCCAGGATGCCGCCGTCGCCGAAGAGCAGCGCCTGGAACACCAGGGCGACGGATACCGCGATGACCGCGGCCCACGGACCGAGGACGATCGCGATGATCACCGCTCCGACGGCGTGGGCCGTCGTGCCGTCGGGGATCGGGATGTTGAACATCATCACCAGGAAGCTGACGGCGGCGAACATCGCCAACATCGGAACCTGCCTGGTCCGCAGCGTGGTCGCGGCCCGACGTGAGGCGATCGCGATGGCCGGGACTGCCACCAGGTATGCCGCCGCACAGGTCTGCGGCGACAGGTAGCCATCGGGGATGTGCATGCGCGGGTCCTCCACGGCGCTTGCGAATTCGGTCGATGGGCGAGCCTACTGCCAATGGCTTGCAATAGGGAACCGTCGCCGGGACAGTCCGGTCGTCAGGCCGGTGCCGACCGGCCCGGGGCCGCTTCGCCCGATCCGGTGCAGGTGGCGCACACCCCGGACAGGGCGACGTGGGTGGCATCCAGCTCGAACGACAGGTCGCGGCTCAGGGCCTTCGCCACCGGCTCCAACAGGTGGACGGGCAGGTCCCACACCCGCCCGCAGACTCGGCATTGGACATGAGCGTGCCGGTCCCCGACGTCGACGAGGTGGTATGCCGTGCTGCCGTGTCCGAGATGGACGTGCTGGATCACCCCGAGGCGGGCCAGGGCCTCCAGGGTCCGGTACACCGTGGTCAGATGGACTTTCGGGGCGAGCGTCGCGACCCGCTGGGCGACCTGCTCGACACTGAGGTGCTCGCGGTCGCCGGCGAGAACCGTCAGGACCGCCCGACGCGGGTGGGTCATCCGTTCGCCACGGGATCGCAGCCGCTCGCCCACGTCTCGCAGCATCGCCTCGACCCGCGAGTCGTCATCCCCGGCAAGGGTCCGCGGCGTGCTCATCCCCTCAGTGTGCCCGTCAGATGCCGTATGCCGGTCAGATGGTGTCGGACCGAGCCCGCAGGTGGTCGCCGAGCCAGGTCCGCAGGTCGGCGAGAACCTCGTCGCGGTTGGTCTCGTTGACCAACTCGTGGCGGGCTCCCGGATAGGACCGGTAGGTCACGTCGGTCAGCCCGCACTCGACGTAGCGGGCGGCCAGCCGGCGGGCCAGCTTGCCGTTGTCGTTGCTGGCATCCTCCTCGCCGGTGATGACCAGGATCGGCAGATCCTTGGCCAACCGGGTGACGGCATCCCGCGAGCCGGCCTTGATGGAGGCGGCGACCAGGTCGCACCACAGCGCATTGCTGGGGTCGAAACCGCACGCCGGGTCGGCGGCGTAGGCGGCGACCGCGTCCGGGTCCCGGGAGATCCAGTCGTAATCGGTGGAGGTGGGCGCGAACTTCTTGTTCCACGCGGAGAACGACAGCGCCCGCAGCGCGGGGCTCACGCCGCGCGCGCCCTGGCGACGCTTCTCCACGTTGGCCAGGACCCAGCCGGCATACTGCAGCGGGCTGCCGCCCAGTTGGCTGCCGGACAGGACGACGGCGTCGTAGGCCGCCGGGGTACGCGAGAGCAGGTCCTGGACGAGGATCGACCCCATGCTGTGCCCGAAGATCGCGCGGGGCAACCCGGGGTGGGCCAGCCGGATGTGGGCGTCCACGGCCTGCAGGTCGGCGATCATGAGGTCCCAGCCGCCGGACCTGGCCACGTAGCCGTAATCGGTGGGTCGGTCGGTGGCGCCGTGTCCGCGATGGTCGTTCGCCCACACCGCCAACCCGTCCCGGCCGAGGAGTTCGGCGACATGGGCGTAGCGCTCCACGTGCTCGGCGACACCGTGCACGATCTGTACCACCCCGACCGGCTCGTCCGGCACCCAGCCGATGACGTGCAGCGGCTTGCCGTCGTCGGCAATGACGGTGATGTCCTGCCTGGTCACCGCGAACCTCCCGAACCGTACGAACCCTGACGACTCCCAGTATCGCCGAGGCGGCTGCGCCCTCGGACGAAATCCGTCGCCCAGGGTTCATCAACCCGCCGTCCCGGGTTTACGCCCGGCCGGGCCACGCGTCACGACACTGGACCGGCACCGCCGCCAGCCACCAGATCATCGAACAGCCGCAAGGAGCCCCGATGCGCCCTCGCCGTCGTCGTACCGCCCGGATCGCTGCCACCGTCCTCGGCGCCGCTGCCACCACCGCACTCGCGGTCGGCAGCGCCTCCGCCGCACCAGGTGGTGACGGCGTCCCGCCCGGCCAGCAGAAAGAGGGCCACTACTCCTTCGCGATCATCGGCGACATTCCCTACGGCACCGCGCAGATCGCGGCCTTCCCCGGCTGGATCCGCCAGATCAACGCGGCCGAGCCGGAACTGACCTTCCACGTCGGCGACATCAAGAACGGCTCGTCGCGTTGCGACAACGCCTACTACCAGCAGATCAGGGCCGACTTCGACCTGTTCGACGGGCCGCTGATCTACACCCCGGGCGACAACGAGTGGACCGACTGCCACCGCACGAACAACGGCGCGTACCACCCGCTGGAGCGACTGGCATACGACCGCTCGGTGTTCTTCACCCGGCCGGGGGTCACGATGGGCAAGGACGCGATCTCGGTGCGCAGCCAGGCCGCGGCCGGGTTCCCCGAGAACGTGCAATTACGGCGCCAGGGCGTCGACTTCGCCGTCATCCACGTCGTCGGCAGCAACGACGATCTGGCGCCGTGGACCGGCATCGGGTATGCCGTGGCCACGCCGGAGCAGATCGCCGAAGAGCGCGCGCGAATGGACAACGCGATCGCCGTGGTCCGCGATGCCTTCGCGGCCGCCCGCCGTAAGCACGACCGGGCCGTCGTCATCCTGCAGCAGGCGGACATGTTCGATCCCACCTACACCCCGACCTGGGCCGACATCTCGGCATTCCAGCCCCTCGTCCAGACTCTGGTCGAGGAGTCGGCGGCGTTCGTCGGCGAGGTCTACCTCGTCAACGGCGACAGCCACGTGTACAACGCCGACCGACCACTCGCACCGGGTTCTCGGTGGCTCCAGACCTACTCGGTCCAGGGGTCGGCCGCTAACCTGCAACGCATCACCGTCGACGGCTCGGCCAACAACATCGATTGGCTGAAGGTCACCGTCAACCGTCCCGGCGCCGCGCAGGTCTTGTCCTGGCAGCGCATCCCGTACCGCCCCTGACACCGCACCGTCGAAACGCCCAACCCGTCGAAGGCCGATCAGGCCTGCGGGGGATGACACCAGCGAAACGAGGGACCGATGAACAAACGAATGATCGCCATCCCGGCCGCCGCGGCCGCCGCACTGCTGGCCGGAGCACTACCCGGTCCGGCCATGGGCGCCGCACTACCCGGTCAGGACGCCGTGGCGTACCAGAACATGAAAGCCAAGCACACGGCATACAAGAACATCGTCGTGATCTACGAGGAGAACCACTCCTTCGACAACCTGTACGGCACCTGGGGCAGGGTCGGCGGCGACCGCGTCGACGGCGTTCGGACGGTGCGACAGGTCGCGCAGGACGGCTCGGCGTACCAGTGCCTGCTGCAGAACGACGTCAACCTGACCTCGCCGTCCCCGCTGGCCACGACCTGCGTCGATGCGGCTCACGGGGTGCCGGCGAGCGCCTTCCCGAACAAGGTTTTCACCATCGACCGGTACATCTCGCCGACCGACACCACCTGTCCGGCCGAGGGCGCGTTCTTCCCGAACGGGGTGGTCAAGGGCGCCGGGCTGCCGGGCGGATGCACCCGTGACCTGGTCCACCGGTTCTACCAGGAGCAGTACCAGATCAACGGCGGCAAGCAGAACCGGTACGTCACCGGGTCCGACGCCGCCGGCCTGACGATGGGCGTGTACGACACGAAGAGCCTGCCGATCTACCAGTACCTGCACAGCAAGGGCGCCCCGAATTACGTGGTCGCGGATCGGTTCTTCCAGGCCGCGTTCGGTGGGTCGTTCCTCAACCACCAGTTCCTCATCGCGGCCCGGGCCCCGGTCGACACCAGTGCCGGCGCGCTCGGCGCGAAGAACTCGATCGTCGACGCCAACGGCATGCCGAAGGCATCGGTGCTCTACAAGCCGACGGATCCGGCGGTGGTGGACGGGCAGTTGACGACCACGTGCGCCGACGGATCCGCGGCGGACTATGTGCGGGCCTGCGGCAATCTCGCGGTCAACACCGTTCAGCCGTCGTCGGCCCCGTTCGGCTCGGGCGCCAAGATCCCGCTCATCGACGACACGGCATACCCCAACATCGGCGACCGGCTGACGGCCGCCGGTGTCCCCTGGAACTGGTACTCCGGCGGGTGGGATGCGGCGGTTGCCGGCACCCCGGGCAAGAACTTCCAGTTCCACCACCAGCCGTTCAACTACTTCGCGGCGTATGCCCCGGGTCGGCCCGGGCGGGCGCATCTGAAGGACGAGAAGGAGTTCGTCGCGGCCGCGACCGCGGGGACCCTGCCGGCCGTCAGTTTCGTCAAGCCGTACGGCTCGGAGAACGAACACCCCGGGTATGCCAGCGAACCGCAGGGCAGCGATCACCTCGTCGAGCTGATCCAGGCGGTCGTCAACGGTCCCCAGGCCAAGGACACCCTCATCGTGGTCACCTACGACGAGTTCGGCGGTCAGTTCGACCACGTCTCGGTGCCGAAGGTGGACGCGTGGGGACCGGGCACCCGGATCCCGGCGCTGCTCATCTCGGCCGGCATGAACCGCTCGGGCGTCGACCACACCCAGTACGACACGACCTCGATCCTGGCCACCATCGAGCACCGGTTCGGCCTCGCGCCGCTGAGCACCCGGGACGCGTCGGTGAACGACCTGACCAATGCGATCCGCGAGGGCGGCCTTTTCCACGGCCGGCACCACGGGGACTGCGACGACTGACCCGACGACGACTGACCCGACGACGAAGGGTTCGACCGGCGATCGCCGGGTCCCGGCGCTGCCGCGGACCCGGCGATCACGGCATACTGGCTCGATGAGCGACGCCAACGAGATCCAGATCCGGCACGACCAGGCCGGCGGACGGTACGAGGCGGTCATCGACGGCGAGGTCGCCGGGTATGCCGAATACGCCGGGTACGAAGACCTCGTGGTGTTCATGCACACCGTGACCGAGGAGGCGTTCGGTGGACGCGGGGTCGCCTCGGCCGTCGCGCGCGCCGCGTTGGACGACGTCCGGGACATGGTGGGCGTTCGCGTGGTCCCGATCTGCTCCTTCGTCCGCGGCTGGATCGGCAAGCATCCCGACTACGCCGAGCTGCTCTACACCGCACCGAACACGGCGCCCCCCTGACGGCTGACAGGAGACCTCCCATGGCTCGCAAGACCTTCACCGGACCGATCGTCGACGTCTCGTTCGACGGCGAGTTGTGCAAGCACTCCGGGGAGTGCGTGCGCGGTATGCCGACCGTGTTCGACACCGCCAAACGTCCGTGGATCAACCCGGAGACGGCCACGACACCGTTCCTCGCCGAGGCGCTGCGGCGCACCGTCGCCAAGTGCCCGTCCGGGGCCCTGCACATCGAGGAACACCCCTGAGCACTGCGGGTTCCGGCGTCGACTCGAACGCTCGGGCGGCCCTCGAGGCCCTGGTGGGGGGCGTCCTCGCCGCCCTCGGGTCACGTGTGGCGGGAGTGACACTGGCCGGGTCGCTGGCCGCCGGGGACTTCTGCCCGGACCGCAGCGACCTGGACGTGCTGGTCGTGCTGACCGAGGATCCCGACGAGAGCATGCTCGACAAGCTGCGGCAGGTCCACGACGACGTCGTGGTGGCCTTCCGGCAATGGCGGGATCGCATCGAAGCCGAGTACCTCACCCCCGCGGCCGTCAGCGCCGTCCAGCGGGGCGAGCCCGAACCGCACCCGATGGTCCGGATCAGCCCCGGCGAACCGATCCATCTGACGCCGGCCACACGCCACTACCTGGTGAACTGGCACGGCGCTCGCACGTCCGGGCGCTCGCTGCACGGGGCGGCCGCTGCCGACCTCCTGCCGCCGATCGGCGACGAGGAGATGCTGGCCGTGGTCGCCGAGCACCTCGCGAACTGGCCGGAGTGGATCCTCGACCACCACGCCGTCGGCGCCCAGGCCTACGCCGTCTTGACCGTATGCCGTGGCCGGGCGGCGCTCGCGACGCGTCGACAGGTCTCCAAACGCGGCGGCGCGCAGTACGGCATACCGACCTGGCCGCAGTGGCGCGAGCTCGTCGAGTGGGCGCGGGACTGGTGGTTCTGCGGGGGTTCCGATCAGGAGCCGAGCCGGTATGCCGAGGTCGTCGCGTTCGTCCGAGACGTCGCCTAGAACTCGCCCAATGTGAATCAGGTCACATTTTCGTTATGGGATCGTGACGGGTTTCCGGGCCGAAACACGTGAGAAATCGCTCCTAGAAGCGTCAAATAGTCCAGGGCCACCGCCGATGGGGATCGGACATCGGCCCGCAGGACGAAGGAATGGGGACAACCACCATGGGTACGACGATCGACGTGACGCTGGACCACACCGCGGACGGAACGCACCTGGAGCTCGAGTGGTCGCGGCTGTTCGCCGGGCAGTGGACCGCTCCCCTGCCGCAGACCGTCAGCGGCCGGGCCGGCTGGGCCAGCACGGGTGTCGGCTTCGCGGCCGGGACATCGGGCTCGGCCCGCTACCGCCTGGTCGGGCACGACGGAGCCCGCCTCGGAACCGTCCAGTTCAGCTGGGACGCGCCGTTCGGCGGCGAGCACCGTGTCGAGGCCTGGTCGGCGTCGATTTCGCCGGGCGCCTACGACGCCTTCGCGGACATCCGCGGCGACGAACTCGCCAGCACCCGATCGGTGACCTTCGTCGTGGCTCGGGTGAGCGCGCCGACCGAGCTGCACCCGGCATACCCGACGGCGCAGTCGCACGACCGGCACGCGCCAGCGCGAGCGGCCTGACCCACCTGGCCTGACCCGCTGGGCCGGGTCGGCGCTTCTCGCCTACCCGGCGATCGCCCGGCCGAAACCCGCACCGACCAGGGCCCCGCCGACGCCGGCGAGGACCGATACGGCGACATTGGCGACGGCCAGGAACCGGGCCCGGTTCTCGTAGAGGCGCACGGTCTCGTAGGAAAACGTCGAATAGGTGGTCAAGGCACCGCAGAAGCCGGTCCCGAGGAGCAATTGCAGGTCGGGCGAGGCCAAGGTGATGATCAGGCCGAGGGCTACCGAGCCGATCACATTGACGCTCATCGTCCCCCACGGGAACACGGAATCGTGACGCACCTGGACCAGACGATCCACGAGGTAACGGGCCGGCGCCCCGACGGCGCCGCCCAACACGACCAGCAGCGCCCTCATCCGGTACCGCCTCGGGGCCCCACGTGGCCCGCGACGAACGCCCGAGTCGCGCCGATCGCAAGAGCAGCCGCCGCCACGGCCGCCACCGGCGTGGCCACGAGATAGCCGAGCGCCTGCAGCGCCTGACCGTGCCCGAGCAATCGTTCGACGTCGACGGCATACGTCGAGAAGGTGGTGAACCCGCCGAGGAAGCCGGTACCCAGCAGGGGACGCAACAGCGGCCGGTGCGGCCAGCGATGCAACGCCAGCACCATGAGGACGCCGATCGCCGCGCAGCCCGACACATTGATCGCCAGGTTGACCACCGGCCAGCCGTGGAACACCGTGCCGTCCCAGCTGCTCGGTGGCGGCGCGAGGACGCTGACGGCATACCGGGCACTCGCCCCGGCGGCGCCCCCGACCGACACGGCCGTCAACAGCCGACCCTGACCCAACGGGGCGGCGGGGGGCGAAGTCCCCCGGCCGGCCCGCTCCCACTGGACGTCGACATCGGGATCGACGGGGTCGACGGGGTCGTGGGACACGCCAGCACCGTACACCGGACGTCGTAATACGATTCGGACCATGAGCGGCAACGCGCCTCCCAACACCGACCGCAAGCAGGATGCCCGTATGCCGGGACCGTCGTCCGAGGGACCCAAGCCGTGGCGTACCGAGGGGGTGCCCACCGGATCCGGCGGTGACGACGACAAGAAGCCGCGGATCAACTGGCGCCGGTTACTCCCGATGCTGCTGTTGAGCTACCTGCTGACCTTCCTGATCTTCAGTTGGCAGGACGGGCTGTCGGCCGCGCCCGTCGTGTCGTACACCGAGTTCGCCAAGCAGGTGTCGGCGGGCAATGTCGCCGAGGTCTTCACCAAGGGCGACACCATCCAGGGCAAGCTGAAGAAGTCCGCCGCGCTGCCCGACGGGGGCGACAAGACCTACGAATCGTTCACGACCGAGCGGCCCACCTTCGCCAAGGACGACCTACTCGCCGATCTCACCAAGTCCGGCGCCACCGTCGAGGCGACCCCCGTCGTCGTGCAGCGCGGGTTCTTCTCCAACCTGCTCGGGTCACTCTTCCCGATCCTGTTGCTCATCGCGTTCTACGTGTGGATGATGCGCCGGCAGGCCTCGATGATGAGCGGCGGCGGGTTGTTCGGCGGCAAGAAGAAGTCGCCGATCAACCCGGAGACGATTCGGGTGACCTTCGACGACGTCGCCGGGATCGACGAGGTGGAGGCCGAAGTCAGCGAGATCGTCGATCTGTTGAAGAACCCCGGCAAGTACGCCCGGCTCGGCGCCCGAGCTCCCAAGGGCGTGCTGTTGGCCGGGCCGCCCGGCACCGGCAAGACGCTGCTCGCCCGGGCCACGGCCGGTGAGGCGGGTGTCCCGTTCTTCTCCGCGAGCGCGTCGGAGTTCATCGAGATGATCGTCGGGGTCGGCGCCCAGCGCGTGCGCGAGCTCTTCGGCGAGGCCCGCAAGGTCGCGCCGGCGATCATCTTCATCGACGAGATCGACACCATCGGCCGGGCCCGCGGTGGCGCCGCCAGCATGGGGGGCCACGACGAACGCGAGCAGACCCTCAACCAGATCCTCACCGAGATGGACGGGTTCAACGGCAGTGAGGGCGTCATCGTGCTGGCGGCGACGAACCGGCCCGAGATCTTGGACCCGGCCCTGTTGCGGCCGGGACGCTTCGACCGCACGATCCAGGTCCACGCCCCCGATTTGAAGGGCCGGCTGGAAATCCTGCAGGTCCACACCCGTTCGGTCCCGCTGGCGACCGGGATCGACCTGCTGGCCATCGCCCGCGCGACTCCGGGGATGACCGGCGCGGATCTGGCCAACCTGATCAACGAGGCGGCCCTGGCCGCCGCCCGCGAGGGCAAGGACGCCGTCGGGCAGGACGATCTGAGCAACGCCCTGGAGAAGATCCAGCTGGGTACGGCCCGCGACGTCGTCATGCCCGAACTCGAACGGCGACGCACGGCATACCACGAAAGCGGCCACGCGCTACTCGGCATGCTCCAACCCGGCGCCGACCCGGTCCGCAAGGTGTCGATCATCCCGCGGGGCCGGGCCCTCGGGGTGACCCTGTCGACGCCGGACACCGACCGCTACGGGTACGACCGCGACTACCTCGTCGGTCGGATCATCGGGGCGCTCGGCGGGATGGCGGCCGAGGAACTCGTCTTCGGCGTCATCACGACCGGCGCCGAGTCCGACCTCCAGCAGTCCACCGGCATCGCCCGACAGATGGTCGGACGCTGGGGGATGTCGCAGGTCATCGGCCCGGTCCAGGTGTTCCCGCCGGACGGTGACCCGCGGATGGCCGGGGTGTCGGACGACATGCTCGGCAAGGTGGACGCGGAGGTCCGCCGGATCATCGACGAGGCGTATGCGCAGGCCAAGCGGCTGTTGGCCGACAACCGTCACCGGCTGGACTCGATGGTTGCCGCCCTGTTGGAACGGGAGACCTTGGACGAGAAGGACGTGTATGCCGCGGCCGGGATCGACCCGGCGGAGCTGCCGAAGCCGCCGGTCGACGCGACCCTTCCGGATGACCCCGACCTGCCCTGATCGGCGGAGACTGGCAGGATCGAGGTCGTGACCGATTTCGACGCCGAGGCGCGTACGTGGGACGACAAGCCCGAACGGCTGGAGCGCGCCCGAGCGGTGGCCGGCGCGATCCGGTCGGCCATCCCGTTGCAGCGGGACTGGCATACCCTCGAGTACGGGGCCGGAACCGGTCAGTTGAGCCGGGAACTGGCCACCGACCTCGGCCCGGTCACCCTGGCCGATGCCTCGGCCGGGATGACCGAGGTCGCGGGCGAACGGATCGCCGCCGCCGGCCTTTCGACCTGGCGGGCCATCCGGCTCGACCTCATGCACGACCCGGTGCCGGCGGACCGGTACGACCTGATCCTCACCCTGATGGCCATGCACCATGTCGACGACATTCCCGGACTGCTTTCCGCCTTCGCCGAACTGCTCGTCCCCGGCGGCCGGCTCGCGTTGGTGGACCTGGACGCCGATCGCGATCAGGCCTTCCACGACGCCGGGTTCACCGGGCACCACGGTTTCGAACGCGACGCGGTGCAGGGGTGGCTGGAGCGGGCGGGGTTCCACGACGTGAAGTTCGGGACGCCCTACAGCGTGGTCAAGGAGGTCGACGGCCGGCCGCGCTCGTTCCCGTTGTTCCTCGCCGTCGCGCGTCGCGACGGGTAGGTCCGGGATTCCATGAGTCCGCCCTGAGCGGGGCGACCGTCGGACGTGACCCGTACGGTGAAGCGCATGGACCACAATGCCGAACCGACCACCGGAGCAGGCCCGGTCATTGGCGAGGTGCTGTCCGCGGACGGCTTCGCGAGAGCTGCCGGCTTCCTGCGCGAGCGGGCCCGGCCGCTGGAGCGCGCCCGCTTCGAGCACCGCTTTGCCGGCGCTCCGGTCGATCGCGTGTTGGCCGAGCTCGACGCGTTCCGCAATGACGACGGCGGGTTCGGGCGGGCCTTGGAGCCGGACTGTCGCAGTCCCCTGTCGAGCGTCCTGGCCACCTGGACCGCAGTGCAGATCCTCGACGAACTCGACGTGCCGGACACTCATCCACTGGTGGCGGGCGCGGTGGACTGGCTGCTGGACCAGTCGGTGGAGCGGGACGGACGACTGGTCTGGCCCTTCCTGCCGCCCGACGCGCAGCAGGCACCCCATGCGCCGTGGTGGGATCAGGGCGACCCCGACAAGCTCGCGACCACCTTCGGCGGCTTCGTGGTCAACCCGGGGGCCACTCTCACGGCAATGCTCTGGCTCCGGGCGAGCCTGGTCCCGGCCGCGATTCGCGAGCGAGCGGCCGAGCAGAGTCGGGACGCGATCCTGGCCGGGCTGTCCGCCCAGGCGGTGAACGACTGGGTCAGCGCCACGCACTTCGCCGAATGCGAGGACGTGCCCGGTCGGTTCCGCGCGCCGGTGGTCGAGGCTCTCAGCCGATGGCTACCCGAGGTCGTCCCCGGCAGCCTCGCCGAGCTCGAGGGGTATGCCGTGGACGCGCTGGAGATCTGCCGGCCGGGCGGCCCGTTCGAGGAGGTGCTGCGCGATCAGCTCGACCTCGCGGTGCGGCATACGATCGCCGGACAAGACCGGGACGGGAGTTGGGCGCCGACCTGGTCGTGGTTCGGCGCGCACCCCGAGCACTGGGCCATCGCCGAGCGCGAGTGGCGGGGCGTCCTCACCTATGGCCGACTGGCGCAGCTCGCGAACAGAGGTCGGCTGCCGGTCTGACGGCATCGCCTTCACCCCGGCGCGGGCGGCGGACCGTCTCAGGCCGGACGACGCGCCTCAAACCACCTCCAGCGTCGGGTACTTCGGCAACCAGATGTGTTCGTAGACCGCCTCGATCACGTTCTCCGGCACGACGGTCGCCACCCCCTCGGCACAGGCGGCCTCGACGACCGCGACGGCCACCGTCGCCGACACCATCCGCAACTCCTTGATGGACGGCAACAGGGCGTCGGCCGGATGCGCCACGTGGGTGATCTTGGCGATCGCCTCGGCAGCCGCGGCGATCATGGCGTCGGTGACCCGTGCGGACCGGCATACCGCCACGCCAAGCCCGAGCCCCGGGAAGACGAGAGCATTGTTGGCCTGGGCGATCTCGTGTACCCGGCCGCGGATCTTGACCGGCGCGAACGGCGAACCCGTGGCGATCGCGGCCCGCCCCTGGGTCCACTCGAGGATCTGATCCGGGGTCGCCTCGGCCAGGGCCGTCGGATTCGACAGCGGCATGATGATCGGATGCCGGACGCCGCCGGCCATCTCCTTGACGACCTTCTCGGTGAACGACCCCGGCTGACCCGAGGTGCCGATGAGGATCGTCGGATGGACATTGCGGACCACGTCGAGCAGCCCGATCGTGCCCGCCGTGTCGAGCTTCCAGCCGGCCACGTCCGCATCCGAACGGGCGTAGGGCCGCTGGAACGGCCGAACCCGATCGCCCTGGGCCTGCGTGATCAGGCCCTTGGAGCCCAGCGCCCAGAACCGGCGCATCGCGTCCTCGGCCGGGGTGCCCTCGCGGACCATGATGTCCCGCAATAGGTCCGCGATGCCGACGCCGGCCGTCCCGGCGCCGAAGACGACGATCTGCTGGTCGCTCATCCGTTCGCCCTTGGCGCGCACGCCGGCCAGGGCCGCCGCCGCCACGACGGCCGCCGTGCCCTGCACGTCGTCGTTGAAGGTGCAGCACCGATTGCGGTACTCGTCCAGGATCCGGTGGGCGTTGCTCGCCCCGAAGTCCTCCCAGTGCAACATGGCATACGGGAAGAGGCGGGTCACCGCCTCGACGTACTTCTCGATGAAGGCGTCGTAGCGTTCGCCGCGCACCCGCGGGTGGCGCACGCCGAGGTAGAACTCGTCGCTGAGCAGCGCGAGATTGTCGGTGCCGACGTCGAGGACGACCGGGATGCACCGCTGCGGGTGGATGCCGGCCGCGGCGGTGTAGACCGACAGCTTGCCGACCGCGATCTGTACACCCCCGACGCCCTGGTCGCCGATCCCGAGAATCCCCTCCGAGTCGGTCGTGACGATCAGGTCCACGTCGTCGGCGTCGAGACCGGCGTTCAGCAGTGCGCGTTCGATGCCGTCCGGGTCGTCGATGGACAGGTAGACACCGCGGGGCTTGTTGTACCAGTGGCTGTACCGCTGGATCGCCTCGCCGATGGTGGGGGTATAGATGATCGGCAACATCTCCTCGAGATGCTCCGAGAGCAGCCGGTAGAACAGCACCTCGTTCCGGTCCCGCATGGAGGTGAGGTAGACGTTCTTGGACAGCGCGTCCGGTTGGCTCTGGTACTGCTCGTACACCCTGCGCAGCTGCCCCTCCATGGGCACGACGCCACTGGGCAGCAGACCGTCCAGACCGAGCGCGGCGCGCTCGCTCGCGGTGAACGCCGTCCCGCGGTTGATCATCGGCGCCCCGAGCACCTCGCGCCCTCTTGCCCGGACCCGTACCGTCACGCCGTCGGGGCCGAGAATCGTGTCGAAGAGCTTGTTACTCATGGGTAACAGCGTAATCCCGGGCCTCGGCGCCACCACCGCCCGGGTCGCCCGATGGGTTAGGTTCGGTCCATGGCATCAGTGATCGAGGTTCGGGGCCTGGTCAAGCGCTACGGGGAGGTCCGCGCGGTCGACGGAGTCGACCTCGACGTCGAAGAAGGCGAGTTCTTCGGCATACTCGGCCCGAACGGGGCCGGGAAGACGACGACCCTGGAGCTCATCGAGGGCCTGCGGCATGCCGACGCCGGCACGATCTCCCTCTTCGGGCAGAGCCCGTGGCCGCGCAACCCCCAGCTACTGCCCCGGATCGGCGTGCAATTGCAGGCGTCCGCGTTCTTCGAGCGGCTCACCGTGCGCGAGCAGTTGACGACGTTCTGCGACCTGTATGCCGCCGGCCACGATCGTGTCGCGCGAATGATCGAAGTCGTCGGCCTGGAGGACAAGGCGGACGACCGCACGGACAAACTGTCCGGCGGACAGCTCCAGCGACTCTCCATCGCGTGCGCTCTGGTCCATGACCCCGAGTTGGTCTTCCTCGACGAGCCGACGGCCGCATTGGACCCGCAGGCCCGGCGCAATCTGTGGGACGTGCTGCGTGAGATCAACGCCCAGGGACGGACCGTCGTCCTGACCACCCACTACATGGACGAGGCCGAGATCCTGTGCGACCGGGTCGCGATCATGGACCACGGCCGGGTCCTGCAGGTGGACGCGCCGGCCGTCATGGTGCGCGGACTGGAGGCGCCGACTCGGATCACCCTGCCCGAACACGCCCTGTCGCTGGAAGCCGCCGCCGGCATACCGGGCGTCGAACACACCGAACGCGACAACGGCTCCCTCCTGCTGGTCACCCGCGATGCGTCCGGCGCCCTCGGGCAGCTCGCGGCGATCGGCGCCCTCGACGGATTGCAGGTGCGCGGCGCCACCTTGGAGGACGTCTTCCTCACCCTGACCGGACGGGAGTACCGCGCATGACCGCGTTCAAGGCCTTGACCCGGGCCCAGTGGAAGGGCTTCCTGCGGGACAAGCAGACGCTGTTCTGGACGGTGCTCTTCCCGCTGATGTTCCTGTTGCTCTTCGGCACGCTCTTTCAGAATGCCGGTGCCGCCAAGTCGAAGATGGTGATGATCGGCGACGTCGCGGTCATCAACCAGATGCCGCAGCAGGCCAAGGACGCGTGGAACGACTTGTTCGACGTCTCGACGACGACGGACCGGGCCGCGGCCTTGGACAAGGTCCGCAAGGGCGACGCCGACGCGGCCATCGAGATGGACGGCCCGACGATCCTGCTGCACTACTCACAGGCGGACAAGGTCAAGGCCGCGGTCGTCCAGGGCACCGTGTCCTCGTTCGTCGACAATGTCAATCTCGCGTTGTCCGGCAAACCACCGGCGTTGACCTTGAAGACCGAGCAGGTCGAAGACAAGTCGCTCAAGGTCATCCAGTACCTCACCCCGGGCCTGCTCGGCTGGGCGGTCGCGATGGGCGCGACCTTCGGGGCCGCCATGACGCTGGTGACCTGGCGCCAGTCCAAACTCCTGCGCCGGCTCCGCCTTTCGCCGATCCCCACGGCGTCACTGGTGGCGTCTCGCACCTTGATCTCCATCGTCATCGCGATGATCCAGACCGCGATCTTCGTGGGCGTGGCGATGGCGATCTTCGGGCTCAAGCTGACCGGCTACTGGTGGATGGCGATCCCGCTCATCATCTGTGGCACATTGGCGTTCATGGCGATCGGGCTGCTCGCCGGCGCCATCTCCAAGACCGCGGAGGCCGCCAGCGGCCTGGCCAACCTGATCATCTTGCCGATGGCCTTCCTGTCCGGCTCGTTCATTCCGTTGGACGGGGCCCCGTCCTGGCTGACGACCGTGTCCAAGTTCCTCCCCCTGGGCCACCTCAACTCCGGGATGCTCGACGTGATGGTCCGCGGGCAGGGCCCCGGGGCCGCGGTGCAGCCGATGCTCGTGCTGTTGGGTTTCGCGGTCGTCGTCGGGCTCATCGCGACCCGGCTGTTCCGCTGGGAGGACTGACTCTCGTCAGGGCTCCCAGTCGGGCCGCAGCGGGAAGGTGGACGCCCCGGACTCCAGGGGACGTGACGCCAACACCTGATGCAACTGGAGCCGGTTCACTTCGAACGAGATGCGGGACCCGGCCAGGTACAACCCCCACACCCTGGCCGTCTGTTCTCCGACCTCGGCGACGCAGGCATCCCAGTTGTCCCGCAGGTTCGCGCACCAGGCGGTCAGGGTGTACCCGTAATGCAGGCGCAGGTTCTCGACGTGCTGCACCTCCAGTCCGGCGTCGTGGATCTCGCCGACGATGCGCCCGGGTGCGGCGAGTTCTCCGTCGGGGAAGACGTATCGGTCGGTGAACGCGTCGGGCCGGTGACCCACATGCCCGTCGGGCCGGGTGATGCAGTGGTTGAGCAGCCGCCCTCCCGGGACGAGCCGCTCGGTGAGGAAGGCGAAATAGGCCGGGTAGTTGCGTACCCCGATGTGTTCGGTGAGCCCGATCGAGCTGATCGCGTCGAACCGGTCCGGCGGGAGTTCTCGATAGTCCAGGTGCCGGACCTCCGCCCGATCCCCCAGCCCGTCGCGCTCGATCGCGCGCCGCGCCCACTCGGCCTGCTCCCGGCTCAGTGTGACACCGAGCGCGGTCACGCCGTGGTGCCGCGCGGCATACCGGACCATCGAACCCCAGCCACAGCCGACGTCGAGCAACCGCATCCCCGACCGCAACCCGAGCTTGGCGCAGACGAGTTCGAACTTGCGCTCCTGCGCGGTCTCCAGCGAGTCCGCCGGATCGTCGTAGACGGCGCAGGTGTATGCCATCGACGGACCGAGGAGCAGCTCGTAGAAGGCGTTGCTCACGTCGTAGTGGTGGGCGATCGCCGCCGCGGATCGACGCAGCGGGGTACGTTCGGCGATCGCGCGACGCCACCTGGGCGGAGCCTCCTGCGCCGGAGCGGGCGGCGGGACGAGCGCCGCCGGACCGAGGCCCGCGGCCAGTCGGGCGGCTTCCACGGGTCCGGGATGACGCAGGTGCAGGCCGCGTCGCAGCTCCATCAACGCCGGGTACGGATCGCCGGGATGCGCACCGCGCATCTGCAGGTCACCGGCGACATACGCCCGCGCCAGGCCCAGGTCTCCGGGCGAGGTCACCAGATAGCGCAGCCCCTTCGGTGTCGCGACGTGCAGCCGGATCGCGCTGTCCTGTGGCCCGATCGAGGAGCCGTCGTATGCCGTGACCCGCACGGGCAGAGGCCCTTCGGCGATCGCCCGGACGATGTCGGCGACCTCGGTGCGGTTCCTGACGGGAATCATCATCGTCCCACCACCTTTTCGTAGAGTCGGGGGAAGCGGCCGCCGGGGTCGTAACGCTCCTTCACCGCCCGGTAGTACGCTCCGCCGTAGGCCGCGTCGAAGGTCGAGCGGTCGTAGAACACATCGGAGTACAGCGATTTGTGGCCACCGTCGGCCGCGACCCGCGTCTCGATGGCTCGGTTGACATCCCCGTCCTGCCCGCCGACGGCGATCGGAACGCTCCCCCAGAAACCCACGTTGACGTAGATCCGGCCCGGTGCCATCGGGTAGAGCGGCCAGCTTCGGGCACCGGCGGGAGCGGCTTCGCGCAGGCGGATCGGGCACAACCACACCGGGCGCATCCCGACCTCGCTATCGAACCAGCGCAGGAACTCGGCGGTCCGCTCGACCGGGATCTCGACGTCCTGGACGACCCGTTCGCGCGGTGGCCGGCCCCGGCGCCGATCCAACCGTGCCGCGACCTGCCATCGGTTCTCCAGGCGCACGATCCGGTGGTAGACGTCGCTGCGCCGCAGGCCCGCCGGCCAGATCCGGCGCAGCACGGGGTGTTGCGCACCGAATGCCGCGGAGCACCAGAACCAATCGGTGTCCCACCGCCACAGGTAGTCGTGCGCGGTGAGCAGGTCGGCACTGCGGTGCTGGAGCGAACGGTAGTAGATCTGGCTGCCGGTGTAATCGCTCGGCCGCTCCCCCGGTCTCGGCTCGGCCGCGAAGGTCGCCAGGACGAGGTATGCCTCGTCGGGGGTGAACGCGACCCCGTCCAGTCCGTCGACCGGCTCGCCATCCCAGGCGCCGTCCCGGCATACGGACTGGACCACCTCGAGAAGGTCGTCGAGATCGTCGAAACGCAGGATCCGGGTGCGGACAAATTCGCCGATGGGGCGCAGCTCGACGGCCAGGCGGACGGCATACCCAAGGGAGCCATAGGAGTTGGGGAAGGCGGCGAAGAGCTCGGCGTGCTCGCCGGTGGGTTCGACGCGCAAGACCTCACCGGTTCCCACGATGACGTCGAGGTCGAGGACCGATTCATGGGGGAGCCCGTGCACGAAACTGGTCGACTCGATGCCGAGTCCCGTCACCGCACCGCCGACGGTGATCGTGCGCAGTTGCGGCACCACGAGGGGCATCAGACCGAAGGGAAGCGTTGCGGCGACAAGGGTTTCGTAGGTGCACATGCCCTGGACCTGCGCGATCCGGGAGACCGGGTCGACGTCGAGGACACCGGTCAGACCCGAGACGTCGAGACCGGCGAGTGCCGGCGATCTCGGCCGGAAGAGATTGGACGTGCCCTTGGCCAACCGGACCGGCTGATCGGGGTCGATGGCGGCAAACGAGGCGCGGAGAACCTGGACGGCACGCGCGTGCTCGTCGGGATGAAGCCGGGTGATTACTCGACCCGAGTGAATCGGCGAGGTTCTCACGTCGTCCACCATGCACCCGGACATATGCCGGCGCGCCCCTCGTCTCATCTACTGACCGCTCGGACGTTTGGGCGTTGAGACGGCTTGGCGCACAATGGCGGCCATGGACCCTGTAAGAATCGGCATCCTCGGCGCCGCCCGGATCGCCCCCGGCGCGATGATCGCGCCGGCCCACGAGGCGGGGCACCGGGTCGTCGCCGTCGCGGCCCGTGACATCGACCGGGCGAAGGAGTTCGCCGCCAGGCACGGTGTCGAACGCGCGGTGGGCTCGTATGCCGAACTCGTCGCCGACCCCGAGGTGGAGGTCGTCTACAACCCGCTGCCCAACGGCTTGCACGCACCGTGGAACCTGCGCGCGTTGGCGGCCGGCAAGCACGTCCTGACCGAGAAACCCTCGGCCAGTAACGCGGTGGAGGCCGGCCGGGTCCGTGAGCTGGTGGACCAGACCGGCCTGGTCTTCATGGAGGGCTTCCACTACCTCCATCACCCCGCGCTGGCGCGTGTCAAGGAGCTGCTGGCGGACGGCGCGATCGGGGACGTGACCCGGGTCGAATCCCAGATGAAGGTCCCGGCGCCTCCCGACCACGACGTGCGGTGGCAGGCCCACCTGGCGGGTGGCTCCACGATGGATCTCGGGTGCTATTCGCTACACGTCATCCGCCACCTGGGCCGTTCCGTGCCACAGGTGTTCGGTGGCGAGCCGACGCTGGTGGCCGCGAGCGGACGAGCCCGGGCGGGCAGCCCCGACGTCGACGAGGCGCTCACGGCAGAACTGGTATACCCGAACGGCATTGCGGCCATTGCGGTTTCGGACATGGCCGCCGAGGAGCGGTCCTTTGGCCTGAGCGTGACGGGTAGCCGTGGGTCGCTGTGGTTGGCGAACTTCTGTTCGCCGCAGAACGACGACCGGCTCATCGTGCGCACCGGCGGCGGCGAAGTCGTCGAGCATGTCGGGACCCGGCCGTCCTACGCCTATCAACTCGACGCCTTCGCCGACATGCTGCGCGGCGGCGAACCCGTGGTGTGGGCCGACGCCGCCGATGCGCTCACCCACATGGAACTCATCGACGCCGTCTACCGGGCGGCCGGCTTCGAACCGCGACAGACCACCGAGATCGGAGGCTGAGATGGAAACCGCACTGGTCACCGGGGCATCGTCGGGCATCGGCGAGGCAACCGCGATTGCCTTGCAGGACAAGGGATTTACCGTGTATGCCGTGGCGCGGCGAGTCGACCGGATGGAGTCCCTCGCGGCGCGCGGCATACGGACGTTCGCGATGGACGTCACCGACGACGCCTCGATGGTCGCCGGCGTCGAGCGGATCACCGCGGAGTGCGGTCGGGTGGACGTGCTTGTCAACAATGCCGGGTACGGATCGTACGGTGCCGTCGAAGACGTGCCCATCGACGAGGCGCGCAGACAGTTCGAGGTGAACGTGTTCGGGCTTGCGCGGCTCATCCAACTCGTGACCCCGGGGATGAGACAGCAGGGGCGCGGCCGGATCATCAACATCTCCTCGATCGGCGGCAAGATCTACGAACCGCTCGGGGCTTGGTATCACGCGACCAAGTTCGCCGTGGAGGGCCTGAGTGACGCCCTACGAGTCGAGTTGCGGCCGTTCGGGATTCACGTGATCCTCATCGAGCCCGGCGCAATCCGCACGGAGTGGAACTCGATTGCCAGAGAGAGTCTCGTACACCGTTCCGCCGGAACGGCATACGGCGCCCGAGCCCGGCGGATGGCCGACGCGCTTGAGAAGGTCGACGCGTCGCCGCGGTTCTCTTCCGAGCCGAAGGTGGTCGCCGACAAGATCGCGCACGCCGCGACCGTCGCCCGACCGGCCTCCCGCTACCCCGTGGGCATGGGGGCCGGGACCATCACGCGGGCCCGCCGGGTATTGCCGGACCGGGCGATCGACGCGTTCATCTCCCGGGGACTCCCGCACGAATAGAGGGTCGCGGGGCTGGACTCGGCAGGAGCGGCCGACGCTGTCGGTGGTGCGTGGTACGAATCGACTGGATCACACTGTCCGTCGGGCCGTGTCCGTGGATGGCGAGACTCCGATGGGTCCGGCCGCGGCGTAACCGCGCCACTCCGGCTGCCGGCCCCCAAACCCGGAGGCCGTCGTCGGTCTCCTCCGGTAGCGTCGGCCAGCGTGAACATCCCCGAGGCCACCGACCACGACCTCCACCGCGACGTCTTGGTGTACGCCCGCGACCTGCGCAAGTCGTTCGGCGACGTTGAAGCGGTCCGCGGTATCGACGTCGAGGTCCGGCGCGGCGAGGTCTTCGGTTTCCTCGGACCCAACGGCGCCGGCAAGTCGACCGCGATGCGGATGATCGCCACCGTCTCCCCCGTCGGCGGCGGAACGCTGCGCGTCCTGGGCCTGGACCCGGCGACGCACGGCCCGACGATCCGAGCCCGCCTCGGGGTGTGTCCCCAGGAGGACACCCTCGACACGGAGCTCACCGTCGCCGAGAACCTCACCGTCTACGGCCGCTACTTCGGCATGTCCCGCGCCGACGTGCGTGGCAGAGCGGCCGAACTCCTGTCGTTCGTCGCCCTGACCGACAAGGCCGACGCGAAGGTCGAACACCTCTCGGGCGGCATGAAGCGTCGGCTGACGATCGCCCGGTCCCTGATCAACTCCCCCGAACTCCTCCTCCTCGACGAGCCCACGACCGGACTGGACCCTCAGGCCCGGCATACCCTCTGGGACCAGCTCTACCGCCTCAAACACCAGGGCGTCACGCAGATCCTCACGACCCACTACATGGACGAGGCCGAACAACTCTGCGATCGGTTGGTCGTCATGGACGCGGGCCGGATCGCCGCCCTGGGCTCACCGGCCGAGTTGATCGCCCGCTACTCGACTCGCGAGGTGGCGGAGCTGCGGTTCGGGTTGGTCGACCACGGCGGTTACGCCGAACGACTCGCCGCCCAACTCAGCGGCCCGACGGAACGCACCGAGGTGCTGCCGGACCGGATTCTGCTCTACACCGACGACGGCGACCACGCGGTGTCGCGCGTGCACGCCGCCGGGCTGCGGCCGCAGACGGTCCTCGTACGGCGCTCGACCTTGGAGGACGTCTTCCTCCACTTGACCGGGCGGACCCTCGTTGACTAGGGCGAGGTCGGTCGCCGGGACCAGGACCCGACCGGTCAGCACCACCGCCCTGGCGATGGCCGGCCGGCAGTTCGACTACTGGGCCACGGTCTATCGGCGAACCTGGCGGGGCTCCATCGTGTCCAGTTTCGTCACCCCGCTGCTCTACGTGGCCGCCCTCGGGGTTCTGCTCGGGCGCTACGTCGACGCCGCCGTCCCGTCGGGGCGCCTGGACGGAGCCGCCGGATACCTCCAGTTCGTCGCTCCCGGGATGCTCGCCGGGCAGTCGATGATGCTGGCCATCGGCGAGACGACCTACCCGGTCATGGGAATGATCAAGTGGAGCCGCACCTACGACGCGATGCTCGCCACCCCGCTGACGGTCCCCGACATCGTGACCGCCCAGTTCGCATACATCCTGTGGCGAATCGCGAGCGCCGACGCCGTCTTCATGCTGGCCCTGGCACCCTTCGGGGTGTATGCCGATGCCCCCGGCGCGCTCTGCGCCTACCTGGTGCAACTCGTGATCGGCGCCGCCTTCGCCGGCGTCGTCTTCGCCTTCTCGGCGGCCTCCCAGAACGAGTCGAACTTCTCGATCATCTACCGGGTCATCCAGGTGCCGCTCTTCCTGTTCTCCGGCTCGTTCTTCCCCATCACCAACCTCGCCGAACCCCTCCAATGGGCGGCCCGGGCCACCCCGCTGTGGCACGGCGTCGAACTCACCCGGATGCTGACGCTCGGACGTCCCGACTGGCCGGCGGCCCTGGGGCACCTGGCATACCTGATCGTGCTGGCCGTCGTCGGGGCGATCCTGACGGTTCGCCTGCTGCGCCGGAGGCTGGTCTCGTGAACGGCTGGCGCCTCGTCGAACGCAATGTCCTGGTCTATCGCCGGTCCTGGGTGGTCTTCCTGACCGGCTTCCTCGAACCCGTCTTCTACCTGTTCTCCATCGGGGTCGGCGTCGGGGCACTCGTGCACGGCTTCGACGTCGGCGGACGGGTGGTGAGCTACGCGGCGTTCGTCGCCCCCGCGATGCTGGCCACCTCGGCCATGAACGGCGCGGTCATGGAGTGCACGTTCAACATCTTCTTCCGGCTGCGCTACGCCAAGCTGTACGACGCGGTCCTCGCCACCCCCATGACGACCCGGGACGTCGCCACCGGCGAGACAACGTGGGCACTCCTGCGTGGCGGAACGTACTCGGCGGCCTTCCTCGTCGTGATGGCCGCGATGGGTCTGGTCGGGTCGTGGTGGGGGATCCTGGCGCTGCCCGCGGCCCTGATCATCGGACTGGGTTTCGCCGGCGTCGGGATGTGGCTGACGACCTTCATGAAGAGCTGGCAGGACTTCGAGTTCATCGCGCTGGCGATGATGCCGATGGTGCTCTTCTCCGGGACCTTCTTCCCGGTCCAGGGGTACCCCGATTGGGTTCGGTGGATCGTGGAGGCCACCCCGCTCTATCGCGGGGTCGTGTTGTGCCGTGAGCTGACCACCGGCCTGCTCACGACGGCGAGTGTCGTTTCGGTGGTCTACCTCGTCACACTCGGCGTGGGCGGTATGGCGCTGGCGCGGCGGCGCCTGGACGTCCTTCTGCTGACCTGAGCCGGCCGCTGACGTCACCACGTGCCGACGGGTGGCAAGGCCGTCGCGGCATACCGTCCGCACTCTGACCCCACCCCCCAAACCGGCGGCCCGGCGGCATACCGT
>JBDIAR010000002.1:0-65835 GCA_039812545.1 Dermatophilaceae bacterium | reverse complement strand
CTCAGTTGACCCGGCGTTCCCGCCCGGCCCAATAGGGTTCGCGCAGCTTGAATTTCTGCAGCTTGCCGGTCGCCGTACGGGCGAGCGTGTCGCGGAACTCGACAATGGTCGGTGCCTTGTAGCCGGCCACCTTCGACTTGCAGAAGGCGATGAGCTCGGCCTCGGTGACCTCGGCTCCGGCATTGCGCACGACGAGCGCCATGATCGTCTCGCCCCACTTCTCGTGCGGTACGCCGATGACCGCGACCTCCGAGACGTCGGGGTGGGAGAAGAGCACGTCCTCCACCTCGATCGAGGAGACATTCTCCCCGCCGGTGATGATGACGTCCTTCTTGCGGTCCGAGATGGTCAGATAGCCGTCGGTGTCGATGGACCCGCCGTCGCCGGTGTGGAACCAGCCGCCGTCCAGCGTGGTCGCGGTCTCCTCGGGCAACTCCCAGTAGCCGTCGAGGACGACATTGGAGCGCGCCAGGACCTCGTCGCCCTCGCCGATCGCGAGGGTCACCCCGAGGCTGGGGTTGCCGGCGCGCACGAGGTTGGCCGCGCGGTCCTGCGGCGAGAGGTGATCCCACTCGGCCCGGGACCGGTTCACGGTGAGCAGCGGTGAGGTCTCGGTGAGCCCGTAGATCTGGATGAACTCCCAGCCGAGTTCGGTCTCGATCCGCGCGATCGTCGTGGTGGGCGGCGGCGCCCCCGCCACGACCATGCGCACCCGACCGCTGCCGGGCACCGGCCCGTCCCAGGATTTGGCCGCATCGAGGATGGCGTTGACGACGGCCGGCGCCCCGCAGAGCATCGTCACGCCGTACTTGTCGATCCGCCGCAGGATCTCCGCCCCGTCGACCTTGCGCAAGACGATGTGCTGACCGCCCACCCCCGTCATGGCATACGGCATCCCCCAGCCGTTGCAGTGGAACATGGGCAAGGTATGCAGCAGGACGTCCCGGTCCGTGATCGCCGTATGCAGGCCGAAGACGACCGCGTTCGTCCACAGGTTGCGATGCGTGAGTTGCACGCCCTTGGGGCGCGCCGTCGTGCCGGAGGTGTAGTTGATCGTCGCCGTGGCGTTCTCGTCCGGCTCCCAGGGTCGCGGCTCGGCGCCCTCGGCATACAGGTCGGCGTCGTCGCCGAGCAGGAAGGTGCGCTCGCAGCGGACCTCGGCGAGGGAATCGGCCAGCTCCGGGTCGACGTAGAGCACGCGCGCGCCGCTGTGCTCGACGATGAACTGCACTTCGCCGGGGGAGAGGCGGAAGTTCACCGGGACGAGGATCCGGCCGTAGCCGCTGACCCCGAAGAACGAGGTCATCAGCCGGGCGCTGTTCTGCGAGACCACGGCGACCCGTTCGCCGACCCCGACGCCGAGGTGATCCAGGTGCGCGGCCTGGGCCCGGGCGAGTTCCCCGAACCGACGATAGGTGAGCTCGCCGAGCGAAGCGGCCGGCTGGTCGGGTTCGTCGACGACGCCCACCCGATCGCCGTACACGGTCACGGCACGCTGGAGGAAATCGGAGACGCTGAACGGGACGATCATGGGGGCCTCCTTGCCCGGGTGAGTGAGCTCACAGTAGTGACGCGCGCCACACCCGTGGACGTCGCGGCGCCGAGCGGGTCCACCCAGCGCCGGACGCGAGCTGCGCCGCGCCGGGCTGTCGTGCGAAACGCGACGAGCACGGTGTCCGACAGCGGGTAGGGTAGCCACGTCAAACCATCCTTTAACCACCGTCCGGTGAGGCGGGGAAGGAGGTCCTGCCCTGTGGCTGGTCAAACCAACCCACCAGAGGCGTCGGCCGCCCGGGTCGTGATGAGTTCCGGTGATGTGTCCCGGGCTCTGCGCCGCATCGCGCACGAGATCATCGAACGCAACAAGGGGGTCCAAGACCTCGTCGTCCTCGGCATACCCTCGCGCGGGGTCCCCCTCGCCAACAGACTGGTCGACTTCATCGCCGAGGTGGAGGGGACGACGGTGCCCGTCGGCGCGCTCGACATCACCATGTACCGAGACGACCTGCGGCGCGGACCCATCCGTTTCCCGGCCAAGACGACCATCCCGGCCGGCGGGATCGACGAGAAGATCGTCGTCCTCGTCGACGACGTCGCCTACTCCGGACGGACCGTGCGCGCCGCGCTCGACGCGCTCGGTGAACTCGGCCGACCGCGGGCCGTGCAACTTGCCGTCCTGGTCGATCGAGGCCATCGCGAGTTGCCCATTCGCGCCGATTTCGTCGGCAAGAACCTGCCGACCTCGCGCACCGAGCGGGTGCACGTGGTGCTGGAGGAGACCGATCATCAGCCCGACGAGGTGCGGATCACCGGGGGTGAGGCGCGATGAAGCGGCACCTGCTGTCCTCAGCCGACCTGACCCGCGAGGACGTGTATGCCATCCTCGACACCGCGGGCGAGATGCACGAACTCCAGCACCGGGAGATCAAGAAGCTTCCGACGCTACGCGGTCGGACCATCGTCAACTTCTTCTTCGAGGACTCCACGCGGACCCGGGCGAGTTTCGAGCTCGCCGAGAAGTGGCTGTCCGCCGACTCGCTCAATCTGGCTGCCAAGGGGACGAGTACGAGCAAGGGCGAGTCGTTGCGCGACACCATGCTGACCGTCGACGCGATGAACCCGGACGCTTTTATCATCCGGCACTCCGCCTCCGGCGCCCATCAGCAGGTCGCCGGGTGGATCAAGGCGATCGTCATCAACGCCGGCGACGGCATGCACGAACACCCGACGCAGGCCCTGCTGGACGCCTACACGATGAGGGGGCGGCTGCACGACTTCGAGGACAAGCACATCGTCATCGCCGGCGACCTGCTGCACTCCCGGGTGTTCCGATCCAATGCCATCACGCTGCGCACCCTCGGGTCGCGGGTGACCGTCGTCGCGCCGCCGACGCTCATGCCACCGGGGATCGAAAGCTGGTCTGCGGCAGAGGGATTCGACTACAGCTACGACTTCGACCAGGCCCTGGAGACGGCCGATGCGGTGATGATGCTGCGCGTCCAGCGCGAGCGGATGTCCGGGGCCTTCTTCCCGAGCGAACGTGAGTACACCGAAGGTTACGGGATGACCAGGCGGCGGTATGCCGCACTCGTCGCCCGAGCGCCCGGCATACCGATCATGCACCCGGGACCGATGAACCGCGGACTCGAGATCTCACCGGAAGCCGCCGACGCGCCCCAATCGGTCATCCTCGACCAGGTGTCCGCAGGGGTGGCCGTGCGGATGTCCGTCCTCTATCACCTACTCGCCGGAGAGGAGAGCGCAGCATGACCACCGAAACGCTGGTCGTCCGTGGCGCACGACTGTTGGGGGACAACGGCGCCGACCTGCTGGTGCGCGACGGGGTCATTGCCGAGATCGGGAAGGTCGGTGCGCCCAAGGGCGCCGAGGTCATCGACGCCGACGGACTGGTCGCGCTCCCCGGGTTGGTCGATCTGCACGTGCATCTGCGCGAACCGGGTTTCGAGGACTCCGAGACGATCGCGACGGGTTCGGCGGCGGCCGCGGCGGGCGGCTTCACCGCGGTGTGCGCGATGGCGAACACCGACCCGGTGACCGACACTCCCGAGGTCGCCGAGCGAGTCCACGACATCGGACGGCGTGTGGGGCTGGTTGACGTCTACCCGGTCGGTGCCGTCACCAAGGGGCTCGCAGGCGTCGAACTCGCCGAGTTGGGCCTCATGCACCGCTCTCGCGCCGGGGTGAGCATGTTCTCCGACGACGGCAAGTGCGTCCACGACTCGCGGGTTATGCGCCGGGCGCTGGAGTACGTCAAGGCGTTCGACGGGGTGATCTCGCAACACTCGCAGGACCCGAAACTCGCCGACGCCAAGGCGTGCTGCCACGAAGGGGAGTTGTCGGGTCGCTTGGGCCTGCCCGGCTGGCCGGCGGTCGCCGAGGAGACGATCGTGGCCCGCGACGTCATGCTCGCCAAGTACACCGGCTCGCGCCTGCACGTCGCCCACGTCTCGACCGCGGCCAGCGTCGAGGTCATCCGGTGGGCCAAGGCGCAGGGGATCCGGGTCACCGCCGAGGTGACTCCCCATCACCTCATGCTGACGACCGACGAGGTCGCCGGATACGACCCGGTGTACAAGGTCAACCCGCCGCTGCGGCCGAGCGAAGACACCCTCGCGCTGCGAGAAGCGTTGGTGGACGGGACGATCGACGCGGTCGCCACCGACCACGCCCCGCACGCCCGGCACCTGAAGGAGCACGCCTTCGTCGATGCGTCGTTCGGGATGGTCGGCCTGGAGACCTCGCTGATGGTGGTCGGCGAACTCATGGTGCGGACCGGCCGGATGACCTGGGCCGATGTGGCCCGAGTCATGTCCGAGCAGCCCGCCCAGATCGCCCGGTTGTCCGGTCATGGGCGTCCGCTGGCGGTCGGGGAACCGGCGAACCTCACGCTGATCGAATCGGACGCGACCGTGACCGTGGACCGCGACATCACGTACTCGCTGTCCCGCAACAACCCTTGGCACGGCCGGACGTTCACCGGCATACCGCGGCTGACCGTGTTGCGCGGGCGTCCGGTCAGACCCGAGCGCACGCCGTGGTGAGCGGACGGTGACTCTCGCGATGCCGGCGGCGCAGACCGCCTCGGGCCACCACTCGCTGCTTCGACGCGAGCCCGCCGTCCTCCTCCTCGAAGACGGTCGGGTCTTCCGGGGCCGGGCGTATGCCGCGACGGGGACGACCTTCGGCGAGGCGGTCTTCTGTACGGCGATGACCGGTTATCAGGAGACGTTGACCGATCCGTCCTATCACCGCCAGGTCGTCGTCATGACGGCACCGCATATCGGCAACACCGGAGTCAACGACGAGGACGACGAGTCGGACCGGATCTGGGTGTCCGGTTACGTCGTGCGCGACCCCGCTGTGCGGGCGTCGAATTGGCGCGCCACCGGCGACCTGGAAGACGAGCTTCGCAAACAGGGCGTCGTCGGGATCTGCGGGATCGACACGCGTGCCCTCACCCGGCATCTGCGGGAGCGGGGGGCGATGCGGGTCGGCATCTTCTCCGGCGCCGGGCTGGCTCGGGACGATCAACTGCTCGACCGGGTTCTGGGCAGTCCCCGGATGGCGGGTGCCAACCTGGTGGACGAGGTGACGACGCGCGAACCCTATGTCGTCGAACCGACGGGAGGCGCCTTGTTCACCGTCGCCGCGCTCGACCTCGGCATCAAGGCGATGACGCCACAACTCATGGCGCAGCGCGGAATTCGCGTGCACGTGCTGCCCGCTTCCACCACTTTCGCCGAGTTGGCGGAGCTGCGCCCGGACGGAGTCTTCTTCTCCAACGGGCCCGGCGACCCCTCCACCGCCGACCGCGAGGTGGCTCTGCTGCGACACGTGCTCGACGCCGGAGTTCCCTTCTTCGGGATCTGCTTCGGCAACCAATTGCTCGGCCGTGCGTTGGGGTTCGACACGTACAAGCTGAAATACGGCCACCGCGGCATCAACCAACCGGTGATCGACCGCACGACGGGCAAGGTCGAGGTGACGGCGCATAACCACGGCTTCGCGGTGCGAGCCCCGATCGACCGCGAGTCGGACACGCCCTACGGCCGGGTCCGGGTGTCGCATCTGTGCCTCAACGACGACGTGGTGGAGGGCCTGGAGTGTCTCGACCGGCCGGCGTTCTCGGTGCAGTACCACCCGGAGGCGGCGGCCGGCCCGCACGACGCCGGGTACCTCTTCGACCGGCTCGCCACGCTCATGCGTGACAACGGCTCGCCGTGGCGTCAAGGGCGGGACCGCTGATGCCCAGACGCGCGGATCTGAAGTCGGTCCTCGTCATCGGATCGGGGCCCATCGTCATCGGGCAGGCCTGCGAGTTCGACTACTCGGGGACCCAGGCCTGTCGGGTGTTGCGCGAAGAGGGCATTCGCGTCGTCCTGGTGAACTCCAATCCGGCGACCATCATGACCGATCCCGAGTTCGCCGACGCCACCTACCTCGAGCCGATCACCCCCGAGATCGTCGAGGCGATCATCGCCAAGGAGCGCCCCGATGCGGTGTTGGCGACCCTGGGCGGACAGACGGCGTTGAACACCGCGATGGCGCTGCACGATCGCGGTGCCCTGGCCAAGTACGGAGCCCCGCTGATCGGCGCCAACGTCGAGGCGATCCGGCTCGGCGAGGACCGCCAGCTCTTCAAGGGCGTGGTCGAGCGGTGTGGGGCCGAGGTATGCCGCTCGGTCATCGCTCATTCGATGGACGACGTGCTTGCCGCCGCAACCGACCTCGGCTATCCGCTCGTGGTGCGGCCGTCGTTCACCATGGGCGGCCTCGGCTCCGGTTTCGCCCACGACGAGGAGGAACTGCGCCGCATGGCCGGTGCCGGCCTCGCCGAATCCCCGACCACCGAGGTCCTCCTTGAGGAGTCGATCCTCGGCTGGAAGGAGTACGAGCTCGAGGTCATGCGCGACCACGCCGACAATGTGGTCGTCGTCTGCTCGATCGAGAATCTCGACCCGGTCGGCGTGCACACCGGCGACTCGATCACGGTCGCGCCGGCGCTGACGCTGACCGACCGCGAGTACCAACGACTGCGCGACATCGGGATCGCCGTCATCCGCGAGGTCGGCGTCGACACCGGCGGCTGCAATATCCAGTTCGCCGTCCACCCGGACAACGGCCGGATCATCGTCATCGAGATGAACCCCCGCGTCTCCCGGTCGAGTGCCTTGGCCTCCAAGGCCACCGGCTTCCCGATCGCCAAGATCGCGGCCAAACTCGCGGTGGGCTACACCCTCGACGAAATCCGCAACGACATCACCCGCGAGACGCCCGCGAGCTTCGAACCGACCCTCGACTACGTCGTGGTCAAGGCGCCGCGCTTCGCGTTCGAGAAGTTCCCGGGCGCCGACCCCCTGCTGACGACGACGATGAAATCGGTCGGCGAGGCGATGGCGATCGGGCGCAACTTCGCCGAGGCGCTGCAGAAGGCGCTGCGCTCCTTGGAACGCAAAGAGGCCGTGTTGCACTGGCGCGGCCCCACCCCCGACGCCGCCGCGGTGGCCGACCTGATCGCCGCCGCGGCAGTGCCCACTCAGGACCGGCTGGTCCAGGTCCAGCAGGCGCTGCGAGGCGGTGCGACGGTCGAAGACCTTTACGCGGCAACGAAAATCGACCGCTGGTTCCTCGACCAACTCGTGCTCATCAACGACATCGCCGACCTCGTGGCCCGATCCGACCTCACCTCGGAGCTGCTGCGACTGGCCAAGCAGCACGGTTTCTCCGACGCACAGATCGCCGGACTGAGGGGTATGCCGGAGGCCGTGGTGCGTGGAGTCCGGCAGGCGCTGCACGTCCGGCCGGTCTACAAGACGGTGGACACCTGTGCCGCCGAGTTCGACGCGCTGACGCCGTATCACTACTCGACGTACGACGAGGAGACCGAAGTCCGGCCCCGCGAGCGGCCCGCGGTCATCATCTTGGGGTCCGGCCCCAACCGGATCGGCCAGGGCATCGAATTCGACTACTCCTGTGTCCACGCGAGTTTCGTGCTGCGCGCCCAGGGTTACGACACGGTGATGGTCAACTGCAATCCCGAGACCGTGTCCACCGACTACGACACCAGCTCTCGGCTGTACTTCGAACCGCTGACCCTGGAGGACGTCCTCGAGGTCGTCGACGCCGAGCGCGCCGCCGGTCCCATCGCCGGGGTCATCGTCCAACTCGGCGGCCAGACCCCGCTCTCCCTCGCCCGGGCGCTGACCGATGCCGGAGTGCCCATCGTCGGCACGTCCGCCGATGCAATCCACCTCGCCGAAGAGCGGGGCGCCTTCGGACACGTCCTGCACGAATCCGGGCTCACCGCACCGAGACACGGCACGGCATACAGCGTGGACGAGGCGCGCGAGGTGGCTCGCGAACTCGGGTACCCGGTCCTCGTGCGGCCCTCGTACGTCCTCGGCGGTCGGGGCATGGTGATCGTCTACGACGACGACGCGCTGGAGACGTACATGGTCAAGGCGACCGAGGCCTCACCCGACCACCCCGTCCTGGTGGACAAGTTCCTCGACGACGCCATCGAGATCGACGTCGACGCGCTCTACGACGGAACCGAGCTCTACATCGGCGGGATCATGGAACACATCGAGGAGGCCGGGATTCACTCCGGTGACTCCTCGTGCACCCTTCCGCCGGTGACGCTCGGCGGCGACGTCCTGGTCAAGGTTCGGGCCGCGACACAAGCGCTCGCCGAGGGCATCGGCGTGCGTGGACTCATCAACATCCAATTCGCCCTGGCCGGAGACGTTCTCAACGTCATCGAGGCCAATCCCCGTGCCTCTCGGACCGTTCCGTTCGTCGCGAAGGCCACGGGCGTTGCTCTCGCCGCCGCCGCGGCCCGGGTCATGATGGGGGATTCGATCGCGTTGTTGCGCGAACAGCGCGTGCTGCCACCGGGGGACGCGACCGTGATGCCCACGCACGCGCCGATCGCGGTGAAGGAGGCCGTCCTCCCGTTCAAGCGCTTCCTCACCAAGGAGGGGCGGGTCGTCGACTCGGTGCTCGGCCCGGAGATGCGCTCCACCGGCGAGGTCATGGGACTCGACCCGTCCTACGGGCAGGCGTTCGCGAAGAGCCAGCTGGCGGCATACGGGGGCCTGCCGACCTCGGGCACGGTCTTCGTGTCCGTCGCCAATCGCGACAAGCGGGCCATGATCTTCCCCGTCAAGCGCCTCGTCGACCTGGGCTTCCAGATCGTTTCGACCTCGGGGACCGCAGAGGTCTTGCGGCGCAACGGAATCCACTCCGACGTTGTCGCCAAGATCACCGGGCCCGAGGACCTGGCGTCCGGGGAGCCGACCGTGGTCGACCTCGTCACCGGGGGGATCGTCGACATGGTCGTCAACACCCCGACCGGTCAGGACGCCCGCGACGACGGTTATACGATCCGAGCGGCGGCCACCAGCGCGAATATCCCGATCGTCACCACCGTCCAACAGTTCGGTGCGGCAGTACAGGCCATCGAGACCCTCATCGATCGGACGATGAGCGTCAAGCCGTTGCAGGAGTATGCCGCCGAACTCGACCTCTTCGGAAGGCAGGTGTTCGAGTGACCCTGACGCCACCCCATGTCTCGGGAGTCGCCAAGGTGAGCGCCGAACTCGTGGCGTCCCGACAGGCCGGGGCCTACCGGCACCTGACCTTCGCCGCCCCGGATGCGGCGGCCCTGGCACGGCCCGGGCAGTTCGTCGCGCTCGCCGTCGGCGGCGACGAGTCGGCTCATCTTCTGCGCCGGTCGTTCTCCATCCACCGGGCCGACGCATCCGGCACCTACGGCGGAACGCTCGACATCGTGGTCTCGGCCGTCGGGCCCGGGAGTTCCTGGCTGGCCGGCTTGCGACCTCACGACGAGGTCGACCTCGTCGGGCCGCTGGGGCGGGCCTTCCCGCTGCCGAAGGACCCGACCGCCTGCGTCCTGGTCGGCGGTGGGTACGGCAGCGCCCCGATGTTCTGGCTGGCCGAAACCCTGACCGAGCGGGGCTGTCACGTCGAACTCGTGCTGGGGGCCGCCACCGAGGAGAAGCTCTTCGGGGTGGGCGAAGGCCGTCGCGTGGCCGACGGATTGACGGTGACCACGGACGACGGTTCGGCGGGCGTGCAGGGTTGGATCAGCGACGTGCTCGGCGATGTCATCGCCTTGAGTGGTGCCGCGGTCGTCTACGCCTGCGGACCGATGGCCATGCTCCAGGCCGTCGCCGAGATCTCGGCGCGCCAGGGTGCCGTGTCGCAGGTCGCCGTCGAAGAGGCGATGGCGTGCGGAGTCGGGGTGTGTATGACGTGCGTGCTGCCCGTGGTCGGCGCCGACGGACAGACCCGGATGACGAGGTCGTGCGTCGAGGGGCCGGTGTTCCGTGGTGACCGGATTCGTTGGGACGCCTTCGAGGACGGGATCGGCACGGTGCCCGACGACTGCGTGGGGGCGCCCCGGCCGATCCCGGGGGTGGGGCCGTCATGATCGACATGTCCACCCGCCTCGGCGGCCAGACCCTGCCCAATCCGGTGATGACCGCGTCGGGCTGCGCCGCGAACGGCCGGGAACTGCACCGATTCTTCGACGTGGCCGGGCTCGGCGCCTTCGTCACCAAGACGGTCATGATGGAGCCGCGCAGCGGCCGCGGCACGCCGAGAATGGCGGAGACCCCGTCGGGAATGCTCAACTCGATCGGCTTGCAGGGCCCCGGCATCGAGGCGTTCTGCGCCGACGACCTGCCCTGGTTGAAGTCCGTCGGAGCCCGGGTCATCGTCTCCATCGGCGGCGAGAGCAGCTCCGAATTCGCCCAGGTGGCAGGCGTATTGCGCCGCAGCTCGGCTTTCGACGCCGTCGCCGCGGTCGAGGTGAATATCTCCTGTCCCAATGTCGCCTCGCGTGGACTGGTCTTCGCCTGCGACCCGCTGGCCTCGGCGAAGGTGATCTCGCTGGTGCGCGACCAGGTACCCCGGGAGATCCCCGTGCTCGTCAAACTGACCGCCGACGTCACCGACATCGTCGCGGTCGCCTCGGCCTGTGCGAAGGCCGGCGCCAACGGTTTGACCATGATCAACACCCTGCTCGGGATGTCCATCGACACCGATCGGCTCCGACCCCGGCTGGCCGGGATCACCGGCGGGCTGTCCGGCCCGGCGATCCGACCGGTCGCCGTGCGCGCCATCTGGCAGTGCCGGCGGGGAATGATCGAGGGCCGCCTGCCGACGATCCCCATCGTCGGGGTAGGCGGGGTCCGCACCGGCCGGGACGCCCTCGAACTCGTCGCCGCGGGGGCCAACGCCATTCAGGTCGGCACGGCCACGTTCAACGACCCGACCGCGCCGGCCCGGGTGTTGCGTGAACTGACCGAACTGCTCACGCTGCGCGGGTATGCCGCGTTCGCCGACGTGATCGGGGTGGCCCACCGATGACCACCACCCCCGGCTCGTTCGGCGTCCGGCTGCGGGCGGCCATGGACCGCCACGGTCCGCTCTGCGTCGGCATCGACCCGCACCGAACCCTCGTCGAATCATGGGGACTGGCATACGATCTGGTCGGTCTGGAGCGCTTCGCGATGACCTGCGTGGAGGCGTTCGGGGGAGTGGTGGCCGCGGTCAAGCCCCAGTCCGCGTTCTTCGAAGTCTTCGGCTCCGCCGGCATCGCGATCCTGGAACGCACGATCCGGTCACTGCGCGAGGCCGGGACCCTCGTCGTGCTCGACGTCAAGCGCGGCGACATCGGCAGCACCATGGACGCGTATGCCGAAGCCTTCCTGGGCGCGGACGCGCCCGCACCGCCGGACGCGATCACCGTGAGCCCGTACCTCGGGTACGAGTCGTTACGGCCGGCGATCGACCTGGCGGCGACCCATGACCGCGGTCTGTTCGTCCTGGCCCTCACCTCGAACCCCGAAGGTGCACAGGTGCAACACGCCACGCGCGACGGGCGCACGGTGGCCGCCGCCGTCGCCGCGGCAGCCGGCGCCGACAACGCGGGAGCGCACGCCCGCGGCGAACTCGGCCACGTGGGCCTGGTCGTGGGCGCGACCGTCGGCACCGCCGTCCAGGACCTCGCCATCGACCTGGCGGCGATGGGGGGACCGATCCTCGCGCCGGGACTGGGCGCCCAGGGAGCCTCGGCGGCCGACCTGCGACGAGTGTTCGTCGGCGCCCTGACCCAGGTCCTCGCCAGTTCAAGCCGCGAGGTGCTCTCCGCCGGGCCGTCGGTGCAGCAGTTGCGTCGGCGGACGGTGGACCACGGATCCGCCGTTGCCGACATGCTGAGCGTTGCCGCGGGGTAATCTGTCGCCACCCGACCGCCGCCGCAAGCGGCGTCGAGCACAGCGAAACCGAGCACTGCCGACACCGAGCACACCGCAAGACAGTGCACGTCCCGAAACCACCGTGCCCGCCCGAAGCAGGAGAGGAACCCACCGTGGCGCTGCCCCCACTGACGCCCGAGGAACGTGCTGCCGCACTGGAAAAGGCCGCCGCGGCGCGACGAGAACGGGCGGCGGTCAAGAACAGCCTCAAGTACGGCGGGAGCACATTGGCCGGGGTCATCGAAGAAGGCCGGCGCAACGAGGTCATCGCGAAGATGAAGGTCGCGGCCCTGCTGGAGGCGATGCCCGGCGTCGGGCGGCGCCGGGCCGAGCAGATCATGTCCGACATCGGGATCGCCGAGACCAGGCGGATCCGCGGCTTGGGTAGCAATCAGGTCTCGGCGCTGCTCGCGCGGTTCGACCAGGCGTGAGTCGGACGTGGCTGGTCCCGATGGCGCCGCGCCTCGGCTGACGGTCCTGGCCGGACCCACGGCCGTCGGGAAGGGGACGGTCTCGGCATACGTGCGCGACCACTTCCCGCAGGTGTGGTTCTCGGTGTCCATGACCACCCGCGCGCCCCGGCCCGGGGAGATCGACGGGGTCCACTACCACTTCGTCAGCGACACCGAGTTCGACCGGCTGGTCGCGGCGAACGAGTTCCTGGAGTGGGCGGTGGTGCACGGCGTGGCCCGGTACGGCACGCCGCGGGGGCCGGTTGACCGGGCCCTGGCCGCCGGTCGGTTGGCCTTGCTGGAGATCGACCTGCAAGGTGCTCGTCAGGTCCGGCGCACCAAACCGGACGCCTTCTTCGTCTTCCTCGCCCCGCCGACCTGGGAGGACCTCGTCGATCGACTCGCCGGCCGGGGCACCGAGGACGCCGCCGAACGGGAGCGCCGACTGGTCACCGCGCGCATCGAACTGGCCGCCCAGGGCGAGTTCGACGCCGTGGTCGTCAACGACGATGTGCGCCGGGCCAGCGAGGAACTCGTATCATTGATGAGATCCCCACATCATCATTGATGGGAAGCCCATGGTCACCTGCGCTGGGAACCCCATCTGCATCGGAAATGAGACGCGCGTGTCCGGAACCCAGGCGAACCCCATCGGCATCACCAACCCGCCGATCGACGAACTCCTCCAGGCGGCCGACTCGAAGTACGCCCTGGTGATCTACGGCGCCAAGCGGGCCCGCCAGATCAACTCGTACTACTCGCAATTGCAGGAAGGCCTGCTCGACTATGTCGGCCCCCTGGTCGACACCGACGTCCACGAGAAGCCGCTGTCGATCGCCCTGCGCGAAATCAACGCCGGCCTGTTGACGTCGACCCCCATCGAGGACTGACCCACGGGCATGCGCGTCGTCCTCGGCGTCAGCGGCGGCATCGCGGCATACAAGGCGTGTTCGCTGTTGCGTCTGTTCACCGAGAACGGCCACGACGTGACCGTGGTGCCGACTCGGGCGGCGTTGGAGTTCGTCGGAGCCGCGACGTGGTCGGCGCTGTCCGGTAAGCCCGCCCGTACCGACGTCTTCGAGGATCCCGCGCAGGTGCCGCACGTGCGGATCGGACAACAGGCCGATCTCGTCGTGGTGGCTCCCGCGACCGCCGATCTGCTGGCCAGGGCCGCGGCCGGACTGGCCGACGACCTGTTGACCAACACGCTGCTCACCACGCGGGCGCCGGTCGTCCTGGCCCCGGCCATGCACACCGAGATGTGGGAACACCCGGCCACCCAGGCCAATGTCGCGACCCTGCGCAGTCGTGGCGTCCACATCGTCGACCCCGCGTCGGGTCGCCTGACCGGTGCCGACAGCGGTGCCGGCCGCCTGCCCGAGCCCGGGGAGTTGTATGCCGCCGCCCTGGCGGTCGTGGAACCGGCGACGAAGCCGGACCTGACCGGATTGCACGTGGTCGTCACCGCCGGCGGGACGCGTGAACCGTTGGACCCCGTGCGGTTCCTCGGCAACCGGTCATCCGGCAAACAGGGGTATGCCATTGCGGCGGCGGCCGCCGCGCGCGGCGCCCGGGTGACTCTGGTCTCGGCCAATGTGGCCCTCCCGGCGCCCACCGAAGCGCTTGTCGTCCCCGTGACGACCGCGCTGGACCTCAGGGACGCAGTGGACGCCCGATTCGGCGACGCCGATGCCATCGTGATGGCGGCCGCCGTGGCCGACTTCCGCCCGGCGACCTACGCGGCGGCGAAGATCAAGAAGACCCACCCCCCCGATGCCGGACCGGATGCCTCGACGGGCGTGCCAGCCCCGCAGGAGGAGGGCATGCCCGGCCCCACCGTCGAACTGGTCCGCAACCCGGACATCCTCGCCGGGCTGGTGCGCCGTCGTGGAGCCGGGGTTCGACCGGTCATCGTGGGATTCGCGGCCGAAACCGGCGACGCGGACGGCACCGTGGTCGATCACGCCCGCGCGAAGCTGACCCGCAAGGGCTGCGACGCGATCATCGCC
The DNA here is from genome assembly GCA_039812545.1 of Dermatophilaceae bacterium. Classification (GTDB taxonomy): domain Bacteria; phylum Actinomycetota; class Actinomycetes; order Actinomycetales; family Dermatophilaceae; genus JBDIAR01. The sequence continues at coordinate 51,567 of JBDIAR010000002.1, read as the reverse complement.
AACGAGGTCGGCGTCGACAAGACCTTTGGGCAGGACGTCAACACCATCCACATCCTGCGCCGGGACAGCGCCGAGGTCCGCACCGTCGGGCCGGCCGCCAAGGCCGTCGTCGCCGACGCGGTGTGCGACGTCATCCGGGACCTGGCCGACCATTCGGTGCCACCGCAATAGACTTGAGCGAGCATCCACCCCGCCGTGGCCGCCCGTTGCGGCCCGCGGCGGACGGCGCACATCACCCATCAGCAAGGAGCCTGCGTGTCCACAACCGGCCGTCTGTTCACGTCCGAGTCCGTCACCGAGGGGCACCCCGACAAGATCTGCGACCAGATCTCCGACGCCATCCTCGACGCGATCATCGGAGCCGACCCCAAGGCTCGGGTCGCCGTCGAGACGATGGTCACCACGGGCCTGGTCCACGTCGCCGGTGAGGTGACGACGGAGGCATACGTCGAGATCCCGCGGATCGTGCGCGACACCGTCCTGCGGATCGGCTACGACTCCTCGACAAAGGGTTTCGACGGCGCCAGCTGCGGGGTCGAGGTGTCCATCGGCGCGCAGAGCCCGGATATCGCCCAAGGCGTCGACACGGCATACGAGAACCGGGCGGGCGACGCGGCCCTGGACGCCTACGACAAGCAGGGCGCGGGCGATCAGGGGCTGATGTTCGGGTACGCCTGCGAGGACACCGCCGAACTCATGCCGCTGCCGATCCACCTGGCGCACCGGCTGGCCGAACGCCTCACCCAGGTCCGCAAGACGCGTGAACTGCCGTACCTGCGTCCGGACGGCAAGACCCAGGTGACGATCTCCTACGACGGCGACAAGGCCGTCAAGCTCGACACGGTCGTCGTCTCCAGCCAGCACGCCGGCGACATCTCGCTGGAGGGGCTGCTCATCCCGGACATCCGCGACCACGTCATCGCCCCGGTCCTGGCCGAACTCAAGGACGCCGGCAACGACCTGGACATCTCGGACTACCGCACCCTGATCAACCCGACCGGGCGCTTCGAGATCGGCGGTCCGATGGGCGACGCCGGGCTCACCGGTCGCAAGATCATCGTCGACACCTACGGCGGCATGGCCCGGCACGGCGGCGGGGCGTTCTCCGGCAAGGACCCGAGCAAGGTGGACCGGTCAGCCGCGTATGCCACCCGCTGGGTCGCCAAGAATGTCGTCGCCGCGGGCCTCGCGTCCCGCTGCGAGGTGCAGGTCGCGTATGCCATCGGCGCGGCGCACCCGGTCGGGATCTATGTCGAGACGTTCGGCACGGAGAAGTACGACGCGGACCGGATCCGCACTGCCATCTTGTCGGTCTTCGACCTGCGGCCGGCCGTGATCATCGAGGAGCTCGACCTGCTCCGAGCGATCTACCAGCCGACCGCGGCATACGGGCACTTCGGCCGGACGCAGGCTGAGGGCGTCGAGCGGGCCTTCACCTGGGAGCAGACCAACCGGGTCGAGGAACTGCGCAAGGCCGTCGGGGCCTGAGCGGTCGAGGCAGTCATGGGCGGCGATCCGGAGCGGGCCTGGACCGCGGCTGACGTGGAGCTTCGGCCGCGGGTCATCGCGACCGATTTCGACGGGACCCTGCTCCGATCCGACGGGACGCTATCGGATCGGACCCGGGCGGCGATCGACGCCTGGGATCGGGCCGGCGGCATCTTCGTGGTCGTGACGGCTCGTCCACCGCGCTGGATGAACGCGTATCGCGGCCAGATCGGCGGGCACCCGTTGGTGATCTGCGGGAACGGCGCGTTCGTCTACGACCTGGACGACGGGCGGGTCGTCGAGGAACACCTGCTCGCCGCACCCGCCGTCGCCGAACTCGTGCGCGAGTTGCGTGCGGCCGCCCCGGGGATCGCCTTCGCGGCCGAACGCTCGTGGGGGATCACCTACGAGCCCGGGTTCCCCGACCGAGCCTCGGCACATCCGCTGCCCCCTGCGGGGCAGAGCCGGGATCTGGGCAGCGACCCGGTCGGCAAGCTGCTGGCCCGTCATCACCGGCGCAGCTCGCGCGAACTCCTCGAACTCGTGACCGCGATCGTCGGCGAACGCGGGACGATCGCCTTCTCCGGCGCCGTCGGCCTTGCGGAGGTGACCGCACCCGGGGTCACCAAAGGAGCTGCATTGCAGCGGTGGAGCCGGGCGCAGGGCATTTCGTCGCGCGAGGTGTGGGCGTTCGGCGATATGTTCAACGACCTTCCGATGATGACCTGGGCCGGCCTCGGTGTCGCCGTCGCCAACGGACACCCCGATGTCCGGGCCGCCGCGGACGTCACGTGCCCGGCCAATGACGACGACGGGATCGCATACGTGATCGAGGAGTTGTTGTCCCTCGGCTGAGGGTGGTCCGGCCGGAGCGCACGCGCGGGCGGCGGCCATTGTCGGAGCGGACGGTTAGCGTGTCGGTCATGCTTCCCGTGGCCGCCGTCCTCGTGGACTCCGGGCTAGCGCATCTGGACCGGGAGTTCGAGTATGCCGTGCCGCCCGAGTTGTCGGAGGCCGCGCAGCCCGGGGTGCGGGTCAAGGTGCGGTTCGCGGGGCGGGACCGGGACGGGTTCGTCGTCGAGCGGCGGGCGAACGCCGAGCACGGCGGCACGCTGACGCCGCTGCGCAGCGTCGTCTCGCCCGAACCCGTCCTGACCCCACAGGTATTGGCGCTGGCTCGCGGCGTGGCTCGGCACTATGGGGGGACCACGGGTGATGTGTTGCGGCTGGCGATCCCCAAACGCCATGCCCGAGCGGAGAAACGGCTCGACGAGGCGGCCTCGAGCGACGGGCCCGTCGTCCCCGACGGACCGGACGTGCCGGGCGCGACAGACGGGCCGGACGGGCTTGACGGGCCGGACGTCGGCCCCTGGTCGGCATACCAGGCCGGGCCGGCCTTCGTGCGCAGGCTGGCGGCCGGTGAGGCGCCCGCGGCGTCCTGGCTGGCCCGTCCGGGGGTTCCTAAGGAGCAGGATTGGCCGGCGGCGATCGCGGCCGCTGCGGCCGTGGCCCTGATTGCCGGCCGGGGGGTGGTCATCGTGGTGCCCGATCGACGGGACGTGGACCGGGTCGACGCGGCTTTGACCCTGGCGCTCGGGCGCCGACGACACGTGCGGTTGACCGCCGACCAAGGGCCCCAGGCGAGGTACACCGCGTGGCTGTCCCTGCTGCGCGGTCACATCCGCTGCGTGGTCGGTACTCGCGCCGCGGCCTTCGCGCCCGTCCGCGACCTCGGCCTGCTCGTCTGTTGGGACGAGGGTGACGACTTGCACGCCGAACAGCGAGCGCCCTATCCACATACCCGGGAGGTCCTGCGGCTGCGGGCCGCCCAGTGCGGCGGTGCCCTGCTGCTCGGCGGGTTCGCGCGATCGGTGGAGGTCGCCGGGTGGGTGCGAGACGGAGCGGTCCGCACGATCGCGGTCGACCCGCACGTGGTGCGGCGTTGCGGCCCGCGCGTCGTGATCGCCGGTGAGGCGGAGTCGAGCCGTGACGGCGCGACGGCTCGGGCTCGCCTGCCGGGTTCGGCGTGGCGCACGGCCGTGGCGGCCCTGCAGACCGGCCCGGTGCTGATCCAGGTGCCGCGCGGGGGGTACGTTCCGTCGCTGCGTTGCGCGGATTGCGGCGAGCCGGCCCGTTGCGCGTCCTGTCACGGGCCTCTCGGCCTGGGAGCTCGGGACGGGCGGCTCGCCTGCCGGTGGTGCGGCCGGGATGCGCCGGTCGTCGGGTATGCCTGCCCGTCCTGCGAGGGGACCCGATTGCGGTCCGGTGTCGTCGGAGCGGACCGCACCGCCGAGGAGTTGGGCCGCGCCTTTCCGGGTGTCCCGGTCGTCGAATCCGTCGCCGGCGCGGTGAAGGACTCGGTGCCGCCCGGTCCCGCCTTGGTCGTCGCCACCCCGGGCGCCGAACCCGTGGCCGAGGGAGGGTATGCCGCCGTGCTGCTGCTCGACGCCTGGGCGATGCTGGACCTGCCGACCGCGGACGCCGCCGTCGAGGCCTGTCGCCGGTGGCTCGCGGCAGCCGCGTTGGCACGCGGCGCCGGCGCCGAGGGGGAACGGCCGACGGGTGTGGTCGTCCTGTGCGGGGTGCCGGAGGGGGTCGCGGTGCCGGAGGGGGTCGTGCTGCCGGCGGTGGAGGCGCTGGTGCGGTGGGATCCGGCGTGGGTGGCGCAGCGCGAGCTGGCCGAGCGCGACGAGCTGTTCCTGCCACCTGCGGCGGCGCTGGCGTCGCTGGTCGGGACCCGATCTGCGCTGGCCCGTGGACTGGATCTGGTGCGTTGGCCGGACGGCGTGGAGCGGATCGGGCCGGTGCCGTACGGGCCGGCCGACGGCCTTTTGGCCGAGGGCGCCTTGTCGGAACTGACCGATGCGCAGTGGCGACTGCTGCTGCGCGCACCGTCGTCTCGGCGCGACGAACTGGCCGATGCGGTGCGGGCCGTCCGCAGCCAATGGAGTGCCCGCAAGGAGCCGGGCGCCCTGATGGTGCGGATGGACCCGGATCCGCGCAGCTGACCGACCGGGAGACGACTCGCCCCTTAAACTGCCGGGGTGGCCATCAAGGAGATCCGGTTGTTCGGCGACCCCGTGTTGCGGACTCCGGCCGAACCGGTCGTGGACTTCGACCGCGAGTTGCGCCGCCTCGTCCAGGACTTGACCGACACGATGGTCGACGCGCCGGGCTCGGGACTGGCCGCGCCGCAGATCGGGGTCGGGCTGCGGGTCTTCACCTGGCATATCGACGGCGAGTTCGGGCATCTGGTCAACCCCGATCTCGACCTGTCGGAGGACGAACAGGACGGCCCCGAGGGTTGTCTGTCGATCCCCGGGATCCAGTACGACACCCGGCGCGCGATGCGGGTCGTCGCCCGCGGCTTCGACCAACACGGGGAGCCGGTGACCATTGAGGGCGGCGAACTGCTCGCCCGCGCCGTCCAGCACGAAACCGATCATCTGGACGGCATCCTCTTCGTCGACCGGCTGGATCCGGCCACCCGCAAACTGGCGATGAAGGCCATCCGCGAGGCGGAGTGGAACACCGGAGCACAGAGCACCCCGCAGCTGCGCGTCAGTCCGCACGCGACCTTCGGACTGGGGTTGTAGTGCGCCTGGTGTTCGCCGGCACCCCCGAGACCGCGGTCCCCAGCCTGGCGGTCCTGCGGGAGAGTCGCCACGACGTGGTCGCCGTGGTCACCCGGCCCGACGCACCGGTCGGTCGCGGGCGACGCCTGGAGGCTTCCCCGGTGAAGCGCTACGCGCAGGAGCACGGCATACCGGTACTCACTCCGGACCGCACGGGTACTCCGGAGTTCCGGCAGGCGCTACGCGACCTGCGGCCCGAGGTGTGTCCGGTGGTGGCATACGGCAAGATCCTGCCGGCGGCCACCCTGGCCATCCCCAGACTCGGCTGGGTCAACCTGCACTTCTCGGTCCTGCCGGCATGGCGCGGGGCGGCGCCGGTGCAACACGCGGTGATGGCCGGGGACGAGGTCACCGGGGCCTGCACGTTCCTGGTCGAACCCGATCTCGACACCGGCCCGGTCTACGGGATGCTCACCGAACCCATCGGGCCCACGGACACCGCAGGAGATCTCCTCCACAAGTTGAGCCGGTCCGGCGCCACCTTGCTGCTCGCCACGATCGACGCCATCGCCGACGGGACCGCGGTGGCCGTCCCGCAGCCGAGCGAGGGGGTCTCGTATGCCGCGAAACTCGAAGCGGTGGACGCGCGCGTCTCGTGGGCCCTGCCGGCCCACATCGTGGACCGTCGGATCCGCGGGTGCACCCCGGAGCCGGGAGCCTGGACCCTGTTCCGCGGCGAACGCCTGAAGGTCGGGCCGGTTCGGCCGTCGAGTGCGGGTATGCCGGCCGGGACGACCCCGGCGCCGGGGGAGTTGGTCGCGACGAAGTCGGCGGTGTTCGTCGGGACGGCCACGGAACCGGTCCGACTCGGCGAGGTGGTCCCGCTCGGGCGGCGGGGGATGGCGGCGGCCGACTGGGCACGCGGCGTGCGGATCCGTACCGGTGAGCGGCTCGGCGATGACGTCGACTGACCGCCCGTCACGCAGCGGACGCACGCGTCGAACGAGGGTCGCCGATCCCGCCCGACTGGCGGCATACACCGTCATGCGGGCTGTCTCCGACGGGGCGTATGCCAACCTGGAGTTGCCGAGAGTGTTGCGGGAGAGGCGGATCGCCGGACGAGACGCGGCCTTTGCCACCGAACTGGTCTACGGGGCGACCCGGTTGCACGGGTTGTACGACCCGATCATCGAGGTCGCGGCGCGCCGCCCGGCGGCCCGGATCGACTCCGCGGTGCTCGACGTCCTGCGCCTTGGGGTGCACCAGCTGTTGGGGATGCGGGTGCCGAGCCACGCCGCGCTGGACACAACGGTGGCCCTGGCTCGCCAGGTCGTCGGCGCCGGGGCCTCCGGGTTCGTCAACGCCGTGCTGCGGGTGGTGGACGGCAGGGACCGCGACCAGTGGGTGACCGAGGTGACCGCCGGACGAAGCGGCGTCGAGGCGCTCGCGATCCGCTATTCGCATCCGGAATGGGTTGTGTCCGTGCTGCGCTCGGCTCTGATCGGGCACGGGACGGTGGCGCCCGAGCAGGGCGACGCCGCCGTGGTGGACCTCTTGACGGCCGATAACGAGCAGACGGACGTGGTGTTGGTCGCCCGCCCGGGCTTGATCGAGGTGCCCGCTCTGATCCGTCAGGCCGACGAGGTGTTCGACGGGCCGGGCCGGCTTCGATCCGGCCGGTTCGCGCCGACCGCGGCCGTGCTGACGGGCGGTGACCCGGGGGTGCTGCCCGCGGTCCGCGACCATCGGGCGGCCGTCCAGGACGAGGGTTCGCAGCTGGTCGCGCTGGCCCTGGCCGCCGTCGACCTCGGCGACGACAACGGCGACGAGCCGGACGGCAGCGGCGCGCCTCGACGATGGCTCGACCTGTGCGCCGGGCCCGGCGGGAAGGCCGGGTTGCTCGCGGCGATCGCCGCCGCCCGGGGAGAGTCGTTGGTGGCCAACGACATCGGGGAGACGCGCGCGCGGCTGGTGGAGCAGTCGCTGGCGCCGGTCGCCACGGCATACCCCGGCAGCGTCGAGGTACGGAACGGGGACGGTCGCACGATCGGGCAGGAGTGCCCCGACGCCTTCGCCCGGGTCCTGGTCGACGCACCCTGCACCGGCTTGGGCGCGCTGCGGCGTCGCCCCGAGGCGCGATGGCGGCGCACGCCCCAGGACGTGGTGGTGTTGGCGGCACTCCAACGAGACCTGCTGCGCGCCGCGCTGGACGCGACGGCGCCCGGTGGGGTGGTGGCGTACGCGACGTGTTCGCCGCACCTGAACGAGACCCGGTTCGTCGTCGAGGACGTCGTGAAGAAGCGGGCCGACGTGGAGGTTGTCGATGCCCGGCCCTGGTTCGAGATCGCGTCGCAGGGCCGCCTCACCGACCTCGGCCCGGGCCCCCATGTGCAACTGTGGCCCCAGCTGCACGGCACGGACGCGATGTTCTGCGCCCTGCTGCGCAAGACCCGGTGACCTGCGTCCGGCGCCCCGTAGCCTGGAGCAGTGCAGATCTCGCCCAGCATCCTCAGCGCCGATTTCGCGAACCTCCAGAGTGAACTCGACCGGGTCGCCAACGCCGACTGGGCGCACGTCGACGTCATGGACAACCATTTCGTGCCCAATCTGACGCTGGGGCTGCCGGTGGTCGAGTCGTTGCTCAAGGTCAGCCCGCTGCCGATCGACGCGCACCTGATGATCGAGCGCCCCGACCACTGGGCGCCGCAGTACGCCGAGGCCGGCTGTGCCTCGGTCACCTTCCACGTCGAGGCCGCCGCGGACCCGTGGCAGCTCGCCAAGGCGCTACGTCGAGCGGGCGCCCGGGCGGGGATGGCGTTGAAGCCGAAGACCCCGTTCGCGCCCTACGAGGAGCTGCTCGATGTGCTCGACATGCTCCTCGTCATGACCGTCGAACCCGGGTTCGGCGGTCAGGCGTTCCTCGCCGAGATGATGCCGAAGGTGCGTGAGGCCCGAGAGGCGGTGCGCCGTCGGGGCGGCGAGATCTGGGTCCAGGTCGACGGGGGCGTCAGCGCGGACAGCATCGAGATCTGCGCGGCGGCCGGAGCCGACGTGTTCGTCGCCGGCTCTGCGGTGTTCAACGCCGGGGACGCCGCCGCCAATGTCGAGATGCTCCGCGACCTCGCGCGTCGGCATACCCACGCCTGACCACCCCGCGCGCCACCGCACACCCGGCATACCCGGGCGCACCCCCGGCGTACCTCGTCGAGGGGTGAACCGCACGAAGCGTCCTCGCCCGGCCGCACTACCCTTGGGCAACGTGAAGACGTTCGAGCAGTTGTATGCCGAGTTGCTGGACAAGGCGCAGACCCGGCCCGAGGGGTCGGGGACCGTTCGCCGACTCGACGCCGGCGTGCATGCCATCGGCAAGAAGATCGTCGAGGAGGCGGCCGAGGTCTGGATGGCCGCCGAGCACGAGAGCGACGAGCGCACCGCCGAGGAGATCAGCCAGTTGCTCTACCACCTGCAGGTTCTGCTGGTTGCCAAGGGCATCCCGCTCGACCGCGTCTACGACCACCTCTGACCCTGAGCAGGACGACCCATCATGCTGCGAATCGCCATCCCCAACAAGGGATCTCTCTCCGACGCCGCCATCGCCATGTTGCGCGAGGCGGGGTATGCCACTCGTCGCGACCCGAAGGAACTCATCCTCGTCGACGCCGAGAACGACGTCGAGTTCTTCTACCTCCGGCCCCGGGACATCGCCACCTATGTCGGGTCCGGCACGGTTCATGTCGGGATCACCGGCCGCGACCTGCTGCTCGACAGTGGCAGTGTGGCCCGCGAGCTGTTGACCCTGGGGTTCGGGCGCTCGACCTTCCGGTACGCCGCGCGGCCCGGCGACGCCTGCCGGGTCGCCGATATCGAGGGCCGGCGGGTTGCCACGAGCTATCCGGGACTGGTCGCGACCGACCTGGCCGAACGCGGAATCACGGCCGAGGTCGTACGGCTCGACGGCGCGGTGGAGACCGCGATCACGCTCGGCGTCGCCGACGTCATCGCCGATGTCGTCGAAACGGGGACCACCTTGCGCCAGCAGGGGTTGGCGGTCTTCGGCGACCCGATCCTGCACAGCGAAGCCGTCCTCATCGGCCGCGACGCCTCCGTGCAGGGCCCGGCCATCGCGGTGCTGCGGCGCCGGCTCACCGGGGTCATCACGGCGCGGACCTATGTGATGCTCGACTACGACTGCCCGCTCGCCCTGGTGCAACGGGCCTGTGCGCTGACACCGGGGCTGGAGTCGCCGACCGTCTCCCCGCTGCGCGATCCGGCCTGGGTGGCCGTGCGGGCGATGGTGCCGCGGACCCGGACCAATCACGTCATGGACGAACTCTACGAACTCGGTGCCCGGGCCATCCTGGTGACCGATATCGCGGCCTGCCGGCTCTGAGTCTCGCCGACGCCCCTGCCGTCCCGGGCCCGCCCCGCGTAGGCTGCGATCATGCCTGACGAGGGTGCGGCGCGCAGCGACAAGGACCCGTTCGCCGTCTTCCGGCCGCGCCGGGGCCGCGCTGTCGCCATCACCGCCGGCGTCATCGCCGTCGTGTTGTTCACCACCGTCGGTGCCCTCATGCCACTGGCGAACTGGCACCCACCCGATCGGATCTTCTTCGCCGCCATCGGCTGGGCGCTCGCCGTGCTGTTCTGGCGCTACGCGACGATTCGCGCGATCCCCACCCGCGACGGGTTGACGGTGCGCAACCTCGTGCTCACCCGATCACTGGTCTGGCCGCAGGTGGTCGGCATCTCCTTCGAGGGCGACCCGTGGGTCCGACTTGACCTGGACGACGGCGACACCTTGTCGGTCATGGCGATCCAACGGGCCGACGGAGATTTCGGTCGCGCCGAGGCCGGTCGGCTCGCCGCACTGGTTCATGCCCTCGGCACCGCCCGTGACGTCGAAACGTGATGCGCACGGCGCGAGCCTGCGTCGCGCGGTTCGCCTGGTGCCCACGGCATACCTGACGGTCATCGGGATCGGGACCGCGATCTTGTGGCTCCCGTGCTGCCGCAGCGGCGTCGGCGATGCCCCCGCGGGGCTGGCGGCCATGTTCACCGCCGTCTCGACCGTCTGCGTCACCGGGCTGTCGACCGTCGACGTCGCGACGTACTGGTCGCCGATCGGGCACGTGGTGGTGATGCTCCTCATCCAGGTCGGCGGGCTCGGCATCATGACCTTGGCGACCCTGCTGTCGCTGGTGGTGCGGGGGCGAATCGGGTTGCAGGACAGCCTGGTCGCCCAAACGGAGACGCACGCCGTCGGGGCCGGGGACGTCCGGCGCGTCGTGCGTCGGGCGGTCAGCCTGGTCATGTATGCCGAGGCCGGGGTCGCCATCTTCGTCGCCGCGAGGCTCTTCATCGGGTACGGCTACTCCCCGGGCAAGGCGATCTGGCACGGGATCTTCCACTCCGTGTCGGCGGTCAACAATGTCGGCTACTCGCTCAACAGCGACAACATCATGGGCTTCGTCTCCGATGCCTGGATCTGTTGGCCGTTGTGTGCCGGCATCATCGCCGGCGGGCTGGGCTATCCCGTGGTGTACGAGCTCAAACACGCCTGGCGCCGCCCTCGCGGTTGGACGGTGCACACCCGGCTGACGGTCTACGGAACCGCCGTCCTGCTCGTCGTGGGCACCCTGGCGTTCCTCGCCTTCGAGTGGTCGAACGCGCGGACCCTCGGGCCCCTTGACGGGTGGGGCAAGACCGTCGCCGGAGTCACCGGAGGCGTGGTGCCCCGCACCGGCGGGTACAACAGCGTCGACTACGGCGCGGTGACCGAGCAGACCAAGGTGCTCTACTACGTCCTGATGTTCATCGGTGGCGGCAGTGCCGGGACTGCCGGGGGGATCAAGGTCTCCACGTTCTTCCTGCTGGCCTTCGTGATCTGGGCCGAGGTGCGCGGCGAGTCGCATGTCGTCATCGGCCACCGCCGGATCCCCGCTCAGACGCAGCGGCAGGCCCTCACCATTTCATTGCTGGCGGTCGGGGCGGTGTTCGCCGGAACGGTCGCCCTGGTCGTGTTCACCACCTTCCACCTCGACGACATCGTCTTCGAGGTGATCTCGGCCTTTTCCACGGTCGGGCTGAGCACCGGGATTACCCCCACGCTGCCGGTCCCGGCCCAGGGGGTCATCATGCTGTTGATGTTCCTCGGGCGCGTCGGCACGGTGACCGCCATCTCGGCCCTGGCGCTGCGTACCCAATCCCGCCGTTATCAACTACCCGAGGAGAAACCCCTTGTCGGATGATCGAAGGCAACGCGTCACATCTGGGACCATCCTCATCGTCGGCCTCGGGCGGTTCGGCACCGGGGTGGCCGAGGCGCTGTTGCGGCTCGGTGTCGAGGTCATGGCGGTCGACGCGAATATGGAGCTCGTCCAGCGGTGGGCGAACCGGATCACCCACGTCGCCCAGGCCGACACGACGGACGTCGAGGCGCTGCGACAACTCGGGGCCCACGAGTTCGACCGAGTCGTCGTCGCGATCGGATCGGATATCCAGGCGAGCGTGCTGACCGTGCTGGCGCTGCAGGAGGCCGGGGTCAGGGACATCTGGGCCAAGGCCATCACCGCCGACCACGGCACGATCCTCACGCGCATCGGCGCCCAACACGTCGTCTACCCCGAACGCGAGATGGGCAACCGCGTCGCGCACATGCTCAGCGGAACGATGACCGACTACTTGGAGTTCGAGGACGGGTATGCCATTGCCCGCACCTTCGCGCCGCGCGGGACCTGGGACAAGACCTTGGCCCAGTCGGTTCCCCGGATCAGCCACGGCGTGACGATCGTGGGCATCAAGCGTCGGGACGAGGATTTCGAGCACGCCCGGCCCGAGAGCGTCGTGCGGCGCGGCGACGAACTCGTGGTCTCCGGCCCGACACAGAAGGTTGCGTCGTTCTGTGCGCTGTCCGACACCGCTGCCGCGACGTGAGGCGAGGTGTCGTGACCTGATGTGACGTGACGTGAAACCTGCCGGTCAACCGTTCTGGTCGTAGGCCGCGGCCAGCAGCGACTCGATGCTGCGCACGTCCTCGTCGTCGCTGTCGGGGGCCAGGTGGATCCAATGGGTGGCCTGCGCGAAACCCTTGGCGGGTGCCAATCTCGGATCGTCGGGAACCGCTGTGCGATAACGGAACCCGATCCGCAACGTGCCCCGCGGGCCGGGGGCGATCGCGGCGAACTGGGTCTTGCGCACCAACGGGATGTACGTGCTGCGGCCCTGGGGTTCGACGTCGTCGCCGAGGCAGCGGGCCGCCGCGACCACGGCCTCGTGAAGCGGTCGCAGACCTGCTTTGGCACCGGCATACACCTGGTCGGCATAGCCGTCCACGTCGGGTCGGCGCCAGCCGGCCGCCTCGGCGGCGGCGAAGGCGATGGTCCACTGGGTGTTTTGCAAGAGCCCGTACCGCTCCTTGAGCCAGCGCCGGACGGCGTTCTGGTCCAACGGATCCGGGCCGTCGTCTCGGACCAACGCGACCCACTCCTGAAGCGTGCGTCCGGTGCGCTCGGACAACGAGGCGGCGACGGCCGCTGTCAGGTCGGTGGGTTCGGGCATGGGCCCATCATCCCCGGTCAGCCGGTCCACGCCCGGATATCGGCGCGAGCCGCGGTGTCGTCGGCCGCGAAGAGAGCGTCCTCCCGGGCCGCCCAACGCCGCCAATGCGGGGCGAAGATGTCGCCGTCGCGAGCCAGGCCGCGTTGCAGCCGCACGTCCTCGGGAGCCGCCACCCAGACCACCGCGGCCGCGTACCCACCTGCCGGCCGCACCGAACTCGCGCAGCCCTCGACGAGCAGCCAGGGCCCGACCGGCACGGTGACCGACTCCGCCCGGGCACCGGCATACCAGTCCCAACGTCGGTAGGAGCCGGGCCGGCCCTGCGCGATCGGGCTCAGGACGAGGTCGGTGAGCAGGCCGGGGGCCGCGGCCAACCCGTCCCATCCCGGGTACAGGTCGTCGAGGTGGACGACGTGTTCAGGGGAGAGCCGCAGTAGCGTCGTGACCGCCGCCGCCAGGGTGGTCTTGCCGGCTCCTGCTGGTCCGTCGATCGCGATGACCCGGGTTGTCCCGCAACGTGGTTCGCGAGAGCGTGCCAGCTCGACGATCTCCTCGGCCAGACGCTCGCCGGTGGAGTCCGTGGGGTGGAAAGGCCGCGGCGGCGGGTTGTCGGCTGGCATACATTGAGGGTATGCCGGTCGCCACGAGAGTCATCGCCTGTCTGGACGTAGATGCCGGCCGGGTCGTCAAGGGCGTCAATTTCGAGAACCTGCGCGATGCCGGGGATCCGGTCGAGTTGGCCGCGGAGTACGCGCGGCAGGGCGTCGACGAACTCACCTTCCTCGATGTGACGGCCAGTTCGGGCAATCGCGCCACGATGTACGACGTGGTCCGGCGGACCGCCGAACAGGTGTTCATCCCGCTCACCGTGGGCGGCGGGGTGCGCACCGTCGACGATGTGGACACCCTGCTGCGGGCGGGTGCGGACAAGGTCGGGGTCAACACCGCGGCCATCGCCCGCCCGGAGCTGATCCGTGAGATCAGCGACCGGTTCGGCGCCCAGGTCCTCGTCCTGTCCGCCGATGTCCGTCGCCGGCGTGGGCCGGACGGATCACTCGCGCGCGGTTTCGTGGTGACGACGCACGGCGGACGCACAGCGGTCGACCTGGACGCGGTCCAGTGGTGCCGGCGCGCCCAGGACCTGGGTGCGGGAGAGATCCTGCTCAACTCGATGGACGCCGACGGGACGAAGGCCGGGTTCGACCTGGAGTTGATCGAGGCCGTGCGGGCGATCGTCTCGATCCCGGTCATCGCCAGCGGCGGCGCGGGCGCGGTCGAGCACTTCGCGCCCGCGGTGCGCGCGGGGGCCGACGCGGTGTTGGCGGCGAGCGTGTTCCACTTCGGCGAACTCACCGTCGCGCAGGTCAAGGACGCGCTGCGCTCGGACGGTCTGCTCGTCCGCTGAGGCTCAGAAGCCGAAGGTCGCGAGGCGGACCGCGGCGACGCCCTCGTCCGGGCCGGCCAGATCGACGACCGCCTTCGTGCGACCGAACGCGAAGAGCAACAACTCCCCGGGCGGCCCGGTGACCGTCACGGGCTCGGTGGGTGCGCTCTGTTTGCGGGCCGGCATCGTGCGCGTCTGCTTGCGGCCGATGACCACCGAACCCACTGCGGTCGCAACGAATTCGAGCGGGGCGGGACTGCGCAAAGTCAGTGGTGTCGCCATCCGTTGGACGACGTGCCAGAGCGCGCGCTGCTGGGCCGCGGGCAATTCGCGCGGCGTGGACCAGCCATCCTCGGCCCGCAGGACGTCTTCGTGGTGGACGTAGAACTCGCCGGTGTTGACGAACTCGTCGACGACCCGCAGCCGCGCCGGCGACCACGCCGGTGGACCGGAGCGAACCTTCTCGACCAGCGCCGGCCAGTCGGCGGCGGCCAGCGCCTGGCTGGCGCGGTCCAGCCGGCCACGGGCCGGGGGCAGCAACATCCCGACGGCCAGGTCCGGGCGTCCGTCGCGGATCACCAGGTGGGCGGCCAAATCCGCGGTGGTCCAGCCGTCGCACAGCGTCGGGGCCTGCGGCCCGACCCGCAGGAAGGTGTTGCACAAGGCGGTGCGTTCGGATCGCGCGTAGTTCATGCCACCAGTATCCCACCCCGTGCCCGGCCCCTGCGGGCCCGCAGGGGCCGTCCGCTCGGTCGGGGGCCTCGGGTCGTTACGCCGGCAGCTGCGCCAGCAGGTAGATCCGTCGGGTGTCCGCCTCGGCGCCCGGAAGAGGTCCGCGCACGTACCACTCGTGCACGACCAGGCCCGCCGCTCGGACCGCGGAGAGCACCGTGTCCGGGTCGTGCAGGACGACGTCGAGGTCCACGGGCTCGTCGAACCAGCTGTCCAGGTGGCGCACTTCGTCGCCGGCATGCATCGCGAGCCCCAGCCAGCCGCCCGGCTGGAGCACCCGCGCCAGGGCGGCCAGCGCCGGGCCGAGCTCGGACTCGGCGAGGTGACCCATGGCATACCAGGCGACGATCGCCGACCAGCCGCTCGCGCTGCGTGGCCGGAGCAACCGGGTGAAGTCGGCGAGCTCGAACTCCAAGCCGGGGAATACCGTTGGGGGGTATGCCGTTCGGGCCTGCTCGATCATCGCCGGGGAGATGTCGAAACCGACGACCTCAGCGCCCTGCTCGGCGAGGAACCCGGCCACCTGCCCCGGCCCACACCCGACCTCGGCGACCGGTCCGTCAGCGGCGAGTTCGGCGATCCGCGCCAGCAGCCAGCGGTCGAAGGGTTTGCCGGCCAACTCGGGCAGATAGGCATTCGCGTATGCCGCCGCCACCGCCTCGTATGCCGCCACCGTTCGGGCGTCGCGGGCCTGCGCTCCGGCGGCGAGCACCGATTCCCGGTCGATCGCCGCAGTCGTCGGCACCCGCGACGGCCCGGCCGGTTCGGCCATTTCGACGGGACCGAGCAGGTGGATCCAACGGGCATCCTGTTGGCCGGGCCGGCGGGGGAGTTCGCGGACCAGCGGCCGGTCCCGGGCGGCCAGGGCCGCCAAGACGATTTCGACCTCGTCTCGGTCGGCGAACGCATGCAACCGGTCGGTACGGGTCTTGAGCTCGCCGGGGGCCTGCGGACCGCGCAGCAGCAGAACCGTCACGACGGCCCGCTCAGCCGGCGACAGGTCGAGTCGGTCGACCACGAGCTGGTCGAATTTGCGGGTCCGCGAACCGCTCTCCCAGACCACCCGGACCAACTCGCGCTGGCGCAACCGCTTGAGGCACTCGTCGACGAGCGCGTCGTCGTAGTCGACCACCGGGTCGCGGCTGCTCTGCTGATTGCACGCCGTGCGGAGGGCGTTCAGGCTGAGTGGGTAGGACGCCGGCACCGTGACCTGCTTCTCTAGGAGCGCACCGATCACCCGTTGCTCGGTGGCGTCCAGGTTCACGGCATACGCATCCCGGCTGCTGGCATACGCATCCTCGGTCATGACGCTCAGATTACGACGCGGACCCCGTCCCATTCCGGCCCGACGACGGCGAGAGCCGGAGCGGCCCGACCCGGGGTTGCGGGACAATGGCGGGCGTGTCCGATGCCCCGACGTCACCCGCCGACTCGATCCGGCCCGCCGACCGCGAGCCCCGCCTCGAATCCCGGCTCGACCCGCTGATCGCCGCGCGACTCAAGCGCGACCCGGCCGGGCTCGTGGCCGCCATCGTGCAGCAGCACGACTCGGGGGAGGTCCTCATGCTCGGCTGGATGGACGACGAGGCGCTGCACCGAACGCTGACGAGCGGGCGGGTTACCTTTTGGTCGCGTAGTCGCCAGGAGTACTGGCGCAAGGGCGACACCAGCGGGCATGTGCAGTACGTCCGGTCGGTGGCGCTGGACTGTGACGGGGACGCCCTGTTGGTGCGGGTGGAGCAGGTGGGCGCCGCCTGCCACACCGGGAGCCGGACCTGTTTCGACGACGGGTCGCTGCCGCTCGGGGAGCCGGTCCGGGTGTCGGAAAGAGGGGGCGAGCGAGGATGAGCGTGCAGGCGGAACTCGGGTTCGGCACCACCTGGCCGAACGTGGACACCTTCACCGAACTGGCCCGCACCCGC
Source organism: Dermatophilaceae bacterium (assembly GCA_039812545.1). Lineage (GTDB taxonomy): Bacteria > Actinomycetota > Actinomycetes > Actinomycetales > Dermatophilaceae > JBDIAR01. Next base: position 34,909 of record JBDIAR010000002.1, on the reverse strand, counting down.
CGGGTCATCCCCGTCGTCCGCCGGTTGCTGGCCGACGGAGAAACCCCGATCGGGGTCTACCGGAAACTGGCCAAGGACCAGCCCGGAACCTTCCTGCTCGAATCGGCCGAACACGGCGGGGTGTGGTCTCGGTACTCCTTCGTCGGCGCCCGCAGCGCCGCCACGTTGACCGAACGCGACGGGCAGGCGCACTGGATCGGTACCCCACCGGTCGGCGTGCCCGTCGACGGCGACCCGACCGCGGCGCTGCACGAAACCGTCCGCATTCTGGCGACCGAACGGATCGCGGGGTTGCCGCCGCTGACCGGTGGACTCGTCGGCGCGATCGGCTACGACACCGTCCGGCGCTGGGAAAGGGTCCCGGACACCGGCCGGGACGAACTCGAGCTGCCCGAACTGGCGATGGTCCTCGCCACCGACCTGGCCGTGCTCGACCACGCCGACGGATCGGTGCTGCTGGTCGCCAATGCCATCAACTACGACGACACGGACGAACGCGTCGAGTGGGCCTGGCGCGATGCCGTGGCCCGACTCGACGCGATGACCGCGGACCTGTCGGCGCCCGCGCCGAGCACGATCGCCGTGGTGTCCGCGGCCGAGCAACCGGTGACCGCCTCGCACTCCCAGGAGCGCTATCTGGACATGGTCGAGGCGTGCAAAGAGTCGATCCGGGCCGGCGACGCGTTCCAGATCGTGGTCTCCCTGCGGTTCGCCACGCCGTGCCCGGGACAGCCGCTCGACGTCTATCGCGCCCTGCGGGCGAACAACCCCAGCCCGTACATGTATTACCTGCGCCTGCCGTGGGCCGAGCCCTCGCCCGGATCCCCGGCCGGATCCCCGCCCGGATCCCCGGCCGAGCCGGAGTCCTTCGTGGTCGTCGGGTCGAGCCCGGAGGCACTGCTGAAGGTGACCGAGCGTCAGGTCATCACCCACCCGATCGCCGGTTCTCGGCCCCGCGGCAAGACCCCGGAGGACGACGTCCGCCTGGCCGACGAACTCAAGGCCGACGAGAAGGAGCGCGCCGAACACGTCATGCTCGTCGACCTGGCGCGCAACGACCTCCAGCGGGTATGCCGGGCCGGCACCGTGGACACCGTCGAGTTCATGTCGGTACGCCGCTACAGCCACATCATGCATCTGGAGTCCACCGTGGTCGGAGAGTTGCGAGCCGACCAGGACGCGTATGCCGCCCTGGTGGCGACCTTCCCGGCCGGGACGTTGAGCGGCGCGCCGAAGCCACGGGCGATGGCGCTGATCGACGAGTACGAACAACTGCGTCGCGGCATCTACGGCGGGGTCGTCGGGTACGTCGATTTCGCCGGCGACCTCGACATGGCCATCGCGATCCGCACCGCCGTCGTGATCGGTCGCACGGCATACGTGCAGGCCGGCGCCGGGATCGTCGCCGACTCGGTGCCCGCGAGCGAGTACGCCGAGTGCCGCAGCAAAGCCGCGGCGGCCCTGTCCGCCGTCGCGGCCGCCGCCGGGATGCGCGCGCCGTGACCATCCGCAAGCCGACCCTCGCGCTGGCCCTGGGCGTACCGGTCGCCGTCAGCGCCGTCCTGGCCGGCCGGGTCTGGATCACCGGGTCCGCGGCCGGCTCGCTGGCGACCCGCGACATCGCCGCCACCGGGAGCACCCTGATCCCGGCACTGGCGCCGATCCTGCTCGTCCTGGTCGCCGCGATCGTCGCGCTGTTCAGCGCCGGGCGGGTCGGCCGGATCGTCGCCGGCTGGGCCCTGGTCGCGGCCGCCTGGGGGGCAGCGGCGCTCTGCGCCCAGGTCGCCTCGAACCCCGGCCCGGCGATCGGGGAGTTGGCCGCCCAGGACCTCGGTCGGGTCGAACGCCTCACCGCCACCGCGACGACCGGCCCCATCGCGTGGGTCGTCGTCGCCGCCTTGGCCCTCGAAGGGTTCTTGGCCCTGGCCGCCCTGCGCGTCGTCCGCGGGTGGACCGGGCTGGGTGCCCGGTTCGACGCGGCTCCCGCCCAAGCCCACCCGAGGCCGGCGGCCGAGCATCGGGAGACCGCCAGGACCCCCCGAGACGACTGGGACGACCTCACCCAGGGTCGCGATCCGACCATCCACCGACCGGAGCCACCCGCCCAGTGACCCCGCGGCGGGGCGGTTTGGGCCCAGCGCCTCGAACACGCGACAATGGTCCCGAACCGGCAAGCGCCCCTGGTTCGCCTCACGGCTGCCAGGACGACGGATAGGTAGGCAGGAGATCTCATGTCAGAAGAGCACGAGAGCCACGGACACAGCGTCGCCGCATGGACGGGCGTCACCATCCTCCTTCTCGCCTCGATCGTCCTCGGCGTCGCCGTCGTCTTCGCGTCCAAGCCGATCGCCGTCGTGGGAGTGGTCCTCGTCGTGGTCGGGATCGTCGCCGGCGTCGCGCTGAAGAAGGCCGGCAAGGGCGCCGCCCAGCCCGAGCCGTCGAAGCCGCTGACCGCCGAGGCGTATGCCACCGACCGGCGGTGACGTCGGCGGTACCCTCCGTCCTCGAGGCGATCATCGAGGGCGTCCGCGAGGATGTCGGGGCCCGACGGGCCCGGCTCGACCTTGACCACGTGATCGCGCTCGCCGGCGCGGCCCCGCCCGCTCTGGACGCAGCGGCTCAATTGCGGGCCGGTGACCGTGTCCGGGTCATCGCCGAGGTGAAGCGAGCCAGCCCGAGCAAGGGCGAACTTGCCGGCATACCCGATCCCGCCGCACTGGCCGCCCGGTATGCCGGTGGCGGGGCGAGCGCCGTCAGCGTCCTGACCGAGCAGCGCAGGTTCCGGGGCAGCCTGGCCGACCTCGACGCGGTCCGCGCGGCCGTGGACATCCCGGTGCTCCGCAAGGACTTCATCGTCGAGCCCTACCAGGTCCACGAGGCCCGGGCTCACGGAGCCGATCTCGTCCTGCTGATCGTGGCGGCACTCGACGACGCCACATTGGCGCACTTGCACCGGCTCATCACGGATTACGGGATGACCGCACTGGTGGAGATCCACGACGAGGACGAACTCGATCGTGCCCTGGCGGTGGGAGCCGAGATCATCGGCGTCAACGCCCGGAACCTGAAGACCCTCGCCGTCGACCCGCAGACCGTGCTGCGGCTGCTGCCGCAGATCCGGGCCGCCCGGCCCCGGGCGGTGGCCGTCGCGGAGTCGGGCATTGCCACGATCGCCGACGTCCTGGCATACGCTGAGGCTGGAGCCGATGCCGTGCTCGTGGGCGAGGCGCTCGTCACCGGCACGGACCCGGCCGCCACCGTCGCGCAGTTCGCGAGCGTCCCACGGGCAGTTCGCCCCGGAAGGTAGAGATGAGCAGTACACCCGACGCCCCGGCCGTCGCCGGCCCGGAGGCGTACCGATTCGGCGTGTTCGGCGGCCGGTACGTCCCCGAGGCCCTCGTCCCGGCCCTGGAGGAACTCGACGAGATCCGCCGCAAGGCCGCGCTCGACCCCGATTTCCAGGCCGAGTTGGCGGCGCTGCACCGCAGCTACACCGGCCGACCCAGCATCGTGACCGAGGTGCCGCGCTTCGCCGAACACTGCGGCGGGGTCCGCGTCCTGCTCAAGCGCGAGGATCTCAACCACACCGGCTCGCACAAGATCAACAATGTGCTCGGTCAGGCGCTGCTCGCCAAGCGGATGGGCAAGACCCGGGTCATCGCCGAGACCGGGGCCGGTCAGCACGGCGTGGCGACGGCGACCGCGGCGGCCCTGATGGGCCTGGAGTGCGTCATCTACATGGGCCGGGTCGACACCGAACGGCAGGCCCTGAACGTGGCCCGGATGAAGCTGCTCGGCGCCCGGGTCGTCCCCGTCGATCACGGCAGCCGTACCCTCAAGGACGCGGTCAACGAGGCGTTCCGCGACTGGGTCGCCAATGTCGAACACACCCACTACGTCCTCGGGACCGTGACCGGCCCGTACCCCTTCCCGGACATGGTGCGCGACTTCCACAAGATCATCGGCGAGGAGGCCCGCGAGCAGGTGCTCGCCCTGACCGGGCGCCTGCCGGACGTGGTGTGCGCCTGCGTGGGCGGCGGCTCGAACGCGATGGGCATCTTCAACGCCTTCATCCCCGACGAGGGGGTGCGCCTCGTCGGACTGGAGGCCGGCGGCAGCGGCGTGGAAACCGGCCGGCACGCCGCCCGGTTCTCCGCGGGGGACCCGGGAGTCCTCCACGGCGCCTTCACCTATCTCATGCAGGACGACGACGGGCAGACCATCGAGTCCCACTCGGTGTCCGCCGGGCTGGACTACCCCAGTGTCGGACCGGAGCACGCATACCTGATGTCCTCCGGCCGGGCGCAGTACCGGCCGATCGTCGACCGTGAGGCGATGGAGGCGTTCGCCCTGCTCAGCCGCACCGAGGGGATCCTGCCCGCCCTGGAAAGTGCGCACGCCCTGGCCGGCGCCATCCAACTCGGGCGGGAAATCGCCGCCGAACGGGGTCCCGCGGCTGCCGAGGCCGTCATCCTGGTCAACCTGTCCGGCCGGGGCGACAAGGACGTTCACACCGCGGCGTCCTGGTTCGGACTGCTGGAGGACCCGTCGTGACCGCGCCCCGAACCCTCGACCAGACCTTCGACCGGTGCCGTCAGGAGGGGCGCGCGGCCCTCATCGGGTACCTCCCCGTCGGCTATCCGGACGTCCCCCGGTCCCTGGAGGCGATGCGCGTCCTGGTCGCCGAGGGCGTCGACATCGTCGAAATCGGGATCCCCTACACCGATCCGATGCTGGACGGCCCGGTCATCCAGGACGCCGCCAACACCGCGCTGCTGGCCGGCACGCGGGTGGCCGACGCGTTCACCGCCGCACGCGCCGTGGTCGAGGCCGGCGCCGTGGCCGTGGTGATGACGTACTGGAATCTCATCCTGCGCCGCGGCCCGCACCGCTTCGCCGCCGACCTGGCCGACGCCGGCGGCAGCGGGGTCATCCTGCCCGATCTGACGCCGGAGGAGGCGGGGGAGTGGTTGGCGGCCGCCCGGGACACCGGTCTGGCGACCGTCTTCCTCGTCGCGCCGAGCTCGACCCCGGAGCGGCTCAGCGTCGTCACCTCCGCCACGAGTGGCTTCGTGTATGCCGCGTCCGTCATGGGGGTCACCGGCACGCGGAACCAGGTCGGCTCGGCCGCTCGCGGGCTCGTGGAACGCACCAAGGCGATCACCGACCTGCCGGTCTGCGTCGGACTGGGTGTCTCGACGGGGGCGCAGGCCGCCGAGGTCGCCTCGTATGCCGACGGTGTCATCGTCGGGTCCGCCCTGGTCAAGGCCGTGGCCAGGTCGGTCGAGGAGGACCCGCACGGGTATGGGCCGTTGCGCGCCGCCGTCGCCGATCTGTTCGCCGGGGTCCGGAGCGCCCGGTGACCTGGCGGGCGGCGATGGTGCCGACGTCGATCCCGAGCCCGGTCCAGGGCGTCTGGTACCTCGGCCCCGTCCCGATCCGCGCCTACGCGTTGTGCATCCTGGCCGGGATCCTGGTCGCGGCATACCTGGCCCAACGTCGCCTGAACGACAACGGCGGCGGCCCGGGCGACGTGGCGGAGATCGCCACCTGGGCGGTGCCGTTCGGCATCGTCGGCGGTCGGCTCTACCACGTCATCACGACCCCGCAGCCGTACTTCGGTCCGGGCGGACATCCGCTCAACGCGTTCCGGATCTGGGACGGCGGCATGGGCATCTGGGGGGCGATCGCCCTCGGCGCGGTCGGTGCCGTCATCGGCTGCCGGCGTCGTGGGGTGGCCTTCGTCGACTTCGCCGACGCCGCCGCGCCCGGCGTGCTCGTCGCCCACGCGATGGGTCGGTTCGGCAACTACTTCAACAACGAGATCTACGGGCCGCCGACCGACCTGCCGTGGGCGCTGAAGGTCTACGCCTGGGATCAGCCGGCGGGCCACGCGGTTCGTGACGCCGCGGGCAACCCGATCGTCCTGGGCTACTTCCACCCCACCTTCCTCTACGAGGCGCTGTGGTGCCTGGCGGTCGCGGCATTCCTGATGTGGGCCCCGCGCCGGTTGCGCTGGGCGCGCGGTCAGGCCTTCGCGGCGTACGTCATGGGCTACCCGCTCGGCCGGTTCTTCGTCGAACTCATCCGCACCGACGACGCAAACCGGATCTTGGGCCTGCGCGTCAACACCTGGGTCTCGGGGCTGGTCTTCCTGCTGGGCGCCTGGCTCTTCGTCTACTACGGCCGTCGACAACGCTTTCGGCCGTTGATCACCGCCCCGGGACCGGCCGACGATCCGACGGATCTCACATCCTAGGATTGTGAATCCCATCACGTGGGACGAGGGCTAGCGTCCGCGGAGGCCGTTCCGGCCCGCTAGAGTGTCGGACGTGCCGGCCATCGCCGTCCGGGCTGACCGACAAGCCGAAGTGTGCCAACGGGGCACACCTGAGTTGCCGAACAGGAGGACGGTGTGAGCGGTTCCGTTCGCCCTTTTGACGTGCACCCGCCCCAGGTGCACCAGCTGTATTCGACGCGCCCCAGCGCCACGGGCCTCTACCGGCCCGACAACGAACACGACGCGTGCGGCGTGGCCATGGTCGCCACCCTGCGCGGCAGCGCGGGTCATGACATCGTCGAACTCGGTCTGTTGGCCCTGCGCAACCTGGACCACCGCGGCGCGACCGGCGCCGACCCGTTGGTCGGCGACGGCGCGGGCATCCTCACCCAGATCCCGGACGAGTTCCTGCGCGCCGAGGTCGAGGTGGACCTGCCGCCGGTCGGGTCGTATGCCGTCGGCTGCGCCTTCCTGCCCGTCGACGAGTCCGCTCGGGCCGCGGCCAAGGCCCGGATCGCCGAGCTCGCCGCCGAAGAGGGGCTGCGGGTCCTCTGCTGGCGCGAGGTGCCGCACCGACCCGAGGTGATCGGCCAACCGGCCCGGGACTGTATGCCGCATTTCGCGCAGCTTTTCGTCGCCCCCGACCCGAACGACCCCCGCGCCGGGGCGACGGGCATCGCCGTCGACCGGATGGCATACCCGCTGCGCAAACGGGCCGAGCTGGAACTCGACGTCTACTTCCCCTCGCTGTCGGCGCGGACCCTGGTCTACAAGGGGATGCTCACGACGGGACAGCTCGAGGAGTTCTTCCCGGACGTGCTGGACGAGCGCTTCGCCACCGAGCTGGCCGTCGTCCACTCCCGGTTCTCGACGAACACCTTCCCGAGCTGGCCGCTGGCCCACCCGTACCGGTTGATCGCCCACAACGGGGAGATCAACACCGTCAAGGGCAACCGCAACTGGATGCACGCCCGCGAGTCGATGCTCGCCACCGACCTGATCGCCGGCGACCTGAGCCGGCTGTCCCCGATCTGCGCGCCCGGGCACTCGGACTCGGCCAGTTTCGACGAGGTCCTGGAGCTGCTGCACCTCGGCGGGCGCTCGCTCCCGCACGCCGTGCTGATGATGATCCCGGAGGCGTGGGAGAACAACCCGGACATGGACCCGGCCCGGCGGGCGTTCTACGAGTACCACTCCTCATTCATGGAGCCGTGGGACGGTCCGGCGTGTGTGACGTTCACCGACGGTACGGTCGTGGGCGCGGTCCTGGACCGCAACGGCCTGCGACCGGGTCGCTTCGCGGTGACCGAGGACGGACTGGTCGTGCTCGCCTCGGAGTCCGGGGTGCTACAGCTTGACCCGCAACGGGTGGTTCAACGCGGCCGGCTACAGCCGGGCAAGATGTTCCTGGTCGACACCGAACACGGCCGGATCGTCACCGATGACGAGATCAAGGCCCAGCTGGCGGCCCAGGCGCCGTACGACGAGTGGCTGCACGCGGGGCGGATCCACCTCAACGATCTGGCGGACCGCGAACACATCGTGCACCCCTCGGCCTCGGTGGCCCGGCGCCAGCAGACCTTCGGCTACACCGCCGAGGAACTGCGGATCATCCTCGACCCGATGGCGCGCACGGGTGCCGAGGCGCTGGGCTCGATGGGCACGGACACCCCGATCGCGGTGTTGTCGGCGCGTCCCCGGTTGCTCTTCGACTACTTCACCCAGCTGTTCGCCCAGGTGACGAACCCGCCCCTGGACGCCATTCGCGAGGAATTGGTCACCTCGCTGCAGGCGACCAGCGGCCCGGAGGGCAATGTGCTGGTGCCCTCGCCGGCACATTGCCGGATGGTCATCCTGCCCTTCCCCGTCATCGACAACGACGAGCTGGCCAAGATCGTCCACATCAACAAAGACCGTGATCTGCCCGGCTTCGAGACCGTGGTCGTACGCGGCCTGTACGACGTGGCCGGCGGTGGCGAGGCCATGGGCCGGCGCCTCGAGGAGATCTTCGCCGAGGTGTCCGAGGCGATCCGGCGCGGCGCTCGCTTCATCGTGCTCTCCGACCGGGACTCCGACCGCGACCTGGCACCCATCCCCTCGCTGCTGCTCACCTCGGCGGTGCACCACCACCTCATCCGGGAGAAGACCCGCACCCAGGTCGGCCTGATCATCGAGGCCGGCGATGTCCGCGAGGTCCACCACGTGGCACTGCTCGTCGGTTACGGCGCCGCCGCGGTGAACCCCTACCTGGCCATGGAGTCCGCCGAGTTGCTCGTCCGCAGTGGACGGCTGCAGGGCTTGACCGAGGAGAAGGCGGTCAAGAACCTCATCAAGGCCCTGGGCAAGGGCGTCTTGAAGGTGATGTCCAAGATGGGCATCTCGACCGTCGCGTCGTACCGCGGCGCGCAGGTCTTCGAGGCCATCGGCCTGGACCAGGGTCTGGTCGACACCTATTTCACGGGAACGACGTCCCAACTGGGCGGCGTCGGGCTCGACGTGATCGCCCGGGAGGTCGCGGCCCGGCACGCGGTCGCCTACCCGGTCAGCGGCATACACCCGGCGCATCGGGTTCTCGACATCGGCGGCGAGTACCAGTGGCGTCGGGAGGGGGAGCCGCACCTGTTCGACCCGGAGGCGGTGTTCCGGTTGCAGCACTCGACCCGGGAGCGCCGGTTCGACGAGTTCCAGCAGTACACCTCGCGGATCAACGACCAGTCGCACCGGCTGATGACGCTGCGCGGACTGATGTCCTTCAAGGACCCGGCCGCCTTCGGTCGCACGCCCATCCCGGTGGACGAGGTCGAACCCATCGCCGAGATCATGAAGCGCTTCTCCACGGGTGCGATGAGCTACGGCTCGATCTCCCGGGAGGCACACGAGACGCTCGCGATCGCGATGAACCACATCGGCGCCCGATCCAACACCGGGGAGGGCGGCGAGGACGCCGAGCGACTGAAGGACCCCGAACGCCGTTCTGCCATCAAGCAGGTCGCCTCCGGGCGGTTCGGGGTGACCAGCCTCTACCTCACCGAGTCCGACGACATCCAGATCAAGATGGCCCAGGGCGCCAAGCCCGGCGAGGGCGGCCAGCTGCCCGGCCAGAAGGTCTACCCGTGGGTCGCCAAGACCCGGCACTCCACCCCGGGCGTCGGACTCATCTCGCCGCCGCCGCACCACGACATCTACTCGATCGAGGACCTGGCGCAGCTCATCCACGACCTGAAGAACGCCAACCCGCAGGCCCGGATCCACGTCAAGCTCGTCTCGGAGATCGGCGTGGGCACGGTCGCGGCGGGGGTGTCCAAAGCGCATTCCGACGTCGTGCTCATCTCCGGTCACGACGGCGGCACGGGGGCCTCACCGCTCACCTCGCTCAAGCACGCCGGTGCGCCGTGGGAGCTGGGCCTCGCCGAAACCCAGCAGACGTTGGTACTCAACGGTCTACGCGACCGCATCGTGGTCCAGGTCGACGGACAGCTCAAGACCGGACGCGATGTTGTGGTGGCGGCCCTGCTCGGGGCGGAGGAGTTCGGGTTCGCCACCGCGCCGCTCGTCGTCTCCGGCTGCGTGATGATGCGGGTATGCCACCTGGACACCTGTCCGGTCGGCATCGCCACGCAGAACCCCGAGCTGCGGGCGCGGTTCACCGGTAAGCCCGAGTTCGTCGAGACGTTCTTCGAGTACATCGCCACCGAGGTGCGAGAGCTGTTGGCGCAGTTGGGCTTCCGCTCGATCCAGGAGGCGGTGGGCGCCGTTGGAGCGCTGGACGTCGACTCGGCGGTCGACCACTGGAAGGCCAATGGACTGGACATCAGCCCGATCCTGGCCACGGTCGACAACCCGTTCGGCGGGACGCTGCACTGCAGCACGGTGCAGGACCACGGCTTGGCCGCCGCCCTGGACAACACCCTGATCGCCCAAGCCCGCTCGGTCATCGACGGCGCCGCCGACCAGGTGATCATCGAAAGCCCGGTCCGCAACGTTAACCGCACCGTGGGCACCATGCTCGGTCACGAGGTGACCAAGGCCCACGACGACGGTATGCCGGACGGCTCGATCGAGGTGCGTCTGACGGGTAGTGCCGGACAGTCCGTGGGGGCGTTCCTGCCGCGCGGGGTCACCATCGTCCTGGAGGGCGACGCCAACGACTACGTCGGCAAGGGACTCTCCGGTGGTCGGGTCGTGGTCCGGCCGAACCCGGCCGCGCCCTTTGTCGCCGAGGAAAACGTCATCGCCGGCAATGTGATCGGCTATGGGGCCACCGGCGGGGAGATGTTCCTGCGCGGTGTCGTCGGCGAACGTTTCGCCGTCCGCAACTCCGGTGCCGCCCTGGTCGTCGAGGGCGTCGGCGACCACGGGTGCGAGTACATGACCGGGGGCACCGTCCTGATCCTCGGGCCCACGGGACGCAATGTCGCCGCGGGGATGTCCGGGGGAGTGGCCTACGTCCTGGACCTGCGCCGCGAACTGGTCAACGGCGAACTCGTCGACCTGCTGCCGCTGCGGCCGGACGATGAACTCGTCGTGCGCGACCTGCTCGCCAAGCACGTCCACTGGACCGGGTCCGCGGTCGCCCGGGACCTGCTGGAGAACTGGGACCGCGACCGATTCACCACGGTGCTGCCGCGCGCCTACCAAGCGGTTCTCGACGTGCGCAAGACGGCCGTCGAGGAGGGCCTCGACCCGGACGGAGCCGAGGTCTGGCAACGGATCATGGAGGTGTCCCGTGGCTGACCCCCAGGGCTTTCTCAAGCTACGTCAACGCGATCTACCCGCCCGCCGTCCCGTCCCGGTGCGAATCCGGGACTGGAAAGAGGTCTACGAGGAGCAGCCCCGGCCGCGCCTGCAGGCCCAGGCCGGGCGCTGCATGGACTGCGGTATCCCGTTCTGCCACAACGGCTGTCCGCTGGGCAACCTGATCCCGGAGTGGAACGACTTCACCCGGGTCGGCCGCTGGGACTCGGCGATGGAGCGGCTGCACGCGACGAACAACTTCCCGGAGTTCACCGGGCGGCTCTGCCCGGCGCCGTGCGAAACCGCGTGCGTCCTCGGCATCAACCAGCCGGCGGTGACGATCAAGCAGGTCGAGGTCACCATCGTCGAACAGGCCTTCTCGATGGGTCATGTGACCCCGCAACCGCCGGAACGGTTGTCCGGCAAGACGGTGGCCGTCGTCGGCTCCGGGCCCGCGGGCCTGGCCGCCGCGCAACAACTCACCAGGGCGGGACACACCGTCGCGGTCTACGAACGCGACGATGCGCCGGGCGGCCTGCTGCGGTACGGCATACCCGAGTTCAAGATGGAGAAGGCGGTCGTCGATCGCCGGATCGCGCAGATGGAGGCCGAGGGAACCCGGTTCCGTTGCGGGGTCGACATCGGGGTGGACCTGACGGGACACCAGCTGCGGGACCGGTACGACGCGGTCGTGCTCGCCATCGGAGCGACCGTGCCGCGCGATCTGCCAGTTCCCGGCCGGGAGTCTCGCGGGATCCACCAGGCGATGGAGTACCTCCCGCAGGCCAACCGGGTGGCGCTCGGGGAAACCGTTGAGGACCAGATCCTGGCCACCGGCAAGGACGTCGTCATCATCGGCGGCGGCGACACCGGCGCAGACTGCATCGGCACCGCGCACCGGCAGGGCGCCCGCTCGGTCACCTCGCTGGAGATCTTGTCGCGTCCCGGTGAGGACCGTCCGGCCACCCAACCCTGGCCGACCTACCCGATGATCTTCCGCGTCGCGAGCGCGCACGAGGAGGGTGGCGAACGGCTCTACGCCGTCGGCACGACGGAGTTCCTGGCCGACGACGAGGGCAATGTGCGTGCGCTGCGGATCGTCGAGATGGCCGCCGGTCCGGACGGCCTGGCCGCCGTGCCGGGCACCGAAAGGGAACTGCCCGCGCAGCTCGTCCTCCTCGCCATGGGCTTCCTCGGCCCGCAGGGCCCGGGCGTCGTCGAACAGCTGGGGGTGGCCCGCGACGCGCGGTCGAACATCCAGCGCGACCCGAGTTTCATGACGAGTGTTCCGGGGGTCTTCGTGGCCGGCGACGCCGGGCGCGGCCAGTCCCTCATCGTGTGGGCGATCGCCGAAGGCCGGGCCTGTGCCAACGGGGTCGACGCCTGGCTGATGGGGCATTCGGCCCTGCCCCGCCCGATCAATCCCGGCGACCGCCCGCTGGTCGTCTGAGGGGCACGCCGGGACGTTCGCACCCTGTTCACCTCGGCTCGCCCGAATCGGCGGCTACGGTGACTACACTGCCGCCGGACGCCGCTCCCGCGGTCCCGACCAGCCAGGAGGCCTGATGCGCCGCGCCAAGATCGTCTGCACCATGGGGCCGGCGTGTAGCTCCGACGAGGCTCTGCGGGGGCTCGTCGCCGCGGGAATGGACGTGGCGCGGCTCAACATGTCGCACGGCGACCACGCCCAGCACGCCGAGGTCTACCAGCGGGTGCGGCGGATCAGCGACGAGAGCGGACGAGCCGTCGGCATCTTCGCCGACCTGCAGGGTCCCAAGATCAGGACGGGACGGTTCGCTCTGGGACCCATTCAGTTGCGGCCGGGGGATCGGTTCACCATCACCACCCGCGACGTGCCGGGTTCGCAGACCGAGGTGGGGACGACGTATGCCGGTCTGCCCGGTGACGTGCGCCCCGGTGACGTCCTGCTCATCGACGACGGCAAGATCATGCTGCGCGCGATCGAGGTCACCGCGACCGACGTCCTTACCGAGACGGTCGTCGGCGGTGTGGTGTCCAACAACAAGGGCATCAACCTGCCGGGGGTGGCCGTCAGCGTGCCGGCCCTGTCGGACAAGGACCGTGACGACTTGCGTTGGGCGCTGCGGCAGGGCGTCGACTTCATCGCGCTGTCCTTCGTGCGCACGGCCCGCGATCTCGGCGACGTCCACGAGATCATGGACGAGGTGGGACGCCGCATACCGGTCATCGCCAAAATCGAGAAGCCGCAGGCGGTCGACAATCTGCGCGAGATCATCGCCGCCTTCGACGGGGTGATGGTCGCCCGAGGCGACCTCGGCGTCGAACTGCCCCTCGAACAGGTGCCGCTCGTCCAGAAACGCGCGATCGAACTCGCCCGGCGGGAGGCGAAGCCGGCCCTCGTTGCCACGCAGGTCTTCGAGTCGATGATCGACAACCCGCGCCCCACCCGCGCCGAGGCCTCCGACTGCGCCAACGCCGTGCTCGACGGCGCGGACGCCATCATGCTGTCCGGGGAGACGTCGATCGGCAATTACCCGCGCGAAGCCGTCAGCGTCATGGCCAAGATCATCGAGAACACCGAAGACCATGGCCTGAGCCGGATTCCGCCGCTGAAGGGATCCCAACACACGGTCGGCGGAGCGGTCACTCTGGCGGCCGCCGAGATCGGCGAACTCGTGGGGGCCCGGTTCCTGATCACCTTCACCCACAGCGGCGATTCGGCCCGTCGGCTCTGCCGGATCCGCTCGCGGTTGCCGATGCTGGCGTTCACCCCGACCCCGGAGACCCGATCGCAATTGGCGCTGTCGTGGGGGATCGAGACCTATCTGGTCAAGTCCGTCGTCCACACCGACCAGATGGCGCTTCAGGTCGACCGGACCCTGCTCGCCGAAAACCGCTGCGAGGAGGGCGATCTGGTCATCATCGCGGCCGGGTCCCCGCCCGGCATCCCCGGGTCGACGAACTCGCTGCGCGTCCACCGGGTGGGCGACGCCGTCAACAAGGTGGCCGCCGCCTACGAGGTCGCCGGGGATTGACGGCGCCGCCTCCCTCGTGGCCGGGGCGCGCGAGCCGCGTTCGAGAACCGATGACGAGCGAGGATTCGGTATGCTGTCCCGGCACGTGACGGTCGATGCGACCGGCGTGTAGGCGGCTCGCCGGGGTGGTGGAATGGCAGACACGGAGCACTCAAAATGCTTTGCCCCCAAGGCGTGCGGGTTCGAATCCCGCTCCCGGCACCGAGCAGATGACAGTGCACCTCACCGTGCACATGACCGTGCGGATGACCACTCCCCGAAGACTCCACTAGGCTGATTCTCGCCTCGCGTGCATCAGTGATCACCACCTCGCCACTGCCAAGACCGTCGCAACGGAGTCTCGCCTCATGCCCAAGACGACCGATCCAGCATCCTCCCCGACTCCGCCGCGCAAGCGCGCGGCGAAGAAGGCCGTCGCGCAGCCGCAGACCCCGCCGGTCGAACCCGTGACGAGCGAACCCGCCCCCCTCGCCGAGCCGACCCCCGTCGAGGCCGTCCCGGTCGAGCCGGCTCCCACCCCCGACGAAGCGGACACGGCGCCGGCATACACCTCGCCGGAGGACGCGGCAGCGGCGGCCAGGGGCCTGCGGATCGTCATCGCCGAGGACGAGACGCTGATCCGGGTGGACCTGGCGGAGATGCTCGCGGAGAGCGGCTATCGCGTCGTCGGCCAGGCCAGCAACGGCGAGCAGGCCGTCGACCTGGCCCGCGACCTGCGTCCCGACCTGGTCATCATGGACGTGAAGATGCCGGTGCTCGACGGGATCAGCGCGGCCGAACAGATCGGTGGCGACAAGATCGCGCCGGTGATCATGCTGACGGCCTTCTCGCAGAAGGAACTCGTCGAACGGGCCCGGGACGCCGGCGTGATGGCATACATCGTCAAACCGTTCACCCAGGCCGACCTCGGGCCGGCGATCGACATCGCGCGCTCCCGCTGGGAGGAACGCGCCTCGCTGGAGGCCGAGATCGCCGACCTCGGCGAACGGCTGGAGACCCGCAAGGCCGTAGACCGGGCCAAGGGGATCCTGATGACCCAGCTCAAGGTGACCGAGCACGAGGCGTTCCGGTGGATCCAGAAGACCGCGATGGACCGGCGGCTCGGGATGCGTGAGGTCGCCGAAGCGGTCATCGAGGGAATGTCCGGCAACAAGTAGACGACGCGCCCGACCGAAGGTGGACGACGGTGGACGAGCGTCGAGAGAACCTTTAGCCTGCATCCATCACAGTCCGTTCTCGGCGTAGTCATGGGGTATGCCGGGAGTTGTGACTGCCGGATCGTGCCGTCGTGGCGTGTCGCGTTTTGGTCACGTCTGGCGCGGCCCTGTTCGATCCTGCGCAGCGGTGCGCTAGGTTCGCGAATCGGTATGACCGACCCCTCCGGATCCGTTCGGGCCCGGAGTTCCATTCTTATACGGAGGTTCCAAGGTGCAGCGTGTGACGGTGCGAAGCGGGCTGGTCGTGGCGGTGGCCGCCTCGCTCACGCTTGCGGCGTGTGGCAGCAAGGCAGAGACCCCGGCGCCGGGTGCGGCGTCGGGTACGAACACGTCGAAGAGTTCGGCTCCACTGACGATCAAGCCCGACATCCAGATCGACAGCGAGGGTAAGGCGGTCCAGGCCGCCACCAGCGGTACTCCCGCCGACCCCGCGGGGGACGGCAAGGCCAAGTGCAGCGGCGTCGCGATCGCCATGGCCGGCGCGCTCACCGGCCCGAACGCGGCCCTCGGCATCAACATCCTCAACGGCGCCAAGGTCGCCGTCGACAAGCACAACAAGGCCAACGCGGACTGCCAGGTCAAGCTCCAGCAGTTCGACACCGAGGGCGACCCGCAGAAGGCCACCCAGGTGGCCCCGCAGATCATCAACGACAAGACCGTCATCGGTCTGCTCGGCCCGGCCTTCTCCGGTGAGACCAAGGCCACCGGCGACGCCTTTCACCAGGCCGGTCTGCTCTCGCTGACCGCGTCGGCGACCAACCCGGATCTGACGACCAAGGGCTGGACCAACTTCTACCGTGGCCTGGCCAACGACGCCGTGCAGGGTCCGGCCGTGGCCAAGTGGATGGTCAACACCGCCGGCTACAAGAAGGTCTGCCTGGTCCAGGACAACTCCGACTACGGGGTGGGCCTGGCCAAGGAGATCGGCACCGGCCTCGGCAGCGCCGCCAACTCCGGCTGCGCGGCCAGCGTCAAGACCGGCGACAAGGACTTCGCCTCGGCGGTTTCGGCGATCAAGTCCGGCGGCGGCGACGCGGTCTTCTACGCCGGCTACTACGCCGAAGCGGCTCCGTTCGTCACACAGTTGCGCGAGGCCGGTGTGACCATCCCGTTCGTCTCGGCCGACGGTGTCAACGACCCGCAGTTCGTCTCGCAGGCCGGTGACAACTCCAAGGACGCCATCTTGTCCTGCCCGTGCGGTCCGGCTCCGGAGGCCTTCGCCAAGGACTACAAGGCGCTGAACAACGCCGACCCCGGCACGTACTCGGTCGAGGGCTACGACCTGGCGACCATCATGCTCAAGGCGATCGACTCCGGGGTGACCGACCGCGCCAAGATGGTCGACTATGTCAAGGCATACGACGCCGATGGTCTGGCCCGGCACTACAAGTGGAACGACAAGGGTGAGCTCTCCTCGTCGCTCATCTGGATTTACAAGGTCAGCTGACCGCGCAACCGTGTTGCGCATCACCACTCGCGGCCGGGGGCGATAAGCTCCCGGCCGCGGGGCGTGTCCCGCCGGGATAAAGGAGCAGGATGCACATGCTGACCGCCGTGCTCGTCGGGGCCGGCCCGCTGCCGAGTGAGGTCATCAAGTTCGACCTCGCCGGGCTGGCGGCTCGGTTCTGGCAGGCCACCATCGACGGCCTGGAGTGGGGGTCGGTGTATGCCCTGGTGGCCGTCGGCTACACCCTGGTCTACGGCGTGCTCCGGCTCATCAACTTCGCGCATTCCGAAGTCTTCATGCTGGGGCTGTTCGCCCAGTACACCGCGTTGATGTGGCTCGGTTTCGATCCGGGCCCGCGGGCCTACGCCGAGGGCATCCTCATGACGATCGTCTATCTCGGCGCCGCCATGGTCTTCGCGATGGCCGTCTCGGGAGGCGTCGCGGTCACCCTCGAGCGGGTGGCATACCGGCCACTGCGCCGACGCAACGCACCGTCGCTGGTCTTCCTCATCACGGCCATCGGGGCATCGTTCGTCCTGCAGGAGTTCGTCCACTTCGTGCTGCCCAAACTGACCGGCGGGAAGCTGGGTGGTCTGAACGCGCAGGTGCCCATCAAGCTCGTCCAACCCAAACCGCAGTTCGACCTGTTCGACGGAACCGTGATGAATACCACGATCATCATCGTCTTCTCGGCGCTGGGTCTGGCGCTGGCGACCGACCTCTTCGTGAATCGGACCAAGTTCGGTCGGGGTATCCGGGCCGTCGCCCAAGACCCCACGACGGCGACCCTGATGGGCGTTTCCCGCGAACGGATCATCATGATGACCTTCCTCATCGGCGGGGTGCTGGCCGGGGCCGCCGCCCTGCTCTTCTCGCTCAAACCGGCCGGCGCGAGCGGCATCATCTTCTCGGGCGGTTTCCTGCTCGGCATCAAGGCGTTCTGCGCCGCGGTGCTCGGCGGCATCGGCAATCTGCGCGGTGCACTGTTGGGCGGTCTGCTGCTCGGGATCACCGAGAGCTGGGGCCAGGCCGTCCTCGGAACCCAGTGGAAGGACGTCATCGCCTTCGTGCTGCTGGTGCTCATCTTGATGTTCCGGCCGACCGGCCTGCTCGGCGAGAGCCTGGGGAGGGCCCGCGCATGACGACCCCTGCGACCCCGACCTCCGGGACCCCCACTTCCGGGACCCCGACCCCCGAGGCGCCGGACGGCGCCCGTAAGGCCCCCATCGCGATCGGCGATCGCCTCCGCCTCTGGTGGAACGCCCTGCCGCGGGCCGGCCAGTGGGCCGCCGGGGTGCCGTTCATCCTCGCGATCGCGACCCTGCCGTTCTGGGTGCCGTCCGGTCTGGAGACTCAGGGGTACAACTTCGGGTACGTCATGGCCCAGTTCGGCATGACGGCGTTGATCGCGATCGGCCTCAACGTCGTCGTCGGCCAGGCCGGGCTGCTCGACCTCGGCTACGTCGGCTTCTACGCCGTAGGCGCCTACAGCGTCGCCCTGCTCACCTCACCGGAGAGCCCATGGCGGCAGACCGGGGCGGACGGCTGGTTGTCGGACCAATGGGCCTGGTTGGCGGTGCTCCCAGTCGCCATGCTGTTGACCGCGATCTCCGGCCTGATCCTCGGGACACCGACCCTGCGGTTGCGGGGCGACTATCTCGCGATCGTCACCCTCGGCTTCGGCGAGATCGTCCGACTCCTGGCCGACAATCTCACCGATGTCACCAAGGGCGGCCAGGGTCTGTCCCAGTTGGCCGCGCCCATCGTCGGGTCGTCCGCGACGAACCCGGGCGGGGTGTTCTCCGCGGGGAACAGCGCCGGGAACCCGAACAACGGCACCTGGTGGTTCTGGCTGTCCCTGCTCATGATCGTGCTCGTCCTCATGCTGGTCGGCAACCTTGAGCGCTCCCGCGTGGGCCGCGCCTGGGTGGCGATCCGCGAGGACGAGGACGCCGCCGAGATCATGGGCGTCCCGACGTTCCGGTTCAAGCTGTGGGCGTTCGTCATCGGCGCCGGGATCGGCGGTCTGTCCGGGGCCCTGTATGCCGGTCAGGTCGGCTACGTGAACCCCGCCAACTTCAACGTCATCAACTCGGTGCTCTTCTTGTGCGCGGTCGTGCTCGGTGGGCAGGGCAACAAGCTCGGCGTCATCCTCGGCGCCTTCCTCATCGTCTACCTGCCGAACTACTTCCTCGGCCGCACCGAGTTCCTCTGGTTCACGATCGACGGCAACTCCATCGCCGAATACAAGTACCTCTTCTTCGGGCTGGCCCTGATGGTCCTGATGATCTTCCGGCCGCAGGGGCTGATCCCGGTCCGCCAGAAACTGCTGCACTACGGTCGGCGGATCTATCAGGCCGCCCGCCGACAGGGCATCCAGGGGGAGGTGACCAGGTGAGCAGCCCCGTGGGACGAGACGGCGAAGACTCGCCGAACCCCGCCCAGAAGGTCGGCGGGATGAGCGCCGGGCAGGAGGAGTTCGAGGAGCATCGAGGCCCCGACGACGCCTTCGACGCCGACCTGTCGGATCACCCCGACTTCGGCGACCTGCCCGACCCGCACATCGAGGTCTCCGCGACCGAGGTGGCTCCGGAGCTTGCCGACCCCGAGGTCGTCGCCGAACTGGTCGCCCCGCATCGCGAACTCCGCGCGGGCGAGGGAGAACCGCTCCTGCAGATGGTCGACGTCACGTTGCGCTTCGGCGGCCTGGTGGCGCTGGACAGCGTCACCTTCGAGATCCGGCGTGGTGAGATCCTCGGCCTGATCGGGCCGAACGGCGCCGGCAAGACGACCTGCTTCAACGCCATGACGGGCGTGTACCGACCGACCTCGGGGCAGGTGGTTTTCGACGGCACCCCGTTGGGCTCGCAGAAGCGGCACCAGATCACTCGCTCGGGCATCGCCCGCACCTTTCAGAACATCCGGCTCTTCAACGAGATGACCGCCTTGGAGAATGTCGTCGTCGGCACCGACGCCCGGCACCGGACCTCGGTCCCCGGCGCGTTGATCCGCTCCGGCCGGCACAAGGCGGAAGAACGCGACGCGATCGAGCGGGGCATGGCCCTGCTGGAGTTCGTCGGCGTGGGCGCCCGAGCCACCGAGAAGGCCCGCAACCTGCCATACGGCGATCAGCGGCGACTGGAGATCGCCCGGGCCCTGGCCACCGAACCCAAGCTGTTGTGCCTCGACGAACCGGCGGCCGGCTTCAACCCGGCCGAGAAGGTGGCGTTGATGGACCTGATCCGCAAGATCCGCGACGACGGCTACACCGTCCTACTGATCGAGCACGACATGCGTCTGGTCATGGGAGTCACCGACCGCATCGTCGTGCTGGAGTTCGGCAAGAAGATCGCCGAGGGTCTCCCGCAGGAGATCCGCGACAACCCGGCGGTCGTCGCCGCATACCTGGGGGTGCCGGACGATGCCACTGCTTGAGGTCGAGGACATGACCGTCGCGTACGGCAAGATCGAGGCGTTGCACGGGGTCTCGCTGACCGTCGACGAGGGTGAACTGGTCACCCTGATCGGCGCCAACGGCGCGGGAAAGACGACCACGATGCGGGCGATCTCGGGGATCCGGCCGCTGTCGCGTGGCCGGGTCGTCTTCGACGGCCAGGACATCACCAGGATGAAGGCGCACCTGCGGGTACAGGCCGGGATCATTCAGGCGCCCGAGGGTCGGGGGGTGTTCCCCGGGATGACCGTGCAGGAGAACCTCGACATGGGCCACTACGCCCGCAAGTTCGAGTCCAAGACGGCATACCAGCAGACCCTCGACCACGTCTTCAGCCTGTTCCCCCGGCTCGCCGAACGGCGTGCTCAGGTGGGGGGCACGATGTCCGGCGGCGAGCAGCAGATGCTGGCCATCGGGCGGGCGTTGATGGCCCGGCCCCGGCTGCTGCTGCTGGACGAGCCGTCGATGGGACTGGCTCCCATGGTCATCCAGCAGATCTTCCGGATCATCGCGGAGATCAACGCCCAGGGCACCACGATCCTGCTCGTCGAGCAGAACGCCCAACAGGCGCTGTCCCGGTCATCCCGGGCCTACGTCCTGGAGACCGGCGAGGTCGGCAAGACCGGCACCGGTCCGGAGTTGCTCGCCGACCCGAGCGTGAAAGAGGCCTACCTGGGCGTGGCCTGAGTCGGCTCCGACGGCGGTAGTGCCGACGTCGGATCCGGGTCAGTGCAGGACGACGACCAGTTGGGTCAGCAGTGGCGCGACGATCAGGGCCGGCAGCAGGTCGCCCACCGGTATCTGCTTGACGTCCAGCAGTCGAAGCGAGATCCCGACGAGCAGCAACCCCCCGGTCGCCGTCAACGCCTGAACGTGCGGCATCGGCAGGACGGCTCCGAGCCAGACACCGGCGACGGTCAGCACGCCCTGGACCACCGCCACGGACACGGCCGCGAAGAGGACGCCCACGCCGAACGAGGACGCGAAGGCCAGCGCCGCGAAACAGTCCAGCGCCGACTTCAGGGCGAGCTTGTCGATGCCGCGGCCCATCCCGTCGTCGAAGGAACCGAGGACCGCGAGCGGGCCCACACAAAAGAGCAGGGACGCGGTCAGCCAGCCCTCGATGAACCGTTCCCTGCTGCTCGGCGTGTCCGAATCAGCAGAGCGGGAGACCACGCTCTGCGCCCAACCGGCCAGACCCTCGAGGCGTTCCTCGATCCGGCACAACGAACCGGTGATCCCGCCGATCAACAGCGAACCGAGGACGATCAGCGTCGGCGCCGCGCTACCAACCGCCGCGACGAGATCGGGATGGGCGACCGCCGTGGCGGACGAAGCCGCCATCAGCCCGGTCGTCAGCCCGAGAGAGACCGTGACGATCGTTCGGGTCCGAGCCGGGAGTCGATCCCCGATCAGCATCCCGAGCCCGCCGCCGACGACGACCGCCACGACGTTGACGAGCGTGCCCAGCCCGGGGAATGAGGTCACGGCCGAACACCCTAGCCGCCCGTGACCGATCAATCGCGTCGGGCGGCTTCCGTTGGACGCCCCAAGGGTTCTAGTGTGGCCTCCTGGGCGTGCCGACGGGGAAGCCCCCAGAGCTGGAGTGGTCCTCGTCCGGCGCCGTCTCGGTGGCCGGTTCGGCGCGAGCATGAGCCCAGGAGGCAGAGGTGGCACGGCAACCCGTCACGGTGCGCAAGGTCGACGCCGAACGGCGCGCCGCCTTCATCGACCTGTGGATCGCCAGCCGCATCGAAGCCGGCCAGACGCGGGCCGCGGCCCAGCGCGCCGCCTTCGACGGGCGGCTGGCCGCCGCCCTCGACAGCGGCGGGATCACGGCATACCTCGCGTTCAGCAACGACGAACCCGTCGGGTATGCCGTGACGAGCGACACCAGCGCCCCGGTGCTCGTGGATGCGCCGGCCCTGACGATCGAGCAGCTCTATGTAATCCAAGTCGCCCGGAAACACGGCGTCGCCCGCGCACTGCTGACCCTCATCGCCAGCCGGGCGGAGCGGTGCGGGGCGGAGATCATCGCGACCAATGTGCCCTCCCAGGTGCGCGACGCGAACCGGTTCTTCGCCCGGCTGGGCTTCACCCCCCAGGTGGTTCGACGCGCGACGCCGACCGCGGCGCTGCTGCGTCGGCTGGCCGGTCCTGAGGCGCGACCTGCGGTGGAGCGCGCGGTCCTGCGCCGACGTGTCGCCCGGCTTCGGTCCGGGCGGGCCCACCCGGTGGGTTAGACCCGGGTCGGTCCGGTCGCCGGCGCCCGTCTCGTACCGGATCGGCGACGGGGTCCGTCAGCTTCCGGGCGGGGCGTCCCGGACGATGCAGGTGAGTTCGGCGGTGCAGATCCGCCGGTCCCCCTCGTCGCAGATGACGATCTGCCAGGTCTGCAGGGTCCCGCCGCGGTGAATCGGGGTGGCCGTCCCGGTGACGACGCCGTCGCGGGCCGCCCGATGGTGGGTGCAGTGCAGACCGATGCCGACGACGGCGCGCTCCGGCCCGGCGTTGACCGCCGCCGCGATCGAACCGAGGGTTTCGGCGAGTACGGCACTGGCGCCGCCGTGGAGGAGTCCGTACGGCTGGGTGTTGCCGGCGACTGGCATGGTCGCGACGACCCGGTCGGGATCGACGTGCGTGATCTCGATGTGCATCCGTTCCAACAGCGTGCCGGTCGCGGTCGTGCGGAAGAGCTCGAGCAGCTGGTCGTTGGTCACGACCGCGACTCTACAAGCTCGGCGCACCCCACCCGGAGCCGTGACGCCTCGAGGGCCGGCGGCCCGGCAGCGCGGGCTCGCGGCGTCGGTGCCTGGCCGTAGGCTTCCTCGGGTGAGCCGACTACTGCTACTCGACGGGCACTCCCTGGCATACCGGGCCTTCTACGCCTTACCGGCGGAGAACTTCTCCACGGCGACCGGGCAGCACACCAACGCGGTCTACGGCTTCACCTCCATGCTCATCAATCTGCTGCGGGACGAGGAGCCGACGCATCTCGCGGTGGCCTTCGACGTGTCCCGGCAGACCTTCCGGTCCAGTGAGTATGCCGATTACAAGGCGACCCGGTCCGCGACGCCGAGCGAGTTCGCCGGTCAGATCCCGCTGCTGCGCGAGGTGCTCGACGCATTGGCGATCCGGCATGTCGAGGTGGAGGGCTACGAGGCCGACGACATCATCGCCACGTTGACCACGGCCGCCCGAGACCGGGGTATGCAGGTGCTCATCGTCAGCGGCGACCGGGACGCTTTCCAGCTGGTGGGGCCGGACGTCACCGTGCTGTACCCGGTGCGCGGGGTCTCCGAACTCACCCGGATGACCGCCGACGCCGTCCTGGAGCGGTATGGCGTGGGGCCGGAGCGGTACAGCGATCTCGCGGCGCTCGTCGGGGAGTCGTCGGACAACCTGCCGGGGGTGCCGGGGGTGGGCCCGAAGACCGCGGCCAAGTGGCTGACGACCTATGGCGATCTCACCGGCCTGGTCGCCCAGATCGACCAGATCGGCGGCAAGGCCGGTCAGTCGCTGCGGGATCACCTCGAGGATGTGCTGCGCAATCGGCGGCTCAACGCCCTGGTCCGGGATCTGCCGCTGGACCTGGGCATCGACGACCTGGCCCGCGCCCAATGGGACCGCGAGAAGGTGCACGCCGTGTTCGACGCCATCGAGTTCAAGGTCCTGCGCGACCGGTTATTCGCCACCATTTCGGCGCCGCAGCCGGAGGCCGACCAGGGGTTCGAGCTGGGCGGTGAGGTGCTGGACCCCGGCGCGCTGGCGGCGTGGTTGACGGGGCACACCGGCACCGGTCGGACCGGCCTGGACGTCGCCGGGTCGTGGGTCCGCGGCGAGGGCGATGCCTGGGCGGTGGCGTTCGCGGCACCGGACGGCGCTGCGGCCCACCTGGACCTGACCGCGGCCACCCCCGCCGACGAGACGGCATTGGCTTCCTGGCTGGCCGATCCCGACCGGCCCAAGGCCCTGCACGACGCGAAGCCGGCCATCCACCGGCTCGCCGGGCGGGGTTTCGCGCTCGCCGGCCTGACCAGCGACACGGCCCTGGCGGCATACCTGGTCAAACCGGACCAGCGCTCGTACGACCTGGCGGACCTGGCCCTGCGCAATCTCGGCAAGGAACTCGCGGTCGCCGAGGGCGCCGGTGGCCAGGGGATGCTGGATCTCGGCGGCGGTGACGAGGCCGCGGACAGTGCGATGGTCCGCGCAGCCGCGGTCCGAGAGCTCGCCGACTCCCTCGACGAGCAGCTGGCCCGCACCGGCGGCACCGACCTGCTCGCCGACCTCGAACTCCCGCTCGTCGGCATTCTGGCCACCATGGAACGCGACGGCATCGCCGTCGACGAGACGCTGCTCACCGACCTGGAGAAGGATTTCGCGGCCGCGATGGCCGCCGCCCAGCAGGACGCCTTCGACGCGATCGGCGGGACCGTCATCAACCTGGGTTCGCCGAAACAGCTGCAGGTCGTCCTCTTCGAGACCCTCGGGATGCCGAAGACCAAACGTACCAAGACCGGCTACACCACCGACGCCGACGCGCTCGCCGACCTGTACGTCAAGACCGAACACCCGTTCCTGGAGGCGCTGCTGCGGCATCGCGACGCCAGCCGGCTGCGGGTGACCGTCGAGGGGCTGATCAAGTCGATCGCCGCGGACCGCCGGATCCACACCACCTACCTGCAGACCATCGCCGCGACCGGCCGGCTCTCCTCGACCGACCCGAACCTGCAAAACGTGCCGATCCGCACCGAGGCCGGCCGCCGGATCCGGGAGGCGTTCGTCGTCGGCGAGGGGTACGACTGCCTGATGTCGGCCGACTACAGCCAGATCGAGATGCGGATCATGGCGCACCTGTCCGGCGACGACCGGCTGATCGCGGCCTTCCAGTCCGGTGAGGATCTGCACCGGTATGTCGGTTCGCAGGTCTTCGGTGTGGCTCCCGAGGACGTCACCGCACCGATGCGGGCCAAGATCAAGGCGATGTCGTACGGCCTGGCATACGGGCTGTCGGCATTCGGGCTGTCCCGGCAGCTGACGATCTCCACCGAGGAGGCGAAGGCGCTGATGGACGGGTACTTCGACCGGTTCGGGGAGGTGCGGGACTACCTGCGGGAGATCGTCGCCCAGGCCCGGACGACCGGGTACACCGAGACGATGCTCGGTCGACGCCGCTACCTGCCGGATCTGACGACCGACAACCGGCAGCGCCGGGAGATGGCCGAACGGATGGCGCTGAACGCCCCGATCCAGGGGTCGGCCGCCGACATCATGAAGGCGGCGATGATCAAGGTCGACGCCGCCCTACGCGCCGACGACCTGCGCTCGCGGATCCTGCTGCAGGTCCACGACGAACTCGTCCTCGAAGTCGCCCCGGGCGAACAGGAGCGAGTCGAGGCGCTGGTCCGCGAGCAGATGGGTTCGGCCGTCCCGATGGACGTGCCGCTCGACGTCTCGGTCGGGGTCGGCCGGTCCTGGCACGAGGCCGCGCACTGACCTCAGCGGGTCACCCAGCCGCCGCACACCGGGAAGACCTGGCCGACGAAGCAATCCGCCGCCGGGCTGCACAGGTACGCCGCGAAAAACGCATCCTCCTCGGCGGCGACCAGCCGGCCGAGCGGCACCTCGCGGCGCAGCCGCTCCTGGAATCGGGGATTGGCCTGCACCTGCGGCGGGAAGTACGTCGGGTTGTCGACGAAGTTCTGGGCGATGGCGTTGACCTGTATGCCGTGTGGTGCGAGTTCCACTCCGACTGCCTGCACGTATGCCAGTTGGGCACCGCGCGCGGCGCTGTAACTCGCGCAGCGCTTCATGCCGCGCAACGCGGCCGCACTGCCGATGACCAGGATCTTGCCCGTGCCTCGCTCGATCATCGCCGGCACGGCGGCGCGCACCAGGCGAGGCAGTGGATCGACGAGCGCCGCGAAGGTGTCCCGCCACTCGACGTCGTCCACCTGGTCGGCGGGTGTCGTGGGGGCCTCGAAGGCCAGGTTGACGACGAGGGCGTCGATCGGGCCCGCCTCGTCGACGACTCGCGCGGCTGCGTCGGGATCCGTCAGCGCGGCGGTGCTGGCCACGACCTGCGCGCCCTGGCCCGCGAACGCCTCGCACAACGCCGGACCCATGAACGCATCGGCCTGGGTGATCAGGACACGGCGATCGCTGAGCAGATTCTGCATATGGGCACCTCACACGTCGTGGATCGTCACGTTCTGCGGTAGGTACTTTACGAGCGCGCAGTTCTTCTTGAGCAGTTCGTCCCCGACCTGGGCTCCGGTGCGCCGATCGATGACGCGACGCCAGATCTCGTTCCGTCGGTAGACCCGGCCCTGGTGGCGCAGGAACAGCTCGTCCCTGGCATACACCCGGTAGGAGTGCGCCAACTCCCGATCGGTGCGCAACTCGCCTTCGAGGTAGCGCTCGCCGACGCGAACCAGGATCTCGAAGGTGGCCTCGGTGTCGTTGCGGACGACGAGGTCGACGTAGTTGTAGACGATCGAGGTGCCGACGCCCCAGGGCAGAACACGGCCGTTGTCCGGGAACGGGTCGAAGCTGTGTTCGGAGCGCTCGACGACGGTCAGCGGCGCGTGCAGGAACATCCAGTGCAGCAGGTTCGCCAGCTGGCACAGGCCCCCACCGACCCCGGAGATGGATTCGCCGTTGGACAGCCGCATTCCCTCCACGTACCCCCGCCGTCGGGTCGCGTTGCCGACGACCTTGTTGAACGAGAAGGTCTCTCCGGGTCGGATGAGGAGCCGGTCGACTCGCGCAGAGGCCAGGCGCAGGTTCGTCACCTTGTTGTGCTGGAGCCGCTGGTCGGCATCGCCCAGGGTGCGCAGCAGCAACGAGTTGTGGCGCACCATCCGGTGGTGCAGGTCGGTTTCGGCGCGGCTGCTCGCCCAGTGGGCCCCACTGATGAGCCACCGGACGTGGCGTCGGAGCTGATGGAGTCGCACCGCCACCGGGTACACGGCGGGGTATCGCTCGGAGAGCCGCGGCGGGGCGGTGACCCGAGCCGGCGGGACGAAATCGGTCGGGAGGACCGGCGGGGTTTCGCAGGGGCCGGGGGTCGAGGTGGTCATGTCACGAATGATGCCCGGACCGGCCGAATTGTTGCCTGACGTGTTGTCCGCACTGTTGTCCGCATTGTTGTCCGCGGATGACGCCGGGTCGCCGGACGACGCCGAGCCGCCGGGTCACGAGGCGGCCGCCACGAAGATCGCGGTGCCGGGGAAGAGCTCGCCGCGCAGCGGCGACCAGCCGCCCCAGGTCTGCTCGTTGCCCGCTTGCCAGGTGGGTTCGACCACGTCGAGGAGCGTGAACCCGGCCCCCACGAGTTCACGGACCCGGTCGCCGAGGGTCCGGTGATGCTCTACGTATCCGGCGGCGCCGTCCGGTTCCTGTTCGACGTAGGGGGTGCGGTCGAAGTAGGAGAAGGCGACGGTCAACCCGGCCGGCCCCGGGTCGTCCGGGAAGCACCACCGGAACGGGTGGGAGGTGGCGAACACGAACCGACCGCCGGGACGCAATACCCGATGCGCCTCCCGCATGACGGCCGCCGAGTCGGCGACGAAGGGCACCACCCCGTATGCCGTGAACACGACGTCGAAGGACTCGTCGGCGAAGGGGAGCGAGCTGCCGTCGCACTGGGCCACGGGGACGACCAGTCCGGTGGCCGCGTCGAGCCGGCGCGCCTGCGCCAGCATCCCGGCGGACAGGTCGGTTGCGATCACGGGCACGCCGAGCCCGGCCAGATAGCGCGAGCACTGCGCCGCGCCGCAGCCGATCTCCAGGACCCGCCCCGCCCGCAGCTGCGCCGGGTCGCCGAGCAGCCGCGCGTCCGCCTCGCGCAGACCCTCCGGGCACCACACGAAATCGGCGTCACCGAGGAACTCGCCGTGCTCGACCAGGTATGCCGGTGCCTCCCGATCCCACCAGGTCCGATTCGCGTCCCGGGTCTCGGCCGCTGCGCTGGGGCGTCGCAGAGCCGGGGGGAACGCGTCAGGTGGGCTCACGGCATACCTCCGCGCTTTGACCGGCTCTCGCGGCCCCGGGTAGGGTGATCGGGCGCACCCGCGTGCGTTCTCAGCACGTCTGCCCACTTAAGAGTCTGTCCACTATCAATCTGTCCACAATCGGAGTTCCTACTACATGACTGCCAGCACGGTCGAAAAGACCGCCCCTCAGGTTGCCGTCAACGACATCGGCACTGAGGAAGACCTCCTCGCGGCGATCGATGCCACGATCAAGGATTTCAACGACGGGGACATCGTTTCCGGTTCCATCGTCAAGGTCGACCGGGACGAGGTCCTGCTCGACATCGGGTACAAGACGGAGGGGGTCATCCCCTCCCGCGAGCTGTCCATCAAGCACGACGTCGACCCGTCCGAGGTCGTCAAGATCGGCGACGAGGTCGAGGCCCTGGTCCTGCAGAAAG
Source organism: Dermatophilaceae bacterium (assembly GCA_039812545.1). GTDB lineage: Bacteria > Actinomycetota > Actinomycetes > Actinomycetales > Dermatophilaceae > JBDIAR01. The sequence goes on along the minus strand of JBDIAR010000002.1, from coordinate 6,320 downwards.
AGGACAAAGAGGGCCGGCTCATCCTGTCCAAGAAGCGGGCTCAGTACGAGCGCGCCTGGGGCACGATCGAAAAGGTCAAGGAGGAGGACGGCGTCGTCACCGGCACCGTCATCGAGGTCGTCAAGGGCGGCCTGATCCTCGACATCGGCCTGCGCGGCTTCCTGCCGGCGTCCCTGGTCGAGATGCGCCGGGTCCGCGACCTGCAGCCGTACGTCGGCAAGCAGATCGAGGCCAAGATCATCGAGCTGGACAAGAACCGCAACAACGTCGTCCTGTCCCGTCGGGCCTGGCTGGAGCAGACCCAGTCCGAGGTCCGCACCACCTTCCTGCGCGAGTTGCAGAAGGGCCAGGTCCGCAGCGGCGTCGTCAGCAGCATCGTCAACTTCGGCGCGTTCGTCGACCTCGGTGGGGTCGACGGTCTCGTGCACGTCTCCGAGCTGTCCTGGAAGCACATCGACCACCCGAACGAGGTCGTCGAGGTCGGCCAGGAGGTCACCGTCGAGGTGCTCGACGTCGACATGGACCGCGAGCGGGTTTCGTTGTCGCTCAAGGCGACTCAGGAAGACCCGTGGCAGCACTTCGCCCGCACCCACGCGATCGGTCAGGTCGTGCCGGGCAAGGTCACCAAGCTCGTCCCGTTCGGTGCCTTCGTGCGTGTCGACGACGGCATCGAGGGGCTCGTGCACATCTCCGAACTGGCCGAGCGGCACGTCGAGTTGCCCGAGCAGGTCGTCACCGTCGGTGAGGACATCTTCGTGCGGGTCATCGACATCGACCTGGAGCGTCGCCGGATCTCGTTGTCGCTCAAGCAGGCCAACGAGGTCGGTATGCAGGTGACCGAGTTCGACCCGACGTTGTACGGGATGGCCGCCGAGTACGACGAGCAGGGCAACTACAAGTACCCCGAGGGCTTCGACCCGGAGACCAACGAGTGGCTCGAGGGCTTCGAGACCCAGCGGGAGAAGTGGGAGCAGCAGTACGCCGAGGCGCACGCTCGCTGGGAGGCGCACAAGACCCAGATCGAGGCGGCCCAGAAGGCCGACGCCGAGGCAGCCGCCGAGGCCGCCATGCCGACGTCGTACTCCTCGTCCACCTCGGGTGGCGCGGAGACCTCGCGGCCCAGTGCCCCGGTCGCGGAGGGCACGCTGGCCTCCGACGAGGCGCTCGCCGCGCTGCGGGAGAAGCTCACCGGCAACTGACGCCGGCGTCGGTGGCGATGCGTCGCCCGACAGTCCGACACCCGGGCCCGCCCCTTTGTGGGGCGGGCCCGCGTGCGTTTGGCCTTTGGGGCTCCGGCTGGGATGCGGGCGATATACGGCATATATCACCGGTTTGCCGTATGCCGGCGGCTCGGTGCCGCTGACGATGGAACCCGGCGCTGTCAGAGGTGGCGCCGACCGTCGCGAAGGAGCCAGCTCATGTCGTCCCGACCCCTTGCCGTCATCGCCGTCGGTGGGAATGCCCTGATCAAGGACGCGGCGCACCAGTCGTGGCCCGATCAGGTCAGTGCTTCGGCGGAGGCGATGGCCCACATCGTGGCCGTCATCGAGCAGGGCTGGGACGTCGTGGTGACCCACGGCAACGGCCCGCAGGTCGGGTTCCTGCTCCGCCGCACGGAGTTGGCGGCCGGCGAACTGCATACGGTGCCCTTGGACGTGCTGGGGGCCGACACCCAGGGCGCGACCGGATACATGTTCACCCGGCTGCTGCACGGCGAGTTCGCCCGCCGCGGCCTGGACCGGCAGGCGGTCTCGGTGGTCACCCAGACCGTCGTCGACGCCGACGATCCGGCCTTCGGGCGGCCCACCAAGCCGGTCGGGTCGTTCATGACGGCGCAGCAGGCCGCCGAACACGCGGCCGCAGACGGCTGGGTGGTCGTCGAGGACGCCGGGCGCGGTTGGCGGCGGGTGGTGCCCTCGCCCGCGCCGCGGCGGATCGTCGAGCTCGATGCGATTTCGGCGCTCGTGGCCGTCGGCTACACCGTGGTCGCGGCCGGTGGCGGCGGGATCCCGGTCACCGAGGTCGGTGCCGATTATGTCGGGGTCGAGGCGGTCATCGACAAGGACCTGAGTTCGGCGGTCCTCGCCGGTCAGCTGGGAGCTCAGCTGCTCGTCATCTCCACCGCGGTCGATGCGGTGGCGGTCGGTTTCGGCACCCCCGCCGAGCGCGCTCTCGACCGGCTGACCGCCGAGCAGGCGCTGGCATACCTGGCGGCCGGCGAATTCGGTGCCGGCAGTATGGCGCCCAAGGTCCAGGCGGCCGTCGACTTCGTCCGAGCCGGCGGCGAGCGGGCGATCATCACCAGCCCCGAGCGCATCGTCGAGGCGATCGCCGGGACGGCCGGGACCACGATCGTCGCCTGAGGATCAGGTGAGCCCCGACGGCTCGGGTGCCCGGACCCTTCTCCTGCCGAACGATTCGGGACATGATCGTCCCAGCCGAGGAGGAGAGGATCAGGTTGTGAACTACCGGTATGCCGTGAACGGCTCGCTGCTGTTCCAGGAGTTGCCCCTCCTGGCGCGTCCGGACGCCATCGCGGCGGCGGGCTTCACGGCGGCCGAGTTCTGGTGGCCGTTCGCCGTCGCCGTGCCGGCCGACGCCGAGGTCGAGGCGTTCTGCCGGGCGATCGAGGACAGCGGGCTGGATCTCATCGGGTTGAACTTCTTCGCCGGTGACATGCCCGCCGGCGACCGGGGGATCGTCTCGTGGCCCGGGCGCGAGGCGGAGTTCCGTGACAACGTGGAGATCGTCGTCGCGATGGGGGAGCGACTGGGGTGTCGCGCCTTCAACGCGCTCTACGGCAACCGCCTGGCGGCTGTCACGCCGGAGCAGCAGGACGCCCTGGCACTGGAGAACCTGCACCTGGCTGCGAGCCGGGTCGGTTCGTTCGGTGGTCAGATCCTGCTCGAAGCGGTCAGCGGCGCGCCGGCCTACCCCCTGAAGCAGGCCGCCGACGTGTGCGCGGTGTTGGACCGGCTGGCTGTGGGGAACGCCGGATTCCTCTGCGATCTCTACCATCTGTCGGCCAACGGCGAGGATCTGAATGAGGTCGTCGAGGCATACGGGGACCGGGTTCGGCATGTCCAGATCGCCGATCTGCCCGGGCGGGGGGAGCCGGGGTCGGGAACGCTCGACCTGGCCCGTCACCTCGCCGCGATCACGGCTCGCGGGTATGACGGCTATGTCGCGTTGGAGTACCTGCCGACCGGGGGCACGGTGGAGTCGTTGACCTGGCTGCCCGTCGACGAGCGAGCCGTCCGATGAGCGCTGTCCGGCAACGGGATCCGCGGCTCTGGCCGGTGGGAGAGCCGATGGTGCAGGGCCATCGGGGGGCTCGTGGTCTGGTCGTGGAGAGCACCCTGCCCGGGTTCGCCCGGGCCTGGGAACTCGGTTGCGGGGGCGTCGAACTCGACGTGCTGCTGACCGCCGACGGCCACGTGGTGGTCTGGCACGACCCGGTGATCCTGGCCGACAAGGTGATCTGCGAGGAGGCGGACTATGTCGGTGCACTGGTCGCCGACCTGACGCTCGACCAGTTGCGCACCCTCGATGTCGGATCCCGAACCCTTCCCGCCTTTCCCGGCCAAGAGGCGGTACCCAGAGCGCGGATTCCCTTGCTGCGTGAGGTTTTCGAGGCGGCGGAGGCGGCCGGTTGGGCGGGCTGGTTCACGGTGGAGATCAAGTCGGTGCCGAGCCTGCCCGGCCTGGTCCCCCAACGGGATCGTCTCGTGGCCGCGGCGATGGGGCAGATCCACGCCGCGGGCATTGCGCGCCGTGCGTTGGTCCATTCGTTCGACTGGGCCGTCCTGCGCTTCGCCGAACGGGAAGACCCCAGCCTGCTCCGGTCGGCGCTCGCCTCGTATGCCGAGACCTTCGTGCCGGGTAGTGCCTGGCTCGGTGGTCTGGACTACGCGGATTTCGGCGGTGACTTGGTGGCCGCCGTCGAGGCGCTCGGCGCGCACGTGGTCTCACCGGCATACCAGCTCCGCCCGGGAACGAAGCTGGGTGACGGGGACTTCGGGTTGGCGTGCGACGGTGACTTCGTCGCCCGGGCTCACGCCGCGGGTCTGGCGGTGCTGCCCTGGACGGTCAACGAGATCCCCGATGCGGCCGCCGTGTTGGCGGCCGGGGTAGACGGTCTGGTGACCGACTACCCCGACCGCATGCTGCCGTTGGTGGGTTGACCCGACCGGTCAGCAGGTGCCGTAGGCCGCGGCGTCCCGGCGATTCGCCGGGACCTGGTGCGCCGTGGCGGCGGAGCGCCGACGGCGGGCCGGCAGCAGTTTCGTCATGCCCATGGCGAGTGCGGCCAGAGCGAAGAAGGCGACGACCAGGTGGGCCACCAAGAGGATCATCGAGGAGGTGTCGGCGGTCGCGATGGAGCCTGCGGCCAACGTGCCGGAGGCAAAGGGAGAGAAGGAGTTTCCAGCGCCCATGTACATGTGAAGTCAGCTCGCTTTCGGTGCCAGGTGGTGCCAGGCGGCCTGCTCGCCGCGGACGTGCGCGACGAGGCCGCGGACAAAGGCCCACTGCAGATGGATGTCGTAGATGAGTTCGGGGATGAGGGCCAGCGCGAGGATTCGGCCGCGACGGCCGGCGCGCCAGGCGGTGACGACGCGCTCGAGGACGAACAGCGCCCCGACGGTCATCCAGAACGGGCTGAAGCCCAGGTCGCCGCGAATGAGGTCGGCGACGGTGACGGCCAGGTACAGGGCCATCGCGAAGGCACCGATGCTCAGCATGATCTGCTGGAACCAGTACTTCCGGGTGACGTCGGTCAGGCCGTACACCTTGAGGTTGTCCAGCGCGCCGCGGTACCACCGCACCCGCTGGCGGTGCAGCGCACCGCTGTCGGGCATGAGCTCGGTGACCGTCAGACACTGCGAGGGCGAGAGCAGGAACCACTTGCGCGCCTTGAGGGCCAGGGTGAGTTCCATGTCCTCGGTGAGGGCACTGCGGTCGTAGACGTCGCCGTGAACGCCCGGCAGCACGCTGCCGCGGTGCTCCGCCACGTCGCGCAGGGCCTCGACCCGGATCAGCGCCGCGGTCCCGGTGAGGACCATGACCCGCTGAACGCGGTCGATTTCCCTGGCGTAGCGGGCGTACTCGTTGCACTGGGCCTGCTCGATGAGCGAGGTCGGCGTGCCACCGAGGAAGACTCCGCCGATGGCTCCGACGAGCGGATCGCGCAGGCCCGTCTCCAGCGCGGTGGCCAGGAAGCCGGGCACCATGACGGTGTCGGCGTCCAGCACCATGACGTAGTCGTGGCGTTCCAGACCGGGCAGGATCTGCGCGAGCGCCTGGTTCAGCGCCCCCGCCTTCTTGTCCGTATTGCCTTGTGTCTCAATGACGGTCGCTCCGGCCCCGCGGGCCAGGACGACCGTGTCGTCGGTGCAGTTGTCGGCGACGACGACGATCTCGTCGGGCGCCGGCACCTGCTCGCGAAGCCCGTCGAGCGTCGCGACGATGCAGTCGGCCTCGTTGTGGGCCGGGATCAGCGCGACGACTCGGACCCCGTAGGACCCGAATGCGGGCGTGATCGAGTGATCGGTTGCCGATTGCGGCATGATGGTCAGCCCCCAGCTGATGTCTTGGCGATGCCGACCCCCGGCCGGCCTTCCCTTCGACCCCCCGGCCGAAGTGCGCTCCCCGATCCCCATCGGTTCGTGCAGGACTAGTCTCGACAATATCTTGATCCAAAGTCAAATCGGTATGCCTGGTATGCGGGGATGTGCCCGGTTTAGGTCGATCTGCTTCATCTGGCCTTCATGGTTTCTTCATGAACCGTCCTCCCGCCGTGATCCCACCGCCCGCTGCGCCCCACCCGGTGCGCCCCCGCTGCGTCCGCCCGCTGCCTCCTGCCCGCCGGACGCAGCGCCGCCCCCGGGTAGTCTGGCCGCCATGTTGCGCGTGGGTCTGACCGGTGGCATCGGGGCGGGGAAGTCGACGGTGGCCGCGCGGCTGGCGGCCCGTGGTGCCCTGGTGGTGGACGCCGACCGGATCGCGCGGGAGGTCGTCGAACCGGGAACCCCCGGACTGACCCGGATCGTCCAGCGGTTCGGGGCGCAGGTGCGCACCCCGGAGGGTCGTCTCGACCGAGCGGCGCTCGCGGGAATCGTGTTCTCCGACAAAGATGCTCGCGGCGATCTCGAAGCGATCACGCACCCGTTGATCGCGCAGCGGACCCAGGAGGTGATGGCCGCGGCGGGGCCGCGGCAGGTCGTCGTCCACGACGTGCCGCTCCTGGTCGAAAAGCGGATGGGAGCGGCATACCATCTGGTTCTCGTCGTCGACGCACCCCGAGACGTCCGCCTGCACCG
>JBDIAR010000001.1:0-73804 GCA_039812545.1 Dermatophilaceae bacterium | reverse complement strand
TCTCTGCCATGGGCAAACCCTACGGGGCGGGCCGACTCAGGTGAGGAGGCGGTCGGCGATCATCGCCGCAATTGGCATCGCGGAGGTCGCGGCGGGGGACGGGGCATTGCAGACGTGTAGCACGCGCTCGGTTTGTTCGAACAGGAAGTCCTGGACGAGGGTGCCGTCTCGCAGGACCGCTTGGGCGCGGATGCCGGCGGGTTCGGGCAGCAGGTCGTCGACGGTCAGAGAGGGACAGTACTTGCGGACCAGGCCGAGATACCCCTTCTTGGACAACGAGTTCCACTGCTCGACCAGGCCGGTGCGCCATTGGGAACGGGCGACTCGCCAGAACCCGGGAAAGCGCAGGAGGGCTGCGGCGTCGCGCCGGTCGAAGGATCGTTTCGGGTAGCCCTCGCGGGCCAGGCCGAGGACCGCGTTGGGTCCGACGGTGATGCCGTCGTCCATGGTGAGCGTCAGGTGGACGCCGAGGAAGGGAAGGTCGGGGTCCGGCACCGGGTAGATCAAGGTGGTGACCAACCCGGCGCGATCGGCCGGTAGCCGGTAATACTCGCCGCGGAACGGGACGATCTGAAAGGACGGGTCCAGGCCGGCCAGGGCCGCCAGCCGGTCGGCCTGCAGGCCACCGCAGACGACGACCTTGTCGGGATACCAGGACTCGCCGGAGGCGGTGGCGATCCGTACTCCGTCGCCGGTTTCGCGGATTCCGGTCACCTCGGAGCCGAGACGCACCTGGCCGCCCCGGTCGCGGATCAGGTCGGCCATCGCGCGACAGACCCGTCGGTAGTCGACGATCCCGGTGGTCCGCAGGAAGATGGCTGCGCGTCCGACGACATTGGGCTCGCGGCGGCGCAGTTCGGCGGCGTCGAGCTTCTCCACGTCCAGTCCGTTGAGCTGGGCGCGTTCGAAAAGCGCTGCCATCCTGTCGGTTTCGAGGTCGTCGGTGGCGACGATGAGTTTGCCGGTGTCTTTGTACGGGATGCCGTGCTCGTCGCAGAACCGCCGGGTCCATTCGGCTCCCTCTTTGCAGAGCCGCGCCTTGAGACTGCCGGGCGCGTAGTAGATCCCCGCGTGGATCACGCCGCTGTTGTGGCCGGTCTGGTGGACGGCGACGTCGTCCTCCTTCTCGAGAACGACGACGTCGGCGCCCGGCGCGCGCTCCAGCAGACGCAGCGCGGTGGCGAGGCCCACGATGCCGCCGCCGATCACGACGAAATCGGGACGGTCCAGCGTTGTCATCCGCGTCTCCTTCAGGGCAGTCGGCTGTTTTCGAGGTATTCGGTGCCGTCGGCGGTCACGAGCCTGGGCAGCAGCGCGGCCAGGTACGGCGCCACGCGATCGCCCACGTCGTCCGGCATACACCAGTGCACGGCGCGGATCTCCCTGGGCTCCAACACCATTCGGGCGATGTCGAGGTCGGTCACTATCGCACGGAAGACGAAGAGCAGGGCGTCGTCCCACTGGCGGTAGGGCGGGAGCCAGTTGACGGCGAGCAGGCCCTCCAGCGGCAGGTCCAGACCGATTTCCTCGCGCAGTTCGCGGACGACTGCGTGGGCCGGTGACTCCTCGGGGTCAACGACACCGCCGGGCAGATCCCACTCCCGCTTGTAGGTCAACTCGCACAACAGGAACCGTCCGTCGTCCCGGGTGACGAGCGCCTGGGCGATCGCCCGCTTCTTGGGCATGCGGGCGTTGAGCTGGGCCAGGAACGACTCGCGGGTCCCCGGCTCGGGGTCGCCGGGCAGAGCGGCATACTGTGCCTGGTCTCCGTCGAGGTCCCGCCGAAAACACTCGAAACGCAGGCCCGCCCGGGTCGCGACCCACTGGGACGCGGGGTCGGTCCGCGGGCAGTGCGCCTCGACGCGCCGGATCCCGAGCTCGGTGAAGGCGAACTCGGTGGCGAAGCGGACGGCTCGGGTGGCCACCCGGGCGCGCCGGTGCTCGGGACGGACCTCCCAGACGAGCTCGGCCGTCCCGGGCGAATGCTCGCGGATCCCGACCGTGCCGGCGAGCTGCCCGTCCCGCTCCACCTGCACGGCGAACCGGCGGGGTTCCCCGGTCTCCGCGGGTTCGGGGAGGACCCGCAGCACGAGTTCGTCGACGTGGTGGGTCGGCGGGCCGGGCTGACGCGTCATGACCCCCAGCCTGACATACCGGATGGGTCAGACCGCCGCCGCCACCAAGGCGGGCAGACCCGAGGCTGCCGTGGTCCGCCAGGAGATGTCCAGCCCTTCGCTGATCTCGGTCTCGGACGGGTTGATCTCGACCACGGGGACGCCGGCTCCGCGGGCCAGATCGGGCAGGGCGGCGGCCGGATAGACCAGGCCGGACGTCCCGACGACCAGCACGAGATCGCTGCGGCGACAGGCGTCGTGGGCGGCGTCGAAGGCACCGTCCGGCAGCACTTCCCCGAACCACACGACCCCGGGCCGGATCAACCCGTCGCCGCGGGGACAGCGCGGCGGATCCAGCCGTTCGACCGGCTCGGCCGGGATGTCGAGCGGCCCGTCGTATGCCGTCCCGCAGGTGTCGCACCGGAACGACATCAGGCTGCCGTGCAGGTGGGCGAGGACCTCGCTGCCGGCCCGCTCGTGCAGGTCGTCGACGTTCTGGGTCGCGATGAGCAGTTCGCGGTTGCGCGACCAGGCGGCGAGGGCCCGGTGGCCCGCGTTCGGCTGCACGGCTCGCACGAGCGCGACCCGCCAGGCATACCAGGCCCAGACGAACGGCGGATCGGACCGCCACGCTTCCGGGGTGGCCAGCATCATGGGGTCGAACTCCTCCCACAGACCGGCCTGGGCGTCCCGGAAGGTGGGCACCCCGCTCTCGGCCGACATCCCCGCGCCGGAGAGCACGGTGACGGTGCGCGCACGACGCGCGAGAGCGACGAGTGGTTCGGGCGCGGCGGGCCCATCGAAGACGATCATCGGCATACAGCATGCCGGATGCCGGGTCCATCCGGGCCCGGCCAGGATCCGACTCACGACGTGGGCGCACCGATTAGGCTCAACCTCCATGACGTCGGCCCCGATCGCACCCGGGAACCCACCTGCTTACGCCCCACCGGCATACACCTCGCGGCCGGGCTGGCGCGCCTGGGGCGTCGGCATCGCGCAGGCCGTCGCCCGCCGGGCCGACTGCACGCGGCGGCGGGTCGGCGCGGTGATCTTCGACGCGGAGAACCGGATCCTGTCCACGGGGTACAACGGCGCGCCCGCGGGGCGGACCGGGTGCCTGGAGGGCGGCTGTCCGCGCGGTGCGCTGGGCCACGACGAACTGCCGCCGGACGCGCCGTACGAGGACCCGAACTCGCCGGGGTTCTGCATCTCGATCCACGCCGAATCCAATGCCCTGCTGTTCGCCGACCCGGTCCGCCGGCGCGGCGGCTGGATCGCGATCACCCACCCACCGTGTCCGGGCTGCCAAAAGCTGCTGGCGAACTCCGGGTTGGCGACCGCCGTCTGGCCGTGGGCGGCCGACGATCTCGGCGAGTGGCCGATCGGCGCCGCGATGCCCGAGCGCCCGGCGGCGAGGGGATGACGGCGTCGTGAACCCCTCCACGGCCCTGGCGACCGTCCTCGTCGACGAACTCGTCAGACATGGCGTGCGAGATGCCGTGCTGTGTCCGGGTTCGCGGTCCGCTCCGCTCGCGTATGCCATGCAGGAGGCGGACCGCGCCGGTCGGCTCCGCCTGCATGTGCGGGTCGACGAACGCAGCGCCGCCTTCCTCGCGCTCGGGCTGGCCAAGCTCACCCGGCGAACCGTTCCGGTCGTGACCACCTCGGGCACGGCCGTCGCCAATCTCCACCCGGCCGTCCTGGAGGCCCACCACGCCCAGGTCCCTCTCCTGCTGCTCACGGCCGACCGGCCCCCCGAGCTGCGCGGGACCGGCGCGAACCAGACGACCGACCAGCGCGCCATCTTCGGCGACGCCGTGCGCTGGGAACACGAACTGGGCGCCCCGGAGGCCGACCCGGCATACAACGCGGTCTGGCGCTCGGTGGTCGCCCGGGCGTGCGCGGCGGCCGAGGGGCGGCTCACCGGCTGGCCCGGGCCGGTCCACGTCAACCTGCCGTTGCGCGAGCCGCTGACGCCGGACCTGCCGGGTCAGGGTCGACCGTGGCCGGGGTCGCTCGACGGGCGGCCGGGCGGTGCCCCGTGGGTCCGGCTCCCGGAGGCGGATCCGGCTCTGGTCTTCGGCGGCGGCGGGGCCGGTGGGCCGGTCGCCGACCTGGCGCGCACCCTGATGATCGTCGGCGACCTGCCGCACCCCGCCCAGGCGCGCGCGGCGGTCGACGTCGCGACGAGGTGCGGGTGGCCGGTGATCGCCGAGCCGTTCGGCGAGTTGGACCGATCGAAGATCATTCCGCACGGCCCACTGCTGCTCACGGCCGACGACTGGGTCGCGGCCCACCTGCCGGAACGTGCGCTCGTCGTCGGCCGCCCCACCTTGTCCCGGGCGACCTCGGGACTGCTGCGCACCGATGTCGTGGTCGAGACCGTGACCACGGATCCGACGTGGAACGACCCGGGCCATCTGACCAGCCGGGTGTACCCGTGGGGCGCGCTGCTCGCCGCTCAGCCCGGGTCCAGGTCCGACGCCGACGAGCAGTGGCGCCGGGACTGGATGGCGGCCGGGGCGGCGCTGGCCAGCGCCGCCGCCCAGGTCGTCTGGCAGGTGCCCAGTTCACTGGCGGCGGCGCGCACCATCTTCGCCGAGCTGCCCAAGGGTGCGGTGCTCTTCGTGGGGTCGTCCAACGCCGTGCGCGACCTCGACCTGACCAGCACCGCCCTCGGCAACGACGTGACCGTGGTCGCCAGCCGTGGACTCGCCGGCATCGACGGGTGCGTTTCGACGGCCGTCGGGATCGCGCTGACGACCGAGCGACCGGCATACGCGCTGCTCGGCGATCTGACCTTCCTGCACGACGCCGCCGGGCTGGTGATCGGCCCGGACGAACCCGTACCCGACCTGACGATCCTCGTGGTCAACGACGACGGCGGCGGCATCTTCACCCTCCTCGAATACGGCCATCAGGATCGGGCGGCCGACTTCGAACGGATCTTCGGCACCCCGACCCGGGTCGACCTCGGGCAGGTCTGCGCGTCCCGGGGCATCCCACACGTCCGGGTGGCGGGGCTGGACCATCTGCGGTCGTTGCTCTTCGACGCCCCCCGAGGGTTGCGGGTCGTCGAGATCCCGGTGTCCCGCGCCGGACATCGCGAGGCCCACGCCACGCTGCGGACCGCCGCAGCCGCCGCCCTGGCGGATCACGCCGCGCCGCCCCGGCCGTCGGCGCCTATGACGTGACATGAGACACCTTTGTCCGGGATGCTTGGCGGAACCGGTCAGCCGGGCGACAATCGCCATAGCAAACCGGCGGCCACCCTCGACGCCGGTGTTGGGGTGAGCGAGGGTTAACCGACTGGCCTTGAGGAGCACCGATGCTCGTTCGCGAGATCATGACCAGCCCGGCGGTCAGCGTGCAAGAAGACTCACTGATCGAAGATGCGGTGGCGCTGATGGCCGACCGGCGGATCACCGCATTACCCGTGGTACGCGGCGAGGACCTCCTCGTGGGCATCCTGTCCGAGATGGACGTCCTGCGGTATGCCTTGCCGCACGACCCGCGGGCGCACGCGCGTCGGATCCGTCCGGACGACGAGGCCAGCCCGGTCGTCGTCGGTGAGATCATGACCCGCGACCCACGGTGCACCCAGGCCTGCGTGGACGTGGCCGATCTGGTGTCCCTGTTCACGGCGAGTTCGATCAAGTCGGTGCCGGTCGTCCACGGTCACCACCTGATCGGCGTCGTCAGCCGCAGCGACATCATCCGCGCCCTGTGGCGCAGCGACGATGAGGTCCTCGCCGAGGTCCGCGCCGTCTTCGACCAGTACGGCCAGTCCACCTGGGGCGTGGCTGTCGCGCACGGCGTGGTCACGATCTCCGGGACGGGATCGCCGCGCGAGCGCGACATCGCCGAGGCGATCGCCCGCTCGGTCATCGGGGTCCGCCGAGTGCGCCACCTCGAGCCCGCCGAACCGAGCCCGAACCCTCAGGTCTGATCCGCACTCCCCCGCGGCGCCGCCCACCGCGGCGATCCGCCGTCGGAGGCCAGTCGGTTCGACTCGCGCGCCCAGAACCACGGGACGGCGGCGAGCACGACGAGTATGCCGGTGACGAGGAAGGCGATGCCGAAGCCGGCCCGCTCCGCGAGCACCCCGGCGACGACCGGACCGAGAATGGCTCCGAGGTCGCCCGCCATCTGGAATGGGGGCAGCACCGATCCGGCATTTCGGTTGCGGCCGACGACGTCCGCGACGACCGCCTGCTGGCTCGGCGAGAACAGACCGATCCCCGCCCCGGCGCCCAGCGAGATGACCAAGAAGAGCCAGACCGACCCGCAGCCGGCGACCAGTGCGGTCAGCGCCCCGTTGACGGTGAGGCCGACGATGATCGGCAGCCTCCGGCCCACGCGATCCGACCACCGGCCGGACATCGTGAGCACCAGTCCGTTGCCGAGGGCGAACGCCGCCAACGCGTTGCCGGTCATGGCGTCGTCGGTGCCGAGGATCTCGGTGAGGAAGAGCGGGACGAGGGCGATCCGGACTCCGAAGTTGGCCCACCCATTGGCGAATCCGGACAGCAGCCCCGCGACATAGGCGCTGTCCCGCAGCGCCTCTCGCAGGGTCATCACCGGGAGCGCGTCCGCTGCGGCGGGTGCGCTGACCCCGGCCGGCAGGAGGACCGCCACGACGGCGGCCGCGAGCAACAAGGCGATCGCATACACGACGAAGGGGACCCGGAAGCCGAAGCGAGCCAACTGTCCCCCCACGACCGGCCCGAGGATGCCGCCGATCAGCCAGGTCGCGGCATACGCGGCAGAGATGCGACCCCGCAGCGGCGGCGGTGACAAACGCACGATCAACCCGACGGCGGACACCGTGAACATCGTCGAACCGACGCCGCCCAAGCCCCGAAACACCAGCAACTGGGTGTAGGTGGTCGCCAGGGCACAGGCCCCCGTCGACGCGGCGACGACGAGGACCCCGATCAGATAGACCGGGCGCTCTCCCCACCGGCGCACCAGGGACCCGCCGAACGGGGCGAACACCAGGCGGCAGAACGCGAAGGCGCTGACGACGAAGGCGATCCGGGCGTAGTCGACCTCGAAGCTGGAGGCGTACCGCGGCAGGACCGGGGCGATCAGGCCGTAGCCGATGGCGATGACGAAGGCGGCACCGGTGAGTACCCAGATCTCCCTGGGGAAGGGTTCCCGGGTGGCGGTGGGGGGCGGGGCGCTCACCGGGCGACGTCGGCGATGACGATGGCGACGTCCTCGTGGGTCTTGGTGATCCAGTTGAAGCTGCCGCTGCAGGTGACGATGACCAGTCGTTCGGGGCCGGTGAAGTCATAGAGCTTGTACTTCGCGACGACTCCCGGGTAGTCGTCCTTCTTGTTGACGGCCGGCAGCACGGTGGTCGCGGTGTAGCGATGCGCGACCCCGTCGGCGCCGGCCACGGAGATCGCCATGCCCACGTGGATCTTCTCGGCGAAGTCCGACGTGAAGATCGCGCTGTCGTTGACGAAGGTATGCCCGTCCATCAGGACATTGCCGCGGCCGTCTCCTGGTCGCGGATCCATGGCGTACCAGCCGGCCTTGGTGCGGTCGTCGTGCGATGGGGCCCCGAGATTTCCGTACTCGTCGAGACCGACCTGGACGACGGGGGCGTCGACCTGCAGGTCGGGGATGACCAGGCGGGTCGGAATGACCCCGAGGTTCGTCGTCGTGGTCGTGGTCGCCGTAGCGGTGGTGGTCGTGGTGGCCCGCGGGGTGCCCGGCGTCGTGGGGGTGCCGGTCGGAGAGGGGCCGGTGGTCGTCGTGTTCGGGGAGGTGACCGACGGCGGGTTCGACGGCGCCGTGTCCTGGAACGGCTGCACGATGAGGATCACCGCCGCGGCCGCGGCGGCCAGCGCCACGGCGGTCCACAACAGGATCTCCCGGGCGCGGCCGGGTCGAGGGGGCCGGGGCGGCGGCGGTGGCGTACTCATGAGCGGGACATGGCAGGTGGTCGGGTCCTCGGGACGCGGGGCGGGACTGCCCGATTATCCCCCCGAAGGTAGGGTCGCACGCATGGTGGCACTGCCCGAGGACTCCGACAGCTACTTCCGGCGGATCGATGAAGAGACCTATCAGCCCACCCGGCATGCCCAGGGGGCCTGGAACGAGGACGAGCAGCACATGGCTCCGGTCGCCGGCCTGCTCGCGCACGCCCTGGTCGGCCACGACGCGCGCCCGGACATGCAACTGTGCCGGATCGGTTACGAGATCCTCGGTTTCATCCCCGCCCAGCCGAGCCGGGTCACCGTGCGCACGGTCCGGCCGGGCCGCACCATCGAGTTGCTCGAGGCGACGCTGACCGTCGGCTGGCAGGACGTCGTCCGGGCGACCGGATGGCGCCTCGCCCGCCAGGACACCAGCGAGGTCGCCGGCGGCTTCGCCGATCCGCTTCCGCCGCCGGATTCCTTGACCCCCTGGGACGGTTCGCAGCTGTGGGGCGGCGGCTTCATCGACTCGCTGGACTTCCGGGTGGTGCCGGGCGGTCGTCCGGGGCGGCGCGCGTCGTGGATCCGCACCGATGTCGGGCTCATCGAGGACGAGCAGGTGAGCGACACCGCGGCCTTCGTCGCTCTCGTCGACGCCGCCAACGGTCACGCCACCCGGGCCCACCCCCAGGACTGGATCTTCCCCAATGTCGACCTGACCATTCACCTGTTCCGCCAGCCCACGGCCGGCTGGCTGGGGCTCGACACGACGGTGTCCTTCGGGGAGACCGGCCTCGGCCTGACCGCGTCCGCGCTGTTCGACGTGACCGGCCAGGTCGGCCGGGCCGAACAGATCCTCACCGTGCGGCGCGCTCCGGCCCCCGCCGACTGAGCACCGGGCCCCGTTCCGGCCGCACGGCATACGTGGCAAGGAGCAGTTCACCGCGCACCGCGGGGTCGTCCAGTCCCCCGTCGAAGAGTTCGGCGAGTTGGCCGAGCCGGTAACTCACGGTCTGCGGGTGGACGCCGAGGGCGTCGGCGACGGCCGACCGGTCGCCGCCCAGCGCCAACCAGGCCGCGATCGTGCGCACCGCGATCTCGCGACGGGGACGGGTCAACCCGTCCAGGGGGGCCAGCGCCCGGCGACAGAGTTCGGCATACAAGCGGTCGTCGGCGTGCAGGACGAGTTCGGGAAGGTGATCGGCGGCGGCGACGACCGGCGCGATCGGGACCACGCCCTCGGCGACCAGGCGGCGCAGCGTGCGGGCGTGGGCCAGCGAGAGCGACGCCTCGGCGGCGGCCCGCACGGTCCCCACATAACACCGCACCCAGCGCTGCGGATCGGCCAGGACGCCGTCCCGTTCGGGCAACACGAGCAGCACCTCGTCGTCGGTACGTAGCACCAACACCTCTGCGTCCGTGGTCGGTTCGCGATCGCCTGCTCCCCCGTCGGACGGCGAATGGACCGCGACGGCCAGTCGTTCGGGCAGCTCCCAGTCGGCGTTCGCGGCCAGTTCAGCGGTCCGACTGGGATCACTGCCCGCAACCCCGGCCACCAGGGCCTCGGCCAGTCGGCGACGGGCCTGCTCGCGTTGGGCCGCGCGTTCGACCTGGGCGCGGGAGAACCCGGTCGCCGACGCCGCACTCAGTTCGTCGATGTACACGAACAGCGCCTCGGCGAGCAGCGCGATCTGGCGAGGCGGTGCTCCGTCCTCGATGGCCGCGACCGAGAAGTGTGCCCAGGTCGTGCGAGCGCCCAGCCGGTATGCCGCCAGGAGGGCCTCCATGGAGCGACCGTGCCGATCCTCCCGGGCCCCGAACTCGACGTACATGCGCAGCAGTTGGTCGTCCAAGGCGGAGACGTCGCGACCGAGTAGGTCGGTGAAGTGCCGCAGGGCCTGGTGGATGCCCAGCCGCAGGGCCTCGCCGAACCGGCCGACGACGTCGCTCCCCAGTGTCGGCAGGTCGTGGACGATCCGGTCCATCGCGTCCTCGATGACCGCCGGAACGACCGACCGCAGGGTCTCGGCCACCACGGGATCGACGCGCGCCCAAGGTCGCGACAGTCCTTGTTTTATCACCATCTGCTAACTCTACGGCTCGACACCCCGAATTCGAGCGGGATTACGCACCAGTAACTTAGCCCCGTAAGCTAGACGTAACGGAAAGGGCCCATGAGGGTCGACTCCGACTCAGCAGGAAGCCACGAGAGGCGCAGCCATGACCAAGCCGGTGCTCCGCACCCGACCCGTCGTCATCCAGGGAGGCATGGGCGTCGGCATCTCCGACTGGCGGCTGGCCCGGGCCGTGTCGAAGACCGGACAACTCGGGGTGGTCTCGGGGGTGTCCCTGGAGATCCTGATGGCCAGGCGCCTGCAGGACGGCGACCCCGGCGGTCACGTCCGGCGTGCCCTGGCCGCTTTCCCGGTCCCCGAGTTGACCGACTGGATCCTCGCGTCCTACTTCGTCGAGGGGGGCATCCCGGCGCAGTCGGCATACAAGCAGGTGCCCCGCCTCAGCCTCGCGCCGGCGCCCCGGGTGCTCCAACTGGTCACCGTCGCCAACTTCGTCGAGGTCTACCTCGCCAAGGAGGGCCACGACGGCGTCGTGGGCATCAACTACCTCCGCAAGATCGAGCTGCCCATCCCGGCCGGCCTCTACGGCGCCATGCTGGCCGGCGTCGACTACGTGCTCATGGGCGCGGGCAGCCCGCACGAACTGCCGGCGATGATCGCCGAGCTCTCGACCCACCGCTCGCCCCGGTTCGCCGTGAAGGTGATGGGCGCGCACGGACCCGATGCCCCGGCCGCCGCGCCCTTCGACCCGGCCGACGTGCTGGACCCCGCCACCCTGCCCGCCCACCTAGCCCGGCTCGATCGGCCTCTTGCCCTGGCGATCGTCGCCTCGGTCGACCTGGCCGCCGGACTGGCCGGCGATCCCCGCACCCGCCCGGACGGTTTCGTCGTCGAAGGACCGACCGCCGGTGGACACAACGCGCCCCCGCGCGGCCCGTTCCGCCTCGACACCGCCGGGGAACCGGTCTACGACGAACGCGACGACGTCGATCTCCGGGCCGTTCTCGCCCTCGGGCTGCCGGTCTGGGTGGCCGGCGGCCAGGCCACCCCCGAAGCGCTACGCGAAGCCCTGTCCTGCGGGCTCGCCGGCATCCAGGTCGGGACGGCGTTCGCGTACAGCGCCGAATCCGGCTTCGACGCCGACATCAAGTCCGCCATGCGAGCAGCCGTGTCCGCCGGCGACGTCGCGGTTCTCGCCGACCACCGGGTCAGCCCGACGGGTTTCCCGTTCCGGGTCGCCCACCTGCCGGGCAGCCTGGCCGATCCGGCTGTGCGAGAAGCCCGTACGCCGGTGTGTGACCTCGGCGTGCTGCGGACCGCCTATGTGCGCCCCGACGGCGGTGTGGACTACCGCTGCCCGGCCGAGCCCGCGCGCAGCTTCGCCCGCAAGGGTGGCCGTGAGATCGCGGCCGAGGGTCGGGTATGCCTGTGCAACGCCCTGTTCGCCGCCGCCGGGCATCCGCAGCGTCGCCCCGGCGGATATATCGAACCCGCGCTGGTGACCTCGGGCTCGGACCTCGAACCGGTGCGCGCCCTGCTCGCGGCCCGTGCCGATTACGCGGCGGCAGACGTCGTGCACTACCTGCTCGACGAGGAACTCATCGCCTGACCGCCGATATACCCACCTCGGGAGCCCTTTATAACGACCCCGGCGGTCGCCCGCGTGAGCCGACCCCATAGCCTGATCCGTGACAGTTCTCTTCTCGCCGGGACAGATTCACCGGTGGGGACCTGCGCGGAAAGGATGCTCGCAATGGCGCTTGCACAACGACTCTCCAGACTCGGCACCGAAACCGCATTCGCCGTCTCCGCGGCGGCGGCGGCCTGGGGTGCCAAGGGCAACAAGATCTACCCTTTCCACCTGGGTGACATCGACCTGGCCACCCCCGCGAACATCGTCGAGGCGATGAACAAGGCGATCGCGGACGGCAAGACGGGCTACTGCCCCGGCCCCGGCATACCCCAGCTGCGCGAGGCACTCGCCGCGGACCTCAACGCGCTGCGGGGCACCGACTACGGCGTGGACAACATCGCCGTGCAACCCGGCGGCAAGCCGGTGATCACCAAGTTCCTCCAGGCCCTGATGGACGAGGGCGACGAGGTGCTCTACCCCAACCCCGGTTTCCCGATCTACGAGTCGCAGATCGAGTACTTCGGTGGGGTGGCCCGGGCGTACCGCTACGTCCCGACCGACAAGGGTTTCGCGATCGACCTGGACCAGGTGCGTGCGCTCATCGGGCCCAAGACCAAGGCGATCATCTACAACGACCTGCAGAACCCGATCTCCGCCGAGTCGACGGCGTCCGAGCGCGAGGCGATTGCGCAGCTGGCCATCGAGAACGACCTGTGGGTCCTCTCCGACGAGGCATATTTCGAGACCCGCTATTCGGGCACGAGTTCGTCGATCAGTGCGCTTCCGGGGATGAAAGAGCGCACCGTCATCCTCTACACGTTCTCGAAGAAATTCGCGATGACCGGCTGGCGGCTCGGTGCCGGGATCGGGCCGGAGGACGTCATCAAGGTGTTCTCGACGATGAACACGAACAACGAGTCCTGCACGACGCATTTCGTCCAGTGGGCCGGCATCGCCGGCCTCACCGGCGACCAGGGTCCGGTCAAGGACCTGCTGCGGGTCCTCCAGGGCCGGCGCGACGCGGCACACGAGATGGCCAACTCCATCCAGGGCATGTCGGTGGCCCTGCCCGAATCCACCTTCTACCTCTTCCCCGACGTCACCGAGGCCATGGCGGCCAAGGGCTTCGACAATCTCGGCGACTTCGCCACCGCGGCACTCCAGAACACCGGCGTGTCGTTCTGCACACGCATGCACTTCGGCCGGCCGCAGCCGGGTGAAGAGCGCAAGTACATCCGACTGGCATACTCCGGCATCTCCGAGGAACTCATCCGCGAGGGCCTCGGCAGGCTGAAGACCTGGATCGAGGGCTGAATCATGGCGAAAGTCGTTGTCACGAACCGCATTCCGCAAGCCGGAATCGACCTGCTCAAGGCCGAACACGACGTCGTCGTGTGGGACGCGCCGGACTGCATCACCCGGGAGAAGTGCCTGGACCTCATCAAGGGGGCGGACGGCATACTCACGCTGCTCACCGAGAAGGTCGACGACGAATTCCTGGCGGCGGCCGGACCGCAGTTGAAGGTCGTCGCCAATGTCGCGGTCGGGTTCAACAACATCGACGTCGCGGCCTGCGACGCCCACGGCGTGGTCGCGACGAACACCCCCCGCGTCCTGACCGAGACGACGGCCGACACGGCCTTCGGTCTGATGCTCATGGTCACCCGCCGCTTCGGCGAGGGTGAGCGCATCATCCGCTCCAAGACGCCGTGGCAGTGGGGCATGTTCTACCTGCTGGGAATGGGCCTGCAGGGCAAGACGATCGGGATCGTCGGCGCCGGCCAGATCGGGATCGCCATGGCCCGGCGCGCCAAGGCATTCGGGATGGACGTGGTCTACTCCGACGAGTACGAGATGAAGCCGGAGATCGCGCAGGAGCTCGGCGCTCGCAAGGTGGACTTCGACGAGCTGTTGCGAGTCGCCGACGTCGTGTCGCTGCACTGCCCGTATATGCCCTCCACCCACCACCTGATGGGCGCGGAACAGTTCGCGGCGATGAAGAAGACCGCCTACCTGGTCAACTCGGCCCGCGGACCCATCGTCGACGAAGCCGCCCTCGTCGAGGCCCTCAAGGCCGGCGAGATCGCCGGTGCCGGGCTCGACGTGTTCGAGAACGAACCCCAGGTCCACGAGGGCCTGCTGGAGCTGGAGAACGTCGTCCTGCTCCCGCACCTGGGCTCCGCGACGACCGAGACGCGCACCGCGATGGCCACGCTCGCCGCGGACAACTGCCTGCGCGTCCTGCGCGGCGAGGAGGCCGTCACCCCGGTCACTCACAAGACCAAGTAGCCGATCCCAGCCCACCCTTCGAGCACGCTCACCCGCGACCTCGCCGTCCGGCTCCTCAGCCGGCGACGAGGTCGCGGCGTCGAAATGCCATGACGGAGAACAAGATCGGCACCAGCGCGAGCGCCGTCAGGGCGACCCCGGACAACAACGGGTAATCCTCCAGGGGGAGCCGGCCAAGCTGCTCGAGGGGAGACAGCCGTCGGACCGCGGTCGGCAGTCGCAGCGTGTCCCCCAGCAGCGCGATGGTCGCGATCGCACCGAACCAGATCCACCCCACGACCACCAGCGCCGGACGGATCTGCCCCGCCAGCACGGCCACGGCGATCACGACCGCGGCCGCGGGAAGGGTGCCGGCGGTCGCCGACAGGGCGTCCGTCAGCTCGCGCGCCGAACCCGTGGCGGCGCGCACGGCCACCCCCAAGGCCGCCCCGCCGAGAAGCACCACGGTCGCCGCCTGCGCCAACGCGCAACCCGTGACGGCCGACAACCAAGCCGTCCGCGACCTCGGCCCGGCCAACACCAGACCGGTCCGGCCGGCCGGCTCCTCCGCGAGCAGCCGTGTCACGACGGCCAGCCCACAGGCCAACCCGATGAGAGCCAGGAACCTCGACGAGAGCAAGGTCAGCGCGGCCGCCTCGTGACCGGGTTCGACGCCCATGGCCTCGGCGAGTCGGGTGTTCGAGGAGAAGATGGCGACCATGTCGGGAGCCACCGCGCCCAGGCCGACCCCCCATAGGACCGCGGCGCCCACCCATCCGGCGAGGGCGCCACGGGTCGCCCGCCAGTGCAGCCCGACCACGCTCCGGACGGCGCCGGCGGCTGGGCCGCGCCGCTCCCGGAACACGGCGGACCCCAGATCGCGACCGGCGGCCAGGAGCACGCCCACCGCGACCAACACCCCGGTCGCCACGACCATCGCCGCCAGCGGCCACACCCGCACCTGTTCGAACGGGCGGACCTCCGCGGTCCAACCGAGCGGGCTCAGCCAGGTCAGCTCGGACCCGCGGGCATCCACCGTCAGCCGGGTCGCGTAGGCGAGCGTGTAGACCCCGAGCCCGACACCCAGCGCCCCTCGGGCGGTGGACGCCAGCTGGGCGGACAGCGCACCGAGCCCGACGAACACCAGACCCAGCAACGTCAACGAGCCCCCGTACACGACGGATCCGGCCGGCGGCATACCGACGACGACCAGGCCGATCGAGGTGAGGACACCGGCGACCAAGGCAGCCGCGGCCGGTGCGAGGACGCCGGCGGCATGCGGGGCCAGCCGGCCGACCGGCGCGGCGGTGAGCAGGTCCAGCCGGCCGATCTCCTCCTGTGTGCGGGTATGCCGAACCACGAGCACGAGGGCCAGGATCGGCAGCACGAGTTGGGTGAAGATGCCCGCCTCGAATGCCGCGATGCCGCCCAGTTCGTCCAGCCCGTAACCGCGGCCGTTGAACGCGGTACTGGTGACCGACGCTCCCACGGTGGCGCGGTACACCGCCCGTTGCGCCGCCTCGGGATACAGCCCCGCCATGCTCGCCGCCGTCGCGACGACGGGGAACACGACCGCGGCGACGAATCCGGCCAGTCCCACCCACCCCACCCGCCACTGCATGACGAAGCAGCGCCACGTGCCCCGAAACACGTCCGCACTCATCGGCTCGCCCCCTCACCGGTACGGTCGGCCAGGTCGTCGCGGTAGTGCGCGAGGAAGAGTTCGTCGAGGCTGGGCGGGGTGACGGTCAGCCGAACCGGATTCTGTCGACAGACGAAGGCCGTTGCGGCCGCGAGCTGTTCAGGCGCCACTCGGAAGGTCACCCGGCAGCCGTCGGATTGCCGTTGCCGCCGGACTGCGCTCAGCCCCGGCCAGTCGTCCAGCTCGGGCATCGATCCGGCGGTCGTGGCGTCGACACTGGTTCGGGTCTGGCGGCGGAGCTCGTCGAGCGAACCGCTGGAGACGACGCGTCCGTGCCGCACGATGGAGACCCGGTCGCACAACGCCTCGACCTCGTCCAGGAGATGGCTGGACAACAGCACCGTGCATCCGGCGGCGACGGCCTCGCGAATGCACTCCTGGAACACCGCCTCCATCAACGGGTCGAGCCCCGACGTGGGCTCGTCCAGCAGGAGCAGGTCGGCGTCGACCGCCAACGCGGCGATCAGCGCGACCTTCTGTCGATTCCCCTTGGAGTAGGACCGCGTCCGACGCGTCGGGTCGAGGTCGAATCGCTCGATCAGCGCGTCGCGCCGACGCCGATCCAGCCGAACGCGATCAGGGGCGCGGCGCTCCTGGCTATGCAACGCCCCCAACAGGTCGATGCACTCTCCGCCGGTCAGGTTCGGCCACAGGGTCGTATCCCCGGGCACGTATGCCAGTCGCCGGTGGATCTGGACGGCGTGCACCCAGGGGTCCGCTCCGAGAACCTCGGCCCGGCCGGAACCGGCCCGAAGTTGGCCCAGCAGGATCCGGATGGTCGTGGTCTTCCCCGCCCCGTTGGGCCCGAGGAAGCCGTGCACCTCACCGACGCCCACCCGCAGGTCCAGACCGTCGAGGGCGACGACAGAACCGAACCGCTTGCCGAGGTCGCGAACCTCGATCGCCGCCGACTGCGGGTCCGGCTCCGTGACCACAGCTGAGAGTGACTGTCTCATGACAGCGACTCTAACTCGAGAGTCTCTATCGTTGTCAATGCCGGGTCCCTCCGAGTGCTCCTAGACTCGGCGGGGAGGCGACGAAGGAGGTCGAAGGAACCGTGCACGAGCACCGCTCCGGTATGCCGAGCGAGCAGGGGTTGCGGGCGCGCAAGCGCAGTGCGGCGATGCGCACCATTCAGCGGGTCGCACTCGACCTCTTCGACGCCCGCGGCTTCGACGCGGTGACGATCGAGGAGGTCGCAGCCGCCGCCGAGGTGTCGCCGAGTTCGGTGTACCGGTACTTCGGGACGAAGGAGGGCGTCGTCATCCATGATGAATATGACGACACCCTGCTCGACGCCGTGCTGGACCAGCTCAAGGACACCGATCCGTGGACCGCGGCCCGGCGGGCGCTCGGCATGTTCTCGTGGACCCATACCCGTCAGGACGAACTGACCACGCGCCGGATGCGGTACTACCTGGAGGTACCGGCCGTGCGGCGCGGGGCCTTCGTCATCCTGGACGACTACGCCTGGCGACTTGGTGACGCCCTGGTCGAATCCCCTGTGCCACCGCAGCGTTCGCTCGGTGAGGCCGTGGCGGTCACCGGATCGATCCTGTTCGCCTTGTGGCTGGCCGCCGAGGAGTGGTACCGCCGCGGTTGCCCGGAGGACCTCATTCCCACATTGCTGCGGGCCCTGGACGCGATCACCCCAACGCAGCTGACGGCCTCGACGGAACCGGGCGACCCGCGATGACAACGGCCTTCACCGGCATACCGCACGATGCATTGGTCTTCTTCGACGAACTCGAGCGGGACAACACCAGAACCTGGTGGAGCGAGAACAAGGACCGGTATGCCGAGGTCGTGCGCGGCCCCATCACCGCACTCGTGACGGAGTTGGCGGCTCGGTTCGGGACGGCGCACGTCTTCCGCCCGCACCGCGATGTTCGCTTCGCCGTCGACACGTCGCCCTACAAGACCCATCAGGGTGCGTGGTGCGAGTCGCCGGGTGGTTTCGCGTACTACGTGCACGTCGACGCCGACGGGCTCTTCGTCGGAGCGGGCGGCTACCTTCTGGACCCGGATCAACGTCGGCGCTACCGGGCGGCCGTCGACTCCCCGGCGTCCGGCGCGGCGCTGGAGCGGATCATCAGGACCGCGACGAGATCCGGTTATGAGTGCGGGGGTGAGCTCGTCGCCACCCGTCCGCGTGGCGTGCCCGCCGATCACCCGCGCCTGAACCTCATGCGGCACAACACCATCACGCTGCGTCACGATTACGGCAGTCCGGCCTGGTTGCACACCGGCGAGGCATTCGATCGGGTACGCGACGGGTGGACCGGCCTCCGCCCCTTCGTGGCGTGGCTCGACGAACACATCGGACCGGGTGCACGCACCCGCCGATAGCGGGCCGCCGACTCAGGCACCCTCGTCGGGCGTAGGACGTCCTTCGAGGATGCCGACCAGCCCGGCGATGACGGCGGCCAGGTCGCCGGGACGCTCGGTGTTGAGGGCGTGACCGCCCTTGGCGACGAGGTGTAGTTGAGCCTGTGCGATCCCCTGGACGAGTTCCCGGGCCGCAGCGACATTGGGCCGATCACGGGACCCGCAGACCACCACGGTCGGGGCCGCGATCTGCGGCAGGTCGTCGCCGAGGTCGATCCGGGCGACGGTGTCCAGTACGCCGAGGGTCCGCTTCTTCGACACGCCCAACGCCTCGAACCGGGCCTTCGGGACCAGTCGTAACGCCTTGGCCTGCAAGGACATCGCCAACTTCGGTGGACGCACCTGACCGCCGACGAGGACGAGCCCCGCCACGCGGGAGGGGTACTGGGCGGCATACCGGGTCGCGAGTTGGGCACCGAGCGAGATCCCGCACAGTACGACCGGCCGGTCCGGCCCCACGCCGAGGTCGACCTGGCGGGCGAAGTCACCGACCGCCGCGTCGAACTCGAATCGCTCCGTCTTGGGTCGCAACCCACTGATCCAGGGGGCGAGGTAGGGACGTGCGCCCAGGCCGTTGTCGACGGCGAGCGCCGAGATGACGTCCTGCCAGGCCAACGGCCCCTGGCCCAGCCCGTGGACCAGGACGATCGGCAACGGCGCCGGCGGCGGCTCGGTCACGCAGTCAACCAGTCGGCCGCCACCCGGGTCACGAGCTGCGCCAAGAGCGGGCCGGCCTGCGCCATGCAGATCTCGGGGTCGGGCTCGAGGTCGGTCAGTGCGTAGACCCGCTCGATGCCGGAGTCCTCGACGTCGCCGGCTTCGAGTTGGTTACGGCCGCAGACCGCGACCGTGCGCACCCCGGCGGCCCGCGCCGCGTCGGCGACGCCCGCGGGGGTCTTGCCGAGCAGGGTCTGCCGGTCGATCGACCCCTCACCGGTGACGACGAGCGAGGCACCCTTGACCTGTTCGGCGAAATCCGCCAGCCCGAGCACGAATTCGACTCCGGGCACCATCCGCGCGTCGAGGACGGCCTGCGCGGCATACCCCACCCCACCGGCGGCTCCGGCACCGGGGCGACTCGTGTCGTCGCGGCCGACCGCCGCCGTGACGAGTGCGGCGAACCGGGCGAGGTTGGCGTCGAGGAGGGCCACCTCGTCCGCCGAGGCGCCCTTCTGCGGTGCGAAGATCGCCGGTGCCCCCATGTCCCCGAGCAGCGGGTTGTTGACATCGCACGCCACGATCACCTCGACGTCGCGCAGCCGCGGGTGGAGACCGGAGAAGTCGACGGTCGCCACATCGGCGAGCGGACCGCCGCCGTCGGGCAACTGCTGCCCCGCGACGTCGCAGATCCGGGCCCCGAGGGCCTGCAGCATCCCGGCGCCGCCGTCGGTGCTCGCCGAGCCCCCGATCCCGAGATATATCCGGCTGACATCCGCGCGGTCGAGGACGGCCCGGAGTACCTCACCGACCCCCCGGCTGGTCGCCGTCAGCGGCTCCCGGCGGCCCCCCGGCAGTTTGACGATGCCGCACGCATCGGCCATCTCCACGACCGCGGTGCCGTCCTTGACGGCATACGAGGTGGGGTTGGGTTCGCCCGTCGGTCCGGCCACGGTCAACGGAACCCGTTCGTACCCGGCCCGCACCGCCGCGTCCAGCGTCCCGTCTCCGCCGTCGGCGACCAGCAACGAGCTGACCCGCACGTCCGGCACGGCCGCCGTCAGCGCCCGCTCGATGGTGTCGACGACCTCGGTGGCGGTGAGTGAGCCCTTGAACTTGTCACAGGCGATGAGCACCCGACGGGCCATGGGGACCAGCCTCCTTCCGCGGGCCGACCACAGCTCGGCCGCACTGTCAGCGCAAATCTAACAGCGTGCCCGGGACCGTCGACACGCGCTCTGCCCGTATGCGGTGGCCCTGTCCGTGAGCGCGTCCACGACCCCAGTCGGTGACCTCGTCGGGCCGCAGGTGAGGGGTCCAGTCGATGGGCCCCGCCGTGACGGAGGACAGCTCCCATTCCTCGTCGAACACGCCCGTCACACCGGCGTTGTGGATGGCGAACCAGCCTGTCATCGTGACGATCCCGAGCAGGGCGCGGAGAAGCTGGTTGATCAAACAGCCGTGGCTGACGACGGCGATCACGGCGTCATCGCAATGGCGGGACCGCAGTCCGGAGACCACCCGCGCCGCTCGCGCCGAGATGTCGCCGGGTGACTCGTACGGGCCGGTATGCCAGCCCTGCTCGCCGATCGGGTCGGGGAGCTCGATCCTCATCCCCGCCGCAGCGGCGACGGCCTCGATTACCGACCACGGGCTGCCGGGATGCGCGGTGCGACGACCGTCCCCGGCGAGGTCCTCGTACGGTCCGCCGCACTCGTACACCTCGGCGTGCCCGATCAGCGGAAGCCCCAGGGCACGGGCCACCGGTGCCGCGGTCTGGACGGCACGCACCTCAAGCTGGTGTAGACCACGCTCGGCGGCCACGGCAGGCCGCCCGAACCGGCGAGCCGGGCGAGCTTGGCCGCTTGTCGGACGCCGAGGTCGGTGAGCCCGGGATCCGGGTCGCGGACCGCGCCGCCACGACCCTGCGCGAGAGCAGGTTGTTGGTCGATTGACCGTGCCGGATCAGCAGGAAGCGCACGGCGGCCAGTGTGTCAGCGCTGGCTGTGGGGGGTCCAACAGGTCTACCGTATGCCGAACGCCCCGAGGCGCGACGGCGCGCCAGGAGGCGTCCCGGCCAACGACGTGAGGAGGGTGGAGGGTGGAGGTGACCCGGCCCGCGCTGCCGTCCGTCGTGGTGAACGGACGGGCGATGTCCCTTGCCGACGCCGGCGCGCATACCAGTGCCCTCGACTGGTTGCGAACCCAGGGCCTGACCGGTGCCAAAGAGGGTTGCGCCGAGGGCGAATGTGGTGCCTGCGCGGTCCTCGTCGCCGACGAGACGCCCGGCGCACACCGTCAATGGTCGGCCGTGAACGCCTGCCTCGCCCCGGCTCTGTGGCTGGCGGGGCGCGAGGTCCGCACCGCTGAGGGACTGGGCACACCGGATGCGCTCCACCCCGTGCAAGAGGCCATGGCGCGCGCCGGCGGCTCGCAATGTGGTTACTGCACACCGGGGTTCGTCTGCTCGATGGCCGCCGAGTACTACCGGCCCGGCCGGGCCGGCGACGCCCCGGAGGGCCATCAGGACCATCAGGACCATCAGGACCATCCTTCGGGAGCGAACGAGGGCCACCTCCACGGACCGAACGGTTTCGACCTCCACGCGCTGTCCGGGAACCTGTGCCGGTGCACCGGATATCGCTCGATCCGTGACGCCGCCTACGAACTCGACACTCCGACGGCCGATGACGTCTTGGCCGCTCCCGCCGAGCCGACCGACCTGCGGGGGTTCGAGGTCGCGACCGCAGCGGCGACCTATCGTCGACCGGGTGACCTCGACGAGGCGCTCGACCTGCTCGCCCGCGATCCGGATCAGCAGATCGTGGCCGGGGCCACCGACTACGGGGTCGACGTCAACCTCAAGCACGCCCGGCCCGGCTCGATCCTGGCGATCGATCACCTGTCAGAGCTGCGCGCCATCGAGGTGGGCGACGACTCGGTGACCATCGGAGCCACTGCGACGTTGACCCAGATCGATGAGGTCCTCGGTCGCCGAATCCCGTTGCTGGGCATGCTGATCCCCCAGTTCGCCAGCAGGTTGATCCGCAATCGGGCCACGCTGGGCGGCAACCTCGGCACGGCGTCGCCGATCGGCGACTCCCCGCCCGTTCTGTTGGCCTTGGACGCCTCCGTCGTGCTGAGCAGCCGAGCCGACGGCCGGCGCACGATCCCGTTGACGGAGTACTTCACCGGCTACCGGCATACGGTGCGCCGGTCGGACGAACTCATCACCGCCGTCCTCGTCCCGCTCGCCACCGCGACGCCGCGGCTGGCGGCCTTCCACAAGATCGCCAAGCGCCGGTTCGACGACATCTCCTCGGTGGCGATCGCCTTCGCCATCGACGTCGAGGACGGGATCGTCACGCGGGCGGCGATCGGGCTCGGCGGCGTCGCCGCCACGCCGCTGCGCGCCGTCCGCACCGAGGCCGAACTCGTCGGCCGGCGTTGGGAATCCGACACGATCGACCGGGCATCCGCGGTCTTGGGCACCGAGGGCACACCCCTGTCGGATCACCGCGCGAGCGCCGCGTATCGCTGTGCAATGCTCGGCCAGGCACTGCGCAAGCTGTATGCCGAGAACCCGGTGAGCGAGGCGGTCCGGTGAGCCAGGAGAACCAGGGGTATCGCGTCGACGCCGACCTCGCGGTCCGCCCGGATAACTCGGTGGTCGGCGAAACGGTGCCGCACGAGAGCGCGGCGCTGCACGTGACCGGCCAAGCGCTCTACACCGACGACCTCGTCGGGCGGCGGCCGGGGGTCCTGCACGCCTGGCCGGTCCAGACCGCCTGCGCTCACGGGATCGTCACGAAGCTGGACGCCGCACCGGCATACCGGATCCCGGGGGTCGTGCGGGTGCTGTGCGCCGACGATGTCCCCGGAGTGGCCGACAGCGGGATCAAACACGACGAGCCGCTGTTCCCCGCCGAGGTCGTCTATCACGGTCAGGCCGTGTCGTGGGTGCTCGGCGAGACGCTGGAGGCGGCCCGGACGGGCGCCGCGGCCGTCGTCGTCGAGATCGAACCGCTCACCCCGATCCTGACCGTCGCCGATGCCATCGCCGCCGGCAGCTATCAAGGCGGGCGGCGCAGCGTCGTGCGGGGTGACACCGAATCCGCCTTGGCAGCAGCCGATCTCGTCGTCGAAGGAGAGTTCGAGATCGGCGGTCAGGAACACTTCTACCTGGAGACCCAGGCGGCCTTGGCCGAGGTGGACGAGAACGGTCAGGTGTTCGTGCAGTGCTCGACCCAGCACCCCAGCGAGACCCAGGACATCGTCGCCCACGTGCTCGACCTGCCGAGCAGCGCCGTGACCGTCCAGTGCCTGCGGATGGGTGGCGGCTTCGGCGGCAAGGAGATGCAACCGCACGGGTATGCCGCGATCGCCGCCCTCGGCGCCGTCCTCACCGGGCGGCCGGTGCGGCTGCGTCTGACGCGGTCGCTGGACTTCACGATGACCGGCAAGCGCCATCCGTTCCACGTCACCTTCCGCGCGGGCTGGTCCTCCGAGGGCCGCCTCGAGGCGCTGGAGGCGCGGCTCACCAGCGACGGGGGCTTCAGCCTCGATCTGTCCGAACCCGTTCTCGCGCGGGCGTTGTGCCATTTCGACAACGCCTACTTCATCCCTCATGTCCGCGTCGAGGGGGCGGTCGCCCGGACGAACAAGACGTCCCAGACCGCCTTCCGCGGATTCGGCGGACCGCAGGGCATGCTCGTGGTCGAGGAGGTCATCGGGCGCAGTGCCCCGTTGCTCGGCATTCCCGCCCACGAGTTGCGACGCCGCAACTTCTACCAACCCGGCCAGTCCACGCCGTACGGCCAACCCGTCCGCCACGCCGAACGCCTGGACCGGATCTGGTCGACGCTCGCCGACCGGGCCGACCTGGACTCGCGACGCGCGGCGATCGTCGGCTGGAACGCCGAACACCGGCATACCCGGCGGGCCATCGCCGTGACGCCGGTGAAGTTCGGAATCTCGTTCAACTTCACCGCGTTCAACCAGGCCGGGGCGCTCGTCCACGTCTACAAAGACGGCTCGGTGCTCATCAACCACGGCGGCACGGAGATGGGCCAGGGGCTGCACACGAAGATGCTGCAGGTCGCGGCCACCGCGCTCGGGGTGCCGATGTCGCACGTCAGGGTGGCGGCGACCCGCACCGACAAGGTCCCCAACACATCTGCGACGGCGGCGAGTTCGGGAGCCGATCTCAACGGAGCCGCGATCCGCGACGCCTGCCGTCAGATCGTCGAGCGACTGGAGCCCTACGCGCACCTGGATTGGGACAAGCGCGTCTCGGCCGCCTACTTCGACCGGGTCTCGTTGTCCGCCAACGGGTTCTACCGTACCGAGGGGCTGCACTGGGATCCGGTGGCGCTGCGTGGCGAACCGTTCAAGTACTTCGCCTACGGGGCGGCGGCCGCCGAGGTGGAGGTGGACGGCTTCACCGGAGGGTATCGGCTGATCCGGGTGGACATCGTCCACGACGTCGGGGACAGCCTGTCGCCCGGCATCGACATCGGGCAGATCGAGGGCGGGTTCGTCCAAGGGCTGGGCTGGCTCACCCTCGAAGAACTCCGCTGGGACACCGACCCGGGCCCCCACGGAGCGACCCCCACCGGCCGCATCACCACGCAGACCGCCAGCACGTACAAGCTGCCGAGCTTCTCGGAGCTGCCCGACGAATTCAACGTCCACCTCCTCGACGACGCCACCGAGGACGGCGCCATCTACGGGTCGAAGGCGGTCGGGGAGCCGCCACTCATGCTGGCCATCG
Source organism: Dermatophilaceae bacterium (assembly GCA_039812545.1). Lineage (GTDB taxonomy): Bacteria > Actinomycetota > Actinomycetes > Actinomycetales > Dermatophilaceae > JBDIAR01. The sequence goes on along the minus strand of JBDIAR010000001.1, from coordinate 49,261 downwards.
CCGTCCGCGAGGCTCTGCGTGAGGCCGTTGCGGCCTTCGGCGACGGCCGACACTCGGTCGAAATCGGTTGTCCCGCAACGCCGGAGGCGGTCTGGTGGGCGCTGGAGAAGGCGCGGGCCGATGCACTGGAGTGAGGCTCTGGCCCGGTCCCGACGCGACGGCATACCCGTCGCGCTCGTCACTCTCGTCGAGGTACACGGGCACTCACCTCGCGCAGCGGGCGCGAAGATGGTGGTCGGAGAGGGGTTCACGACCGGCAGCATCGGCGGCGGTGCCGTGGAGCATCGGGCCGTCACCCGCGCCCGGAGCCTGCTGGCGTCGATGGTCGCGTCCGGAATCGCGCCGCCACCGGAGTACCTCGACCACGACCTCTCGCCACACGCGGACCACGACGGACAACGGCAGTGCTGCGGTGGCCGGGTCCGGGTGCTCCTCGAACCGCTGCGGCCCGCTCCGGCCGTCGTGCTCTTCGGCTTCGGCCATGTCGGTTACGAACTCGCCCGCATCCTCAGCAGGTGCGAGATCCACCTGACCCTGGTCGATTCGCGCCCGGGGCAACTCGATCCGCTCCGGCTCGACGCCTTGGACGGGGGCCCGGCTATCCTCGTCCCCCGCCAGTCGCTCATCCCGGAGCAGGCCCTGGCGACCGCACCGTCCGGTGCGCACGTACTGGTGATGACGCACGATCACGCGGAGGACTTCGCCATCTGCGATGCCGCGCTGCGCGACCCGCGCGTGGCGACCATCGGGCTGATCGGTTCGGCCGCCAAGTGGGCTCGCTTCCGCCGGATGCTGCTGGCGGAGGGTCACGACGGGGCCGCCGTGGACGCGATCCGCTGCCCGGTGGGTTCGGGGACCCTGCGCGGAAAGGAACCCGCCGTGGTCGCCGTCGACGTCGCGGTCGCGGTCCTGCGTGAGTTGGAAGTGGCCGCAGCACGCGAACCCGAACCCGCGTCCGGGGAGTCGCCGTGAGCGTCGAGCAGATCTTCGCGGCGACGTTCGTCGACGTCCCGGTCGATCCGTTCGACCCGGCATACCGGGACGACCCGCGAGAGCCGCTGCGCTGTCACGACGGCGCCCTGCTCGTGCGAGACGGCCGGATCAGTGCGCGCGGTTCGCCGGCCGAGTTGACCGAGGAGCATCCGAACGCCGCCGTCGTTCGGCTCCCCGATGGTGTCGTCCTGCCGGGATTCGTCGACGCACATGTGCACTACCCCCAGACCAGGGTCATCGGCGGCCTCGGCCGGCCCCTGCTGGAGTGGCTGGACGAATGCGCCCTGCCCGAGGAGTCCAAGTTCGCCGACCACGGGTATGCCGCGCAGGTGGCCGTCGAGTTCCTGACCGGCCTCGCCGCCGCGGGGACGACGAGCGCCTTGGTCTTCGGGTCCCACTTCGCGGGCGCGATGGCGGAGTTCTTCGCCGCCGCCGATGGGACCGGGCTGCGGTTGGCCGCCGGTCAGGTCCTGGCCGATCGGGGACTTCGTCCCGAACTGCTCACCACGCCCGAGGACGCGCTGGCGCAGGGCCGTGAGCTGATCGCCCGGTGGCACGGGCGGGGACTGCTCCGGTATGCCGTCACACCGCGCTTCGCGCTGACCGCGTCGGACGAACTGCTGGCAGTCTGTGCCGAGCTTCAAGAACTTGCCCCAGGCATCCTGGTCACCTCCCACCTCAACGAGAACAACTCCGAAATCGCCCAGGTGGCAAGCCTTTTCCCGACCTCGGAGAACTACCTGGGCACCTACCGCAAGCACGGACTGGTCCACCGGCGTTGCGTGCTCGCGCACAATGTCCACCCGAGGACCACCGAGCTGACGGCACTCGCCGAGGCGAAGGCCCACGTCGCGCATTGCCCCACGAGCAATGCCTCACTGGGCAGCGGCCTCTTCCCGATGCGCCGGCACGTGACCGCCGGGGTCAATGTGGCCCTGGGAAGCGACGTCGGCGCCGGCACGGGCTTTTGTCTGCTCAAGGAGGGGCTGCAGGCCTACTTCGTCCAGCGTCTGCTCGGCGACAGCGGATGGCCGCTGACCCCGGCCCAATTGCTCTTTCTGGCGACGTCGGCCGGCGCGAAAGCGCTGGGGATCGACCGGGACGCGGGCGACTTCTCGATCGGCAAGCAGTTCGACGCGATATGGCTGCGCCCGGATCCTGGATCGACGACGGACACCGTTCTCCGGCATACAGATTCACCGGACCAGGCAATTGCGGCGCTGTTCACCCTCGGCGGTCCGGCCGACGTCGCCCGGTCCTGGGTCGCGGGACGGCTCGTCCACGAGCGGGACCGCACCGCGTGAGGGCACGACCCGGCCGGCTCGGCCGACTGGTCATGCGGGCGCGAATGCCGCTGTCGTCAGCGCGAGTTCGCCCGCCTCGTCGGTCGCGTCCAGGTCGACCTCGGCGGTGATCCGCCAGTCCCGGTCGCCGTCGGGGTCGTCGATGATCTGGGCCACGAGGAGGATGCGAGGCGCATCGGGGTCGGCCTCGATGCTGAGCAGGCCCGCTCCACGGGCATCGGGTCCGGTACCGATATCGGCGTACTCGGCGAAGTAGTCCTGCGCCGCCGACTGCCACTGCTCGCCCGTCAGCCCGTCGTCCAAACCGGCGAGCTGGTCGTAACGACCCAGGGCGAGCAGTTCGACCCGACGGAACATCGCCTGACGGATCATCGCGCGCAGCGCCCGCGGATTGTCGGACAGGACCCGCTCTCGCGTCGGACGGGGCACCCCCACACCCCCAGCGCCGTCGCCCGCGTCGTCGGCCGGGCTGACGAGCGTCTCCCACTCGTCCAGCAGGCTCGAGTCGGTCTGGCGGACGACCTCCCCGAGCCACTCGGTCAGTTCGTCGAGTTCGTCGGTGCGCCGAGTCGCCGGCACGGTCTGCCGCAACGCCCGATAGGCGTCGCTGAGATAGCGCAGCACAAGGCCCTCCGAGCGGGCCAGCTTGTGGTGGGCGATGAACTCGCCGAACGACATGGCCCGTTCCCACATCTCGCGAACCACCGACTTGGGCGAGAGTTCGGCTTCGGCGGCCCACGGGTGGTGCCGCAGGTAGGCCAGGAAGGCGCCCTCCAGGAGCTCCGCCAGCGGACGCGGCCAGCTCACGTCCTCCAGCGCGGTCATCCGCTCGTCGTAGTCCAAGCCGTCCGCCTTGAACTCCGCCACCGCCTCTCCCCGGGCCTCGAAGCGCTGCGCGGCCAGCACCGGCCGGGGATCCTCCAAGGTCGCCTCCACCACGGACACGACGTCGAGCGGGTATGCCGGGTCGTCGGGATCGAGGAGCTTGAGGGCCTCGAGCGCGAAGGCGGACAGCGGCTGGTTGAGCGCGAATCCCTGCTGCAGGTCGACGGCGACCCGGCAGCGCACCACGTCGCGCGCCGGGTCGTCCGGATCGACCTCGACCTGCAGACGGACCACCTGCGCCGTCAGCAGGGTGCGCACGATGCGAACCGCCCGGTGCCACAGCCGACGTCGCCGGGCCGACTCCTCATGGCTGCCGTGGATGAGCCGCCACAGGTCGCGCAGCCCGTTGCCGGGGCGCTGCAGGATGTTGAGGACCACCGCGTGCGTGATGCGTAGGTGCGGACGCAGCGGCTCGGGTTCGGCGGCCACCAGCCGCTCGAAAGTGCTCTCGCCGTAAGTCAGTTCGCCCTCGGGCGGCTTCTTGCGCTGCACGCGGCGCAACTTCTTCGGGTCGTCTCCGGCCCGGGCCACCAGCCGGGCGTTTTCGACGACGTGATCGGGCGCCTGGCATACGACCGAGCCGGCGACATCGAACCCGGCGCGACCGGCGCGACCGGCGATCTGATGGAACTCACGAGCCCGCAGGACCCGCATCCGGGTCCCGTCGTACTTGACGAGCGAGGTGAGCAGCACGGTCCGAATCGGCACATTGATGCCGACGCCCAGGGTGTCGGTGCCGCAGACGACCTTGAGCAGCCCGGCTTGGGCGAGGGTCTCGACCAAGCGGCGGTATTTCGGCAGCATCCCGGCGTGGTGCACCCCGATGCCGTGGCCGATCAGCCGCCGCAAGGTCTGCCCAAAGCCCTTGGCGAACCTGAAATCTCCGACGGCGGCGGCGATCGCGGCCCGCTCGGCCTTGGTCGTGACCGCCGCCGACGTCAGGGCCTGCGCGCGTTCCAGGGCGGCCGCCTGGGTGAAGTGCACCGCGTAAACCGGGGAGCGGCCACCGGCCAGCAGGTCCTCGACGCTCTCGTGGATCGGCGTCTCCACCCACGCGAAATCCAACGGCACGGGCCGGACGGCGGATGTCACCGCGATGGTCTCGCGGCCGGTCCGTCGGGTCAGGTCGACCTCGAGTTCACTCGTGTCGCCGAGGGTCGCCGACATCAGGAGGAACTGCGTGTCCGGCAGGGTCAGCAGCGGAACCTGCCAGGCCCAGCCACGCTCCGGATCGCCGTAGAAGTGGAACTCGTCCATGACGACCAATCCCGCCCCGGCCGCCGCCCCCTCCCGCAGTGCCGTATTGGCCAGGATCTCGGCGGTCGCGCAGACGATCGGGGCGCCCGCGTTGACGGTGGCGTCCCCGGTCATCATGCCGACATTGGTCGCCCCGAACACCGCGCACAGGTCGAAGAACTTCTCCGAGACCAGCGCCTTGATCGGCGCGGTGTACCAACTGCGCTGACCCGCGGACAGCGCCGCGAAACACGCCCCGACGGCCACCAGGGACTTGCCCGAACCGGTCGGCGTCCCGAGCACGACATTGGCCCCGGTCGCGAGCGCGAGCAGCGCCTCGTCCTGCGCGGGGTACAGCGTGACGCCGCCGTCTGTCGTCCAGGCGACGAACGCCTCGTATGCCGCTTCGGCGAGTTCGTCAGGCGGCGCGCCGACCGGACACCGCTCGGCCAGGGTCTTCGGGGCCGGTCCTGCCACGTCGCGACCTCATCCCGTCACCGCTTGACCTGTTGTCACCGCTTGACCTGTTGTCAGCGCTCGACCTGTTGTCACCGCTTGACCTGCCCTCACCGCAGCCGTCAGGCCCGCACCCACAGTTCGCGCAACCTTTTCGTGCGGCAAACTCCCAGGTTGGCCCAATTGCGGGCTCAGGCGACTCGGGAACACTACCGTTCGTCGTATCCGGTCCGCACGTCCAGCACATACAGGTCCAACACATAGGAGCGCACATGGCTATTCAGGTCAACCTCACCAAGGGACTCGACAAGGCATACGAGGACAAGACGCTGTCGGAGATCCTCGACGCACCGCCGTCCGCGCTGGCCGGCCTGACGGAGAAGCACGACGCGGCCCTGGCCGAGGCGCTCGGGATCAAGACGATCCGCGACCTCGGCTCCAACAAGTACTTCGCCCTCGCCGGTGTCCTCGTGGCGCTGGACGGCAAGCAAGGCTGAGCCAGCACGGCTGAGCGGCAACCGGTCGGGACCTTGACGGGTCCCGACCGGCCACCGGCATACGCTTGACCCCATGCGCGCCGTCGGTCAATCCTCCAAACTCGCGAAGGTCTGTTACGAAATCCGCGGCCCGGTTCTGGAGGAGGCCAAGCGGCTGGAGGATGCCGGCGAACACATCATCAAGCTGAACATCGGCAACCCCGGGCCGTTCGGTTTCGAGGCCCCGCCGGAGATCTTGCGGGACATGATCCACACCCTGCCGATCGCCCACGGCTACTCGGACTCCAAGGGGATCCTGCCGGCTCGGGTCGCGGTGGCCCAGTACTTCGCGTTGCGGGGGATTCCGGGGGTCGACCCCGACGACATCTATCTCGGCAACGGCGTCTCCGAACTGATCGTGATGGCCATGCAGGGCCTGCTGGATGACGGCGACGAAGTTCTCATCCCCGCGCCGGACTACCCGCTGTGGACCGCGGCGACGGCGTTGGCCGGTGGTCGCCCGGTCCACTACCTGTGCGACGAGGGCGCCGACTGGCAGCCCGACCTGGCCGATCTGCGCTCCAAGATCACCGATCGGACCCGGGCCCTGGTGGTCATCAATCCCAACAACCCGACCGGCGCGGTGTACGAGCCGGCGATGCTCGACGAGCTGGTCCAGATCGCCCGCGAGCACGACCTGATCCTGATGTCCGACGAGATCTACGACCGGATCGTCTACGACGACGCCGTCCACATCTCGATCGCCTCGCGCGCCCCCGACCTGCTGTGCCTCACCTTCAACGGGCTGTCCAAGACGCATCGGGTCGCGGGTTTCCGCAGCGGGTGGCTCGGCCTGTCCGGCCCCAAGGACCACGCCCGAGGGTATATCGAGGCGCTGGGCGTACTGGCGAATATGCGACTGTGCGCCAATGTGCCGGCGCAGTATGCCATCCAGACCGCGTTGGGCGGGGTGCAGTCGGTCGACGGGTTGATCGCCCAGGGCGGCCGTTTCGAACTGCAGCGGCGACGGGCCTGGGAACTCGTCTGTGAGATCCCCGGGGTCAGTTGCGTGCGGCCGAGGGGCGCGCTCTACCTGTTCCCGAGGCTCGACCCGGCGGTCTACCCGATCGAGGACGACGAGCGCTTCGCGCTGGACCTGGTCCGCGAGGAGAAGCTGCTGATCGTCCAGGGCACCGGGTTCAACTGGCCCCGGCCGGACCACTTCCGGATCGTCACCCTGCCACACCTCGACGACATCGAAGAGGCCATCGGCCGGCTCGCGAGCTTCCTGGCGCGACGACGCACCCCGCGATCCTCTGGTGGCGTCCTCGGGAGGTGATGTGCGGTATGCGGGTGCTGCGGAATCTCCCGCACGTCGGGAGAAAGAGCTACGATTGGGACGAATCTGGTCAGATCGTGCGGGCGGTCTGAAACCTTCCCAGATCACCCCCACCGGTTCATCCACCCGGCCAGCCGGCTGATCCACCCCAAGGCATCCCCGAGACATGACGCCGAAACAGCCGCACCGCCAACCGCAGCCCACGATGGCGCCGCGCGGTGGAGTGCGCGCCGAACCGGTTCGGACAGAGGCTGTTCGGTCCGGTGGCCGGCAGTTGCGCCGGATCGCCGAGGCTCGGGCGGGTGCCCGCACCGGGTTGCGCAATGCGATCGCCGGCACCGGGATGGCGAGCCTGATGCTCGTCGGAGCCAGCCTCGGCGCACCGGCCCAGCCCCGGCCGGACACCACGACGGCACCCGGCGGGCTCGTGGTCGACGGATCGGCTCCGGGCCAGGGCGTCACCGCCGCGATCGGCCACAGCCTCGTGGCCCTCGACGGTCGGATGGTGAGCACCCCGGTCGACGCGAAACAGGCCGGGGAGATGGCCAAGCTGGCGCTGGACGGCAAGATCGCCCCCACCCGGTCGGCGGCCGCCACGGTTCCCACCGGCCTGATGACGGCATACACCTCGGCGCAGACCCGGTTGCGCACCCTGCGTCCCCAATGCAATCTGCCGTGGTGGCTGCTCGCCGGCATCGGCAAGATCGAGTCGGGCCACGCCTACGGCGGCGCCGTCGATGCGACCGGAAAGACCAAGGGAGTGATCCTCGGGCCCCGGCTGGACGGGACCACTCCGGGGACCGCGGTCATCCGGGACACCGACGGCGGAGCGCTGGACGGGGACACCCAGTTCGACCGGGCCGTCGGCCCCATGCAGTTCCTTCCGTCCACCTGGCGCCAGTTCGGCGAGGACGGCAACGGCGACGGCGTGGCGGACCCGAACAATGTGTACGACGCCGCCGTCACGGCCGGGGTCTTCCTCTGCGACACCGGCGGAGACCTGTCCAACGCGGCCAATATCTCGGCGGCGATCATGCGGTACAACCCGTCTCGGGTCTACGTGGGCGATGTGTTGATGTGGGCGGCCACCTACCGCGACACCGGGACCATCGGCCCCAATGTCATCGGCCCGATCATCAACTCAGGGTCCACGACATCGGCCGCGCCGCCCAAGGCCACGCCACCGCCGAAGACGACCATCACCTCCGGTTCGACCAGCGGCCCCAGGCCGACGAAGGTGACCACCGGGCCGACGCCCGGCTCGACCGTGCAGCCCGGCCCCATCCTCGGCTCGCCGGTTCGCACCGGCTTCACGGCCAAGGTCGCCGCGGGCGACGCCTCCTTCGACGCCTCGGCCTCCCGGTCCACCGCCTCCGCCCTGGTGTCCTACGAGTGGAACTTCGGCGACGGCAAGGAACTGCACTGGTACTCCAAGCCGGTCGCCGTCCACAGGTACGCGTCCCCGGGCAGCTACACGGTCTCGCTCACGGCATACGACAAGCAGGGCAACTACCAGACCCAACGGATGGTCGTGGTCGTCGACGGGGCACCGGTGGCGGCGCTGCAGGCCGACACGAGCACCGGACTATCGGTGGCCTTCGACGCCAAGGCGACCAAGGACCTTGACGGCGACTTGGCCACGTTCGACTGGGAGTTCGGCGACGGGACGACGGCACGGACCAAGACGGCCACCACCCGGCACGGGTACGCCAAGGACGGCAACTACACCGTCACCCTCGTCGTCACCGACGCCAAGGGGAACAGCTCGCGCACGACGCTGCCGGTGACCGTCAAGGCCATCCCACCGATCCCCGATTTCGACGCCGTCATCGGCGAGGTGGCCGGCCAGGTCACCTTCGACCCGTCCTGGTCCACCGCCAAGCTCGGCAAGATCGTCTCGTATGCCTGGAGTTTCGGGGATGCGAATGCTCCGGCCGAAGGTGGCGACAATCCCAACACGATCGTCACCACGACTCCGGACAAGGTGTCGCATACCTATGCCGACGAGCAGATCCACGGTGTCACGCTCACGGTGACCGACGACCTGGGGGTCAGCGCGACCACGGCCGTGATCCGGGTCAACCCGAAGGCACCCCGCGCGGCCGTGACGGCGACGTCGGCGGGATCCGTCGTGACCTTGGACGCGGCGGCCAGCACGGTCATCGCGCCGGTCACGGTGGCCTCGTACGCGTGGGATTTCGGCGACGACAGCACGGCGCCCGCCCCCGGCCCGACACCGTCGATCAGCCACACCTATCGCGCGCCCGGCGAGTATGTCGTCACGCTGACCGTGACCGATTCGGACGGCCTGGTCTCGACGCTGCGGCACAAGGTGACCGTGCCCTAAGGGCCGACAGGCCCGGCATACCCGGCATACCCACCACTCGGAATGCCAGCAGCACGCGGCATACCCGCAGCACCCGGCATACCCATCACCCGCGGTATACCAATCTCACGCGGCAGACCAACGACACCCGGCTGCTCGGACATGCCGGAGGGGGCGACCATCGAGATGGTCGCCCCCTCCGGCTCACGTGGGGACGTCAGATCGTCGCCGACGCTGCGCTCACTCGGCCCACTCGACGACGTCCTGGCCCGCCATCACGGCTTCACCCTCGGCGACCAGAATGTGCGCGACGGTGGCATCCATGTTGGCCGTGATCTCGGTCTCCATCTTCATGGCCTCGAGCACCACGACGGTGTCGCCGGCCTTGACCTCCTGGCCCTCGGTCACGTTGATCCGCAGGACGGTACCGGCGATGGGTGCCCGCAGACCGGACGAGGTCGAACCCGCCGCCTTGGCCGTCGCCGGGATGACCGGTCCCACCGCTCCGCCACCGATGATGATCGGGGCGATCGGGGTGATCTTCTCCTCTTCGACCTCCACGTCGACGTCGTACGTCGTCCCGTTGACGGTCACTTTCAGCTTCATCTCTTACCTCGTCTGTCGTTCCGGTTGTCCGGGAAGGGGTGGGTGGCGTCAGTGGCCGAGATACCGGGGGGTGTGGTGAGTCACGCTGTGCGACTCCTGGATTCCCTCGCGTCCCTTGCGCGCCCAGCCACCACGACGGCGGACGTGGACCTGCTTGGGCAGCGCGCGGTGGCCGAGGAAGGCCGCGACCGCGGCGGAGATGGCCAGCATCTCCTCATCGGTCGGGTCGTCGGCGTGGCGGTGCGGGAACGCGTTGAGCTCGGCCTCCAGGAAATTGACCCGATGGGTGAGTTCGGATACGAGCTGCTGCAGCTCGCGGACGGTGTCTTCCATAGTGGACACGCTGGTCTCCTCCCCCGTCACAGCGGGATGTTGCCGTGCTTCTTGGTCGGACGCACCTCGCGCTTGTCGAGCAACATCTCCAGCGCGCGGGCCACGTACTTGCGGGTCTCGGCCGGCTCGATGATGTCATCGACGTAGCCGCGACCGGCCGCGACGAAGGGCGTGTTGAAGGCGTCGCGGTAGGCGTCCACCATCTCCTTGCGCTTCGCCTCCGGGTCCTCGGCGGACGCGATCTCCTTGCGGAAGACGATATTGGCCGCACCCTCGGCGCCCATGACCGCGATTTCCGCGGACGGCCAGGCGATCACCCGGTCGGCACCCAGCTCGCGGCTGCACATCGCGATGTAGGCGCCACCGTATGCCTTGCGCAGCATGACGGTGATCTTCGGGACCGTTGCCGCCGAGTAGGCGAACAGCAGCTTGGCGCCGTGCCGGATGATGCCGCCGTACTCCTGGTCGGTGCCGGGCAGGAAGCCGGGCACGTCCACCAGGGTGACGAGCGGGATGTTGAACGCGTTGCAGAACCGCACGAACCGGGCGGCCTTGTCCGAGGCGTTGATGTCCAGCACACCGGAGATGACGCTGGGCTGGCTGGCGATGATGCCCACCACGCGGCCGGTGATCCGGGCGAACCCGATCAGCACGTTTCGCGCCCAGCCGGCCTGGACCTCGAGGAAGTCACCGGCGTCGACGATGCTGTGGATGACCTTGTGCATGTCGTACGACAGCTTCGGGTCGTCCGGGATGACTTCGTTGAGGCTGTAGTCCGGCTCGACGTCGAGGTACTCGTCGGACAGCGGCGGTTCCTCGGTGTTGTTCGAGGGCAGGAAGCTCAGCAGCTTCTTAGCGATGAGCAACGCCTGCCGGTCGTCGTCGGCCACGAAGTGGATGACGCCGGAGTTCGACATGTGCGCGTCGGGGCCGCCGAGGGCCTCGGCCGTGACCGTCTCGCCGGTGACCGCCTTGATGACGTCCGGACCCGTGATGAACATGTTCGCCTGGCGGGTCTGGATGATGAAGTCGGTCAGGGCCGGGGAGTAGGACGCGCCACCGGCGCAGGGGCCGGCGATGATGGCGATCTGCGGGATGACACCGGAGGCCAGGACGTTGGCGTAGAACACTCGGCCGTAACCGGCGAGGGCGTCGACGCCCTCCTGGATGCGGGCGCCACCGGAGTCGTTGATCAGCACGGCGGGCGTGCCGTTGGCGACGGCCTTCTTGATCGAGTCGGCCATCTTCGTGCAGTGGATCTCGCCGGCCGAGCCGCCCTGGGCGGTGAAGTCCTGGCTGGCCACGTGCACCGGGCGGCCGGCGACCAGGCCGACGCCGGTGACGACACCGTCGGCGGGGATGTCGGTCTTGTCCAGGCCGAAGGCGGTCTGGCGGTGCTTGCGGAACATGCCGGTTTCTTCGAAGGTGTCTTCGTCGAAGAGCTCGTCGACCCGCTCGCGGGCGGTGAGCTTGCCCGACTCGTGCTGCTTCTCGATCCGCTTCTCGCCGCCGCCGGCCATCACCTGGGCGCGGGCCTGCTTGAGCTCGGCGATGAGTTCCTTCATCGTCTTCTGGGACATCGCTGGGTTACCTCTCTCAGGCCTGCTTGACGGAGACGGAGTGCTGCTTGCCGTCGATGGTGACGGCATACTTGATCGGTCCACGCACCGGGCCGGACTTGCCGTCGCCCGCCGCGGCGGCCTTCTCGGCGGCGACCTCGTCGGGATCGCGACCGACGTTCTTGGGACCGTTCGGACGCTCCTTGAAGAAGCCGGGTGCCACCTTGGGGAACATGGCATACGTGAGGACGTCCTCGTCGGTGCCGTCGAAGCCGTCCAGCTTGGCGGCCTCGTCGCGCAGCGTGTCCCACTCGTTGCTGATCGTGTCGGCCGGGCGGACGGTGATCGGCTCCTTGCCGGTCTGGGCCTTGGCCTTCTCGACGACCTCGGGGTTCATCGCGCCGAGGCAGGTGCCGTAGTAGCCGAGCATGAGGTCGGCGAACTCGGCGGTGAGGACCTTGTACTTGCCCATCAGCACGTTGAACACGGCCTGGGTGCCGACGATCTGCGAAGACGGGGTGACCAGCGGCGGGAAACCGCTGTCCTCACGCACCCGCGGGACCTCCTCGAGCACCTCGCGCATCCGGTCACCGGCGCCCTGGGCCTTCAGCTGGGACTCCATGTTGGAGAGCATGCCGCCGGGGATCTGGCTGTCGAAGATGTCGGTCTCGACGGTGGTGACCTCGGACATGAACTCGGTGTACTTGGGGCGGATCTTGGCGAAGTGGTCCTTCGTGTGCCGCATGAGTTCCTTGTCGAGGTTGGCCACGAAGCCGGTGCCCTCGAGCATTTCGTAGATCGACTCGGTCGGGTTGTGGCCCGGGCCCATCGAAATCGAGGAGATCGAGCCGTCGACGACGTCGGCGCCGGCTTCGATGCCCTTCATCAGCGAGACGAGGGTGACGCCCGTCGTCGCGTGGCAGTGGATGTTGATCTGCATGTCCGGCATCTCGGACTTGATCGCCTTGATGATGTCGTATGCCGGTTGCGGCTTGAGCAGCGCCGCCATGTCCTTGAGGGCCAGCGACTGGGCGCCCATGTCGCGCAGTTGGTGGGCCAGGCGGACGTACCCGTCGACGGTGTGCAGCGGGGACACGGTGTAGCAGATCGTGCCCTGCGCGTGCTTGCCGCTCTTGGCGACCGCGGCCATCGCGCGCTCGAGGTTGCGCGGGTCGTTGAGGGCGTCGAACACCCGGAAGACGTCCATGCCGTTCTCGGCGGCCTTCTCGACGAACCGGTCGACGACGTCGTCGGCGTAGTGGCGGTAGCCGAGCAGGTTCTGGCCGCGCAGCAGCATCTGCAGGCGCGAGTTGGGCAGCAGCTTGCGGAAGGTCCGCAACCGCTCCCACGGGTCCTCGTTGAGGAACCGGATGCAGGCGTCGTACGTCGCGCCGCCCCAGCACTCCACGGACCAGTAGCCGGTCTTGTCGATATCTGCACATGCGTCGACCATGTCCTCGATGGCCATCCGGGTGGCCATGAGGGACTGGTGGCCGTCGCGCAGGACGAGCTCAGTCACACCGATTTCTCGTTGCTCAGTCACGCTGTTCATCCCTTGCACTAGGCGGTCTGCGCACCGCGTGCACCCGGGCACCATCGGACGACGGCGAACAGCCGGCGCCTTCTTCGGCACGGGTGGCGGTACATCTCGTAGACGGCGGGCGCAGCCCTCAGGCGTGCGTCCGCGTCCTGCCGTCAGCCTATGGGTTACCGCCGTCGCATAGAACCCCGCAGGCCAGGCATACCGACGAGTAACAACGGGTAATCTGGCCCGATCATGGTCTCCGAGCGCACCTTCCCCGACGGCATGGGTGGCTTCCCCAACGGCAATCCGGCCGCCGCCGGTGCACCGCCGACCGAGAGAGCCCACCCCGAAGTCGTGGGGTGTGAGATGGCCCACAGCCCGGCGGCGACCCCGCCGCGCGTCGTCGTGGTGGGCGGAGGCATCGCCGGACTCGTGACGGCATACCGGCTGACGCGCGCGGGACACCCGGTGACGCTCGTGGAGGCCGGACCGCGGCTGGGCGGTCAGCTGGACACGGCCACCCTGGGCGGGGTCCCGGTCGAACTCGGCGCCGAGGCGCTCTACCTGGCCGCTCCCCCGGTGCGCGCCCTGCTGAGCGACCTCGGGCTGCTCGACCAGGCGGTGCCAGCGGGTCCCGGGGGTACCTGGCTGGCCACGGCTCGCGGACTGCGCCGACTCCCGGCCGGGGTGGGCCCCGCCGGCCCGACCCGCCTGCGGCCGGTGCTGCGGGCCGGCCTGTTGTCCCCGTATGCCGTGGCGCGCGCCGCCGTGGAACCGCTGGCGGCGCGGCGCCCGGTCGGCCCGGACGCCTCGGTCGCGGACTTCGTCGACCATCGGTTCGGGGCGGCGGTGACCCGGACGTTCGTCGACCCGATGATGGGCAGCCTGCACGCCGGAGACGTGCGGCGCCTCTCGCTGGCCGCCGCCGCACCGCTGTTGGCCGGCGCCGACGCGGCCCGGCGTTCGCTACTCACCGCCTCGGTGCTGGCTCGGTTCTCACGACGTCCCCGGCCGGGCGGGGCGGGTCCGACGGGCGGTGGCGCTGGGCCGATGGGCGGTTCTCCGGTCTTCGTCTCATTGCCGGGCGGCCTGTCCACCCTCGTCGAGCGGCTGCGTCGGGAGATCGAGGCGGGCGGCGGCCACGTCCTGACGGGCCGCCCGGTCATCGGGTTGCGCCGGGCCCCGGACGGCTGGACGCTCGACTGCGGCGGCGCGGCGGCCACCACGCTTGCGGCGTCGGCGGTGGTCCTGGCGCTGCCCGCGCGCGCGGCCGGCCCCCTGATCGAGCCGCTCGCCCCGGACGCCGCCGACGCACTCGCCCAGATCCCCTACGCCTCGGTCGCCACGCTCGCCCTGGCATACGACAGCACAGACCTGGCCGCGCACCCGGCCTACCGGGGCACCGGCATCCTCACCCGGTCGGACTCCGGACGCACCCTGAAGGCGGCGGTCTTCCTGTCCAGCAAGTGGTCCCATGTGCGCCCGCCCGGGCGCGCGATCGTGCGGGTCTCGGTGGGCCGCGCGCGCCAGGACAGCGCCGACGCCCTCACGGACGAGGCGCTGCTGCGGGCCGTGCGCGCCGACCTGGCGGACCTGACCGGCCTGACCGCCGAACCCGCCGACGTCCTCATCCGGCGCTGGCCGGCGGCCATGGCGCAACTCGAGGTCGGCCATCCGGCGATCATGGCTCGGGTGCGTGATGTCCTGCCGGGGATCTGGTATGCCGGGGCCGGGTACGACGGGATCGGCATCGCCTCGTGTGTCAGTTCAGCCGACCGCGCAGCCGCCGCGGTCAGCGCCCACCTCAGCGAAGGAGTCCACCCGTGAGTACCTCGGGTCCGAGCACGGGCACGTCCCGGCCGCCGGTGACCGCGCCGGAACGCGCCGTGCGCCATCTGCATCACGACATCCACGACCGGCCGTTCATCGTCATCTGGGAGGTGACCCGGGCCTGCCAGCTGGCGTGCAAACACTGCCGGGCCGAGGCGATGCCGCTGCCGAACCCGCAGCAGTTGACGACCGCGCAGGGCCGGGCGCTGCTGGACTCGATCGCCTCGTTCGACAGGCCGCGGCCGATCGTCGTCCTCACCGGCGGGGATCCGTTCGAACGCGCCGACCTGATCGAGCTCACGGCATACGCGTCGTCCATCGGGCTGTCGGTGGCCCTCTCACCCTCGGTGACCCCGCTGCTGACCCGCGAACGACTGGGCGCGCTGCGCGAGGCCGGCGCCAAGGCGGTGTCGCTGTCGTTGGACGGGGCCAAGGCGGAAACGCACGACGCGTTCCGCGGGATTTCGGGGACGTACGACGACACGGTGCGCGCGGCGGCGCTGGTCAAGGAACTCGGGTACCGGTTGCAGGTCAACACCACCGTCACCAAGAACACCGTGCGCGAACTCCCCCAGGTCCTCGCCGACGTCCTCGACATGGGGGCGGCGTTGTGGTCGGTGTTCTTCCTCGTGCCGACCGGCCGCGGGGAGGAACTCGTGGCGCTCAGCCCGGCCGAGATCGAGGACGTCCACCACTGGCTCGTCGACATGTCGCATCACATCGCGATCAAGACGACGGAGGCGCCGCACTTCCGCCGGGTCGTGATCCAGCGCGCGACCGCCGCCCAGGACGGGGTGACCATGCCGACCGGGCCGCTGCACGCCGAGCTGACCGCGCTCACGGTGGCGGCGCTGGGCGACCGCGAGGTCCACGAACGGCCGGCTCGCCCGCCGATCGACGTGAACTCGGGGCGTGGGTTCGCGTTCGTCGACCACGTGGGTTTCGTCTATCCGTCGGGCTTCCTGCCGCATCGGGCGGGCAACGTCAAGGAGACCGATTTCGCGGCGATCTATCGCGAGGCGCCGATCATGCGGGCGTTGCGCGATCCGGGCGGGTTCGTCGGCAAGTGCGGGGTGTGCGAGTTCCACGACGTATGCGGGGGGTCGCGTTCGCATGCGTATGCCGTGACCGGCGACCCGCTGGCCTCCGACCCGACGTGTGCGTACGAGCCGTCGGCGGAGCCCAATCCGCTCGCGGTTGGAGGTATTCCCGGCCGCTTCTAGCGGCCGGTTTTACCTCCAACCGGGGATTGGGCGGGCGGGGGTTGAGCGGGGTCCAGGGCCGCGGTGCCGGCGGGGTCGACGCGCAGCCGGACCTGCGATCCGGGCGACGGCGGGGTGGTCAGGTCGCCGACGGCCGGCAGCTGCGGCAGTCCCGGGATGCGGACCTCCAGGTGGATGCCGCCGCGGGCCGCCGCCGCCCGAACCACCGTGGCCGTGATCGGTCCCGCCGGATCGAGGCGGAGCGCGCTGCGCCCCAAGGCGATTCGTTCACCTGCGGGGAGGGACAACCCGAGCAGGGCCGCGGCCTCGGGATCCAGAACCGTGTCGTAGCCGAGGAATTCGGCCACCTCGGGATCGGCGGGCGACTGCCAGACCTGCGCCGTCGGTCCCTCCTGCACGATCCGGCCGCGCAGCATCACCGCCATCCGGTCGGCGACGGTGAACGCCTCGTCGTGGTCGTGGGTGACGAGCATGGCGGTGGTCCCGGTCTCCACGAGGATCGCCCGCAGGTCCGCCGCCAGACGCTCCCGCAGCGAGCGGTCCAGCGCCGACAGGGGTTCGTCCAGGAGCAGGAGTCGCGGCCGGGCGGCCAGCGCCCGGGCCAGCGCGACCCGCTGCTGTTCGCCGCCGGACAGGGTCGCCGGGCGGCGCCGACCATACCCGCCGAGTCCGACCAGCTCGAGCAGGCGCTCCACCTCCCCGTCGAGTTCCGTGCCACGAATCCCTTTGCGCCGCATGCCGTATGCCACGTTGGCGGCGACGTCGGCATGCGCGAAGAGCTGGCCGTCCTGGAACATCAACGCGAACCCCCGCCGATAGGTCGGGACCGCGGCCAGATCGTCACCGTCATACGACACGCTGCCGGAGGAGAGATCCTCCAACCCGCATACGGCGCGCAGCAGGGTCGACTTGCCGCAACCGGAGGGACCGAGGACGGCCAGCACCGTTCCCCCCGGAATCGCGAGGGTGACGTGGTCGACCGCCGTCGTGCCACCGAATCGGACGGTGGCGTCGGTGATGTGCAGCCCGTCCATCAGAACGCCCCCAACCGGCCGACCCGCAGGCGTTCGACGGCCCCGAGGACGGCGACGGTGACCGCGGACAAGACCACGGAGGCGGCCAAGGCCATGCCGAAGTTCTCGGCACCGGGTCGGCCGATGAGGCCGTAGACGACGACGGGCAGAGTCGGGTTGTCCGGTCGGGCAAGGAAGCTCGTCGCCCCGAACTCGCCCATCGACACCGCCAACGCGAATCCGGTACCCGCCAGCACGGGTCGCCACACCACCGGCAGGTCGACGGTCAGCAACACCCGCAGGGGGGACGCCCCGAGCGCGGCCGCGGCCTGCCGCTGACGGTCGTCGATGGCCCGCAGCGCCGGAGCCACGGTCCGCACGACGAGCGGCAACGCGACCATGGCCTGCGCGATGGGGATGAGCACCGGCGAGGATCGCAGGTCCAACGGCGGCCGGTCCAAGGTCACCAGGAACCCGAAACCCACCGTCACAGCGGAGATCCCGAGCGGCAGCATGAACGCCCCGTCCAGGACGGCCAGCCCTCGTCGACCGGCCGGCGTCCGGGGCCGACGGGTCACGACGACGCTCACCGCGAGCCCGAGCGCCATGGCCAGCAGCGCGGCGTCGACCGCGATCCGCCAGGACGTGGACAGCGCCTGCCACACGGTGACGGACAGCGCGTTGTCGCTCGACAATGTCGTCAGCGCGACGTAATTCGCGGTCGTCCACCCCCCGTCGTCGCGGAACGACCGGACCACCAACGACGTCACGGGCAACGCGATGAACACCATCGTCAGGACCGACACCCCGACCGCCGCCCAGGACCCCCGGCCACCGCGACGCAGAGGCAGAGGCGCCGACCGGGTCCCGCGACCCACCCGTCGCCCCTCCACCCGCTCGCGGGCGCGACCGGCCAGCCACAGCATCGCCGCGACGGCCACGAACTGCACGATGCTCAGTGCTGCCGCGCCACGCAGGTCGAGCAGGGTGGTGGTCAGCAGGTAGATCTCGGTCTCGACCGTGCCGTACTTCATCCCGCCGAGCGTGAGCACCACGCCGAATGCCGTGGAACAGAACAGGAACACCACCGAGGCCGCCGAGACGACGGCCGGCGCGAGCGCCGGTGCCGTGACCGTGCGGAACACCGTCCACGGCGAGGCGCCCAGCGCCGCCGCGGACTGTTCGGTGCGCGGGTCGAGAGCCTCCCAGGCGCCGCCGACGGTCCGCACGACGACCGCGAGATTGAAGAAGACGAAGGCGGCGAGGATGGCCACCCAGGACCCGTCCAGACCGAGGCCGCCGAGCATCCCGCCGGGTGCGAGCAGCGAACGGAACATCACCCCGACGACGACGGTCGGCATGACGAAGGGCATCATGACCAGGGCGCGCCAGAGGCCCGCCAGGGGAATCCGCAAGCGATGCAACGTGTATGCCAGGGGCAGGCCGAGTGCGACCGTCACCGCGGTCGCGAGCAGCGAACTGCCCACCGTGAACCGGATGACCCCCAGGGTGCGGCTGCGACCGAACACCTCCGCGAATCCCCCCAGATCCACACCGGATTCGCCGACCAGGCCACGCGAGATCATTCCGACCACGGGCAACACGAAGAAGATCCCGAGGAATGCCAACGGGATTGCGGCGGTCAGCGCAATCCCGAGGGGGCCGAGCAGCCCGGCCGGGCGCGTCGGCGGCCTCGCCGCCGCCCCGGCCGGTGCGCTCACGAACCCATCAGCTCCGTCCACGCCTTGAGCCAGGCGTCCCGCTTCGAGTCGATGACGTCCGGGTCCACGCTGAGCGGCGCCTGGGGCAGCTTCGCCCAGCGGGCCCAACTCGCCGGCAGCGCAACCGTGTTGACCACCGGGTACATGTACATGTTGTCCGGGATGGACTCCTGCACCGCGGACGTCAGGAGGAAGTCGACGAACGCCTTGGCGCCCGCCTCGTTCTTGGCCCCGGCGAGGACACCGGCATACTCGGTCTGGCGGAAACAGGTGTCCAGCAGCGCCGAGGTCGTCGGATTCGTCTTGCCCTTGGGGATCGTGAACGGCGGCGACGACGCATACGACAAGACGATCGGCCGGGTGCCCTTGCCGCCGCCCTGGGTGAAGTCGACGAAGTAGGCGTCCGACCAGCCGGAGGTGGTCTTGACCCCGTTGGCCTTCAGCTTGGTCCAGTACTCCGTCCAGCCGTCCTGACCGTAGGTGGCGACGGTGGCCAGGAAGAACGCCATGCCGGGGCTCGACGTGGTCGGCGAGGGGGTGACGAACAGGTCCTTGTAGGACGCTTTGGTCAGATCCTCGAAGGTCTTCGGCGGTGCGATCTGGCTGGCGGCGAACCAGGTGTCGTCGATGTTGACGCAGACGTCGCCGTAGTCGACCGGGGTCAGGACGGCGGCACCGGCGCCGGTGGCCGCATGATCCGCCGCCCCGGGCGGCAGGAGGGCCGGCGTGTATGCCGTGAGCAGCCCGGCGGACACCGCACGACCGGCATAGGTGTTGTCGATGCCGTAGACGGCGTCCGCGATCGGCGAGCTCTTGGTGAGGACCAGCTTGGTGGTCAGCTGACCGGCGTCGCCGTTCTTGAGGATCTGCACCCGGCAGCCGCTCGCGGCGGTGAACGCCGCGAGCGCCGCGTCGGGCACCTTGAACGAGTCGTGGGTCGCGACCTGGACGGTGCCCCCGTCGGGACACGCCTTACCGCCGGCCGGCGCCGAACCTCCCGAGGTGCCCGACGAACTCGTCGTCCCGGGGGCGGGCGCCGGGGAGGTCGAGGTCGTGGAGCCGCCGGAACTGAGCGAGCACGCGGCCAGCGCGCCCACGGTCAGAGCGGCCCCGGCGGCCGACCGCAGCGTCGAGCGGAACGGATGGATCGGCATACAGCTGACTCCCTTCGCCGGTGCTAACCGGAGCAGGTTCGAGGGTCTGCGGCCCGTGGGTGGGCCGCACTCTCAGCGCTATCGCGCTCCCCTGTCGTTGGTGAGATGACGGTACACCCTTCGGCGTGGCACAGTCGGACATGATCAACGCCCCGGCCGCCTCGGACCGGGCGCGGGTCGCAGACGATGCACACGTACCAGACCAAGCACACACAGGCGACGGGTAGGCGAGTCATATGGGTTCGGCGGCGTGGAAGATCCTCGGCACGGGTTCGGCCGTCCTGGCCGGGCTGGTTGCGAACAAGCTCGTCTCGGCCCTGTGGAAGAGCTCCGGTCGCGAGGTCCCCGTCGACCCCACCGATGTGGAGGAGACCGGCTGGGGCGAGGCGTTGGCCTTCGCGGCACTCACCGGGCTGGCGGTCGGAGCCGCCCGCACCGCCGCGCAGCGCAAGGCGGCCCAGTACTACATCGACTCCGCCGGCCACGCGCCGAAGGCCAAGGACGCCTGACGTCGATCCCGCAGCGGGCCGCGATCAGTCCCAGAAGGGGGCAATCGCGGCCTTGAGCATCGGGCCGACCGGCCCGAGGCGATGCTGCCCACCCGCGGCGATCACCGTCCCACCGACGACCACGGTCTCGATGTCCTGGGTCGTCGCGGCATAGATCATCTGGCCCGGCTGGCAGCCCGCCGTGTTGACCGAATCCTGCTTGACGACGACGAAATCCGCGAGCGCCCCCGTGCTGAGGTGACCACCGTCGTCCCAGCACAGCGAGCGATAGCCGTTGAACGAACCGGCCAGGATGAGGTCCCCGGTGTCGAACCGGCCGCGCTCGTTGGTGGCCACCCGCTCGTTCATCTCCAGCGCCCGCAACTCCTCGAAGGCGTCCACGACGGCGTGGCTGTCGCTGCCCAGACTGATCGGCGAACCCGCGTCGTGCAGGCGTCGGGCCGGGCCGATCCCGTCGGCCAGGTCGCGTTCGGTCGTCGGGCAGATGCAGCTGCCGGTCCCGGTGCCGCCGATCAGGTGGATGTCCTCGTCCGACAGGTGCGTGGCGTGCACGACCGTGGTGCGTGGGCCGAGCGCCCCGGCGCTGTCCAGCAGCCGCGCCGGGCTCTGGCCGTAGTACATCTGGGCGGCGAGGTTCTCCGCGGGCTGCTGGGACAGGTGCACGTGCAGCGGACGGTCGCCGACCGCGGCGACGAGTTCGGCGAGTTCGTCGCGAGACACAGTCCGGATGGAGTGGGCGGCATACCCGAGCCGGCACTTGGGGGTCTCGATGCGCTGATCGGCCCGGGTCAGCCAAGCACCCACGGAGGGATCGCCGAACCTGGCCTGGACCTCGTCGAGCGGCAGGTGCCCCTCACCGGTCAGGGCGCCGTGGAAGTACGCGCTGTCGAGGATCGTCAGCCGGACCCCGGCCTCGGAGGCCGCCTGGCGCAGCGCCTGGCTCATCACATTGGGATCGCCGTAGGGCTTGCCGTTCGGGCGGTGGTGGACGTAGTGGAACTCGCCGACCAGCGTGTAACCCGCCAGCGCCATCTCGCAGT
Organism: Dermatophilaceae bacterium; assembly: GCA_039812545.1. Taxonomy (GTDB): domain Bacteria; phylum Actinomycetota; class Actinomycetes; order Actinomycetales; family Dermatophilaceae; genus JBDIAR01. The sequence continues at coordinate 27,733 of JBDIAR010000001.1, read as the reverse complement.
AGACGGCCCGGGCCAGCGCCAGGTAAGTGTCCGGATTCAACTGGCGGGCAATGGCATACATGCGGTCACGCCAGGTCAAGATATTGCTCGCGTGCTCCTGGACGTGCCCGCGCAGGGCTCGGTGGAAGGCGTGGCTGTGGGCGTTGGCCAGTCCCGGCAGGACGACGCCGCGCAGCCGGACGTCACCGGAGGTCGCGTCGACGTCGGTTTCGATGCCGGCGATCAGGCCCTGGCTCACTCGGATCCGCACCCGCGCCGTGAGCCCGCGTGGCAGCCACGCGTGGTCCGCCCAGTAGCTCGTCATTCCCACTCCCTCGTAGGCCCCACGACGTTGTGGGACGGCTGTGCAGGTGAATCCCGTCGGCTGATCCCGCCGGGGCGGGCCGCCGTATGGCTCAGAGCGTCGTGATCGATGCTACGCGCTGACGGTGAACGGCGTCCGAGTGTATGCCAGGTGGCGGCGGGTCTGTCCCGGTCACTCCAGGTGGCCGATGACGGACTCCGCCGCCGCCAGCGCGCCGCCGTCGCCGACCAGGGCCACGGCGGCTTCGATCTCGGGGGCGAGGAACCGGTCGGTGCCGGGGCGTGCGGCGTCGGGGAGTCGCTCGCGCAGGGCGTCGATGACGGCGCCGTGGGCCGGGGCGGGGTGCAGCGGCGCCCGCAACGCGATGCCACGTGCCGCGGTGAGCAGTTCGACGGCGATGACGCGGGTGAGCCCGTCGATCGAGCGGCGCAGCTTGCGGCCGGCCGACCAGCCCATCGAGACGTGGTCCTCCTGCATCGCCGAACTCGGGATGGAGTCGACGCTGGCCGGGACCGCGAGTCGTTTGAGTTCGGAGACGATGGCGGCCTGGGTGTATTGGGCGATCATGTGGCCGCTGTCGACGCCGGGGTCGTCGGCGAGGAACGGGTTGAGCCCGGCGTTGCGGGCCTTGTCGAGGAACCGGTCGGTGCGGCGTTCGCTCATCGAGGCGACGTCGGCGGCCACGATTGCGAGGAAGTCGAGGGCGTACCCGATCGGCGCACCGTGGAAATTGCCGTTCGACTCGACGCGTCCGTCGGCGGTGACCACCGGGTTGTCGATGGCCGAGGCGAGTTCCCGCTCGGCCACCCGCGTGACGTGGTCGAGGGTGTCCCGGGCGGCGCCGTGGACCTGCGGAGCGCACCGCAGCGAGTACGCGTCCTGAACCCGCGGGCAGTCCGGGGTGTCGTGGCTGGCGCGGATCTGGCTGTCGGCGAGGAGTCGGCGCAGGTTCGCGGCGGAGGCCGCCTGACCGGGGTGCGGCCGCAGGGCTTGCAGGTCGGCGGCGAAGACGTGGTCGGTGCCGAGCAGGCCCTCCACGCTCATCGCGGCCGTGAGATCCGCGGTCCGCAGCAACATCGTCAGGTCCGCGATCGCCAGGCAGAGCATGCCGAGCATGCCGTCGGTGCCGTTGATCAGCGCCAGGCCCTCCTTCTCGCGCAGCACGACGGGCGGTATGCCGTATGCCGCCAGGGCCTCCTGCGCCGGGACTCGGCGACCGTCGGCGAGCCGAACCGGGCCCTCGCCGATGGCGGCGAGCGCGCAATGGGCCAAGGGCGCCAGGTCGCCGGAGCAGCCGAGGGAGCCGTATTCGTGGACGATCGGGGTGATCCCCGCAGACAACATCGCGGCATACGTCTGAGCGGTTTCGACGCTCACGCCGGTGTGTCCCGTCGTCAAGGTGGCCAAGCGCAACACCATCAGGGCGCGCACGACCTCGGTCTCGACCTCGGGGCCGCTGCCGGCCGCGTGCGACCGCACGAGGGAGCGTTGAAGTTGGGCCCGCAGCTCGACGGGGATGTGGCGGGTGGCCAGGGCGCCGAACCCGGTCGATACCCCGTAATGGGGTGCGACGTCGTCGGCGAGGGCGTCGACGATGTCGCGGGCGGCGGCGATCCGGGCCAGCGCGGGTTCGGCGATCGAGATCCGGGGCGGGCGGGGTCCGGGACGAGCGACCCGGACGACGTCCTCGACCCGCAGGGGGTGTTCGCCGATGACGACGGGTTCGGTTGGTTCGTCGGCTGCGGGGCCGGCGGGATCGGGGCCGGCGGCATCGGGGACGCGGGTGGGGAGATCGGGAACGGCCGGGGTCATGGCTCAATGGAACCAGGCCAAGCGCTCGTGAGCCGCCGAGGTGCTCGTGAGCCGCCACGGCGGCAGGTGCCGCGTTCGTGAGCGAGGCCGCGGGCGGGACCGCCGGGAGCGCCCAGCCTGAAGATGGTCCTGAATAACTATGTGGAACATGAAGAACGCCCCCGACGAGGTCCGGAACGACTGATCGGACAAGCGGAGCAAAACGGACATTTCACCTCGAAAGGGCGAGGGGATAACCGATGAAGTTCGGCAATTGTCCGTTTTATCGCCTATCGCTGGTTCGCCCTATTGACTGCGAATACCGTTGAGCACCAAGGAAATCCGCGATCCTGAGAGGACCGACAAATGCCGCGGCGAACTACGTCAGGTGTTAATGGAACGTCAATACTTCCTGAGCGACTCGTCAAGATCTGCCGCCGACGATATTGCTCGACAGACTTTCAGGGCGGGCAGACAAGCAGGAGCAGCAATGGGAACCACCACCACCGTGGTCGTCGAGTTCGACTTCGACCAGCGGACCTACCAGGTCGAGGCGATCCTCGAACCGGCCGAGGCCTGCGACGCCGAGGGCACCGGCACCTCGCAGATCACCACCGAGCGCGACCTGATCAGCGGCGGCGACGTCGTCGTCGACTGGTCCCGGGTGACCGCGGTCCGGACCGTGCCGACCAGCAACACCGGGCGCCACCACCAGGTCGCCTCCGCCGCGTAAGGTCGGCCCGCATACTTCCGCCGGCACATCAGCTCACAGCGGACGACAGGCGAAGGGGCGGTCCCCGCACAACGGGGGCCGCCCCTTCGTCACCCGCCCGCGGAGGGCGCCGGTGCCGGGCAGGATCCCCCCGGGGACGTGAGCAGTTCGAAGTGCCACCACTCGTTTTCGTAGCGGCGACACAGCCCCCAGGTCGACCCGTTCGCCTCCAGCCAGCCCGCCGCGGCCCGGTCCCCGACGTCCACCGCCGCACCCTGCACGTGCTGGGAGCGTTCGGGTGGCAGGACCCAGCGGGCGGCTTCGACCGCTCCGCCGTAGCGTCGGACCGCCTGGTCGAAGAGCCGTTGTTGGGCCTGCCAGGATCGGAAGCCCGAGGTTACGACCAGCGAAAATCCTTGGTGCGCAGCGGCTTCGGTCGCCGAACGAAGCGCTGCGGCGAGGTCGGGCCGCAGCGCCCGACCGACATACTGGCCGGCGAACGGGCCGTCCGAGTTGCCCGGGTCCGCCGAGCCGCCGGGGGCCTTCGAGTGGCCGACGATGCCGAGAATCTCAGGTATGCCGGCGGCGCCGGGCGCACCGGCAGACCCGTCGCGGCGCAGTGCCGAGCCGAGCGTGCCGACTCCCGCGATGAGGACCACGGCGGTCAGCGCGACCGAGCCGGTGCGGAGTCGCCGACGGCGGATCCGCGAGCGCGACCGAACGAGCAGGGCGGCCGTCACCGGAATGGGTCCCGAGGTCATATACCCAGTATCTACATACTCGGTATATGGCGCAAGAGAGCGGTGCCGGCTTCGGCGCGGCTCGTTGAAGTAGTGACGTGTGATACCTAATGTGACGATTGGGTCACGGTGCCGCCGTCGCCCACCTGCAGGTCAGCCACCAGCCCACCCGATCCAGCCGTGCCGGCCGCGGAGCCCGAGGAGCCAGCCATGAGCGCACAGCCCGAGAGCGGCTCGCTCGACGTCGCGCCGCGGCCCGGCGGGGAGCCCGAGTTCGTCGAGAACACCTACATCCCGCCGACGGTGACGTCGCCGGCGACGGTGCGTCCGGCATACCGGCCGGGCACACATCAGGGCATACGGCCGGCCGGCCGGCCCGGCCCTGCGGGCACGTTCGGCACCGACGAACTCGCGACCCAGCACGCGGCCTACCTGGCCCGGCGACGCGCCGCGCGAGCCCGGATGTACCGTCGCCGCCGCCGCACCGTCGCCGTCCTGGCCCTGGTGATCGTCGGGACGACGACCACGGCCGTCGTCCGCGCGCGGTCGGGTTCGGCTGCGACGGCCGGCGAGCAGAGCGGGGTCTCCTTCTCCGGTATGCCGCTCGAGTCCGGTCTGCTCGAACCGGCCCGCACCCTGATCACGAACACCGAGAGCGCCCTACAGCAGGCCGCGGCCGCTCCGTCGGCCCCGGCGGTGGCGCCGACTCCCCAGGCCGCCCGCCCGACCGGTGCCGCGAGCGCCAAACCCACGGCGAACCCGACTCCGTCCGCCAAGCCGACCGCCAAGCCCACGGCGAACCCGACGCCCGCCGCCAAGCCGACCGAGGTGTTCGTCCTGCCCGGCGTCCCCGCGCTGCCCAAGCCGGCCGACCCGACGGTCGTGCCGCGGATGGACCCGGCGCTGCGGACCGCGTTCCTGGCCGCCCAGACCCAAGCGGGCAACGAAGGGGTCGACCTGGTGTTGTCCTCGGGGTCGCGATCCTGGGCCAAGCAGGAGGAGTTGCACGCCAAGGCGGTGGCCCGGCACGGCTCGGAGCTCGCGGCCTCGCAATGGGTGTTACCGCCGCAGTACTCGATGCACGTCCGGGGCGAGGCGCTGGACATCGGCACGGGCGCGGCGTGGCTGGAGACCAACGGCTACAAGTGGGGCATCTGCCGGCGCTACGTCAACGAACCGTGGCATTTCGAGATGACCGTCAGCCCCGGCACGGCCTGCCCGGCGCTCGTGCCGAATGCCGCCGGCTGAGTCCGGTTCGGGAGGCGGTTCGGCTGGTTCGCTCGACGCCCTGGAGGTCGTCGTGCTGGCCGGGGGACGCAGCTCGCGACACGGCGGTGCGGACAAGACGGCCGCCACCCTCGGGGTCGCCAGCGTGTTGGATCATCTCCTGGACAGCCTGCCGAACCGGTCGCGGATCATCGTCGTCGGCCCGCAGCGCCCCACCGGTCGAGCCGTGACGTGGACCCGGGAGGAGCCCCCGCTGGGCGGGCCGGTCGCGGGGCTGGCCGCCGCATTGCAGCTGGTCACGGGCGCCTGGGTGGCCCTGCTCGCCGGTGACCAGCCGTTCGCCGGACCGGCGATCCGTGACCTCGCCCGGCTCCGGAACACCTGCGCGGTGGATGCCGTCGTCGCCGTGGACGAGACCGGCCGTCGCCAGCCGCTGCTCGCGCTCTACCGAACCGCCGCCCTGCGCGCCGCCCTCCCGGCCGACCCGAGTGGCGCGAGCCTGCGCTCGGTCCTGGCGCGGTTGACCGGCATACAGGAGATCGAGGTCGAAGCCGCAGCCCTGATCGATGTGGACACGCCGGCGGCGCTGCGGGCGGCTCGTAGGCTGCTGCCATGAAGGCGATCGGTATCAGTTCACCCGGCGGCCCGGACCACCTGCAGGTCGTGGAGGTACCCGACCCGGTGCCCGGCCCCGGGGAGGTCCTCATCGACGTCGAGGCCGCGGGCGTGAACCGCGCCGATGTCCTGCAGCGCCAGGGGTTCTACCCGCCGCCCGCGGGTGCCTCCCCCATCCCCGGCCTGGAGGTGAGTGGGCGGATCGCCGCGCTGGGGCCGGAGGCGCCCGGCTGGCAGGTCGGGGACGAGGTCTGTGCCGTGCTGTCCGGCGGAGGATACGCCCAGCGGGTCGCGGTGCCGGCCGGCCAGGTGCTGCCGCGGCCGGCCGGGGTGTCCCTGGTCGACGCCGCGGCGCTGCCGGAGGTGGTGTGCACGGTCTGGTCCAATGTCTTCCTCACCGCGAACCTGCAACCCGGCCAGACGCTGCTCGTCCACGGCGGTTCGTCGGGGATCGGCACGATGGCGATCCAACTCGGGCGGGCGATCGGGGCCCGGGTGGCCGTCACCGCCGGCAGCGCCGAGAAGCTGCGGGTATGCCGGGAGTTGGGCGCCGAGATCCTCATCGACTACCGCGAACAGGACTTCGTCGCCGAACTCCTGGCGGCCACCGACGGCGCGGGCGCCGACGTCATCCTCGACAACATGGGCGCCAAGTACCTCGCCCGCAATGTGGCGGCGCTGGCCGTCGGCGGCCGGCTCGTCGTCATCGGGTTGCAGGGCGGCATCAAGGCCGAACTCAATCTCGCCGCGCTGCTGGCCAAGCGCGCCGCCGTCGTCGCGACCTCGCTGCGCGCCCGGCCGGTCTCGGAGAAGAGCGCCATCGTCGCCGCCGTGCGCGAACACGTCTGGCCGCTGATCGAATCCGGTGTCGTCGCCCCGGTCGTCAACTCGACGTATCCCTTCCCGCAGGCCGGGGCGGCCCAGCAGGAGATGGAGGCCTCCGGCCACATCGGCAAGATCCTGCTCACCTCCTGGTGAGGCAATTGCTCGGGGTCGGGTGGAGCGAGCTCCTCGCCCTGCTCGCGATCACCTCGTATGCCGGTCTGCTCGTCACCGAGTTGTCGCGTCGGTATGCCGTGGGCCGGGGCCCGTTGGCGGTCGGCGCGCTCGTCGTCCTGGTGCTGACCGTCGCGGGGGCGGCCAAGGTGCGCGGCTCCGGGGCGTATTGGGCGCTGCGCGACGGTCAGCGCGGCCCGCTGCTGGTGGCCGCGGCGCTCGGGCTGATCGTCACCGCGGTGCTGGTACGCACCCGCCCTCGGCGAGGAGTGGCATACCTGCTCGGGATGGCGGCATACCTGATCATCGCGACGACCTGGGTGCCGAGGGTGGGCTGGCCCGCGCCGGTGGCGGATCCCGGTGCCGAACTGCGCGCCTGCCTGGCCGGCGGCTGGCTGACGACGGATCGTGGCGAGCTCAAACACGACGTCATCCCGAATCTGGCGTTGTACCTGCCGTTCGGGATCGCCCTCGCCCTGGCGATGCGTCGGCGGATCCTCGCGCTCGCGATCGTCGTCGCGACCACGGGGTTGACCGAGACCTACCAGGCGGTGTTCACCGATCGCACGTGTTCGGAGAACGACGTCCTGACCAACGGCATCGGGGGTCTGGTGGGCATCGCGGTGATCGTGGGGATCGAGCTGCTGCGTCGTCGGCGTGATCCGGCGGGCTGACCTCCCTTGCCGACGATGGCATACCGGGTATACAGTCGCCGGCATACCGGGTATAGCGGGCCGAGCCGAGGCCGGTCCGGGGCAGCCGAGGGAGAGCCGATGTCGATCAAACAGAGCCTGTTGGCCCTGCTCGCCGAAGAACCGATGTACGGGCTGCGGTTGCGCGGCGAGTTCGAGGCCCGCACGGGCGGCACCTGGCCGCTGAACGTCGGCCAGGTCTACACGACGCTGGGGCGGCTGGAGCGCGACGGGCTGGTCGAGGCGCTCCCGCCGGACGCGGAGGGCCGGATCCCGTACCGGCTGACCCCGAAGGGCCTCGCCGAGGTCGACCAGTGGTGGCTCACCCCGGTCAGCCGGGAGGACACCCCTCGCGACGAACTGGTCATCAAGCTGGCGCTCGCGGTCACCGTGCCCGGCGTCGACGTTCCGCACGTGGTGCAGGCCCAACGCACCGCCACCATGCGCCATCTGCGCGACCTGACCCGGTTGAAGTCGGCGGGCAAACCGATCGGCTCGACCCGCGACCTGGCCTGGCAGCTCGTCCTGGAGAACCACATCTTCGCCACCGAATCGGAGATCCGATGGCTGGACCACGTGGAGTCGGCTTTGGCCCGCCACGCGGCGGCGATCCGCGAGGGCGGGGCTGCCGGGGCGGCGGCTGCGGGGGCGGCTCCGGCGCGGGCGACGCTGCGCACGGCCGTCGTCGGCGAGCGGAACGGAGCGGTCGAATGAGTCCGGTCAGCGCCCCCGTCGTGCAGTTGCGCGACGTGACCCGGATCCACGGCTCCGGCGAGGCCCAGGTGCGGGCGTTGGACGGGGTGTCGCTGACCGTCGTCCCCGGCGAACTCGTCGCCGTCATGGGGCCGTCGGGTTCGGGCAAGTCGACGCTGCTCAATCTCGCGGGGGCCCTGGACCGGCCCACCTCCGGGAGCGTGATCGTCGAGGGCGTGGACATCGCGACCCTGGGACCGGATGCGTTGGCGGCGTTGCGGCGTCGAAAGGTCGGGTTCGTCTTCCAGGACTTCAACCTCATCCCGTCGCTGACCGCGGCGGAGAACGTCGGGCTGCCGCTGGAACTGGACGGTGTCTCGGTGCGCGCGGCCCACCAGATCGCCCTGGAGGCGCTCGAGCTGGTCGGTTTGGACGCCCAGATCGCCGACCGCTACCCGGAGAAGATGTCCGGCGGTCAACAACAACGGGTCGCCATCGCCCGGGCCCTGGTCGGCGAGCGCCGGCTCGTGCTCGCCGACGAACCCACCGGAGCGCTGGACTCGGTCACCGGCGAGGCCGTCCTCGGGGTACTGCGCGCCCGGGTGGACGCCGGCGCGGCCGGATTGCTGGTCACCCACGAGGCCCGGCACGCGGCCTGGGCCGACCGGGTGGTCTTCCTGCGCGACGGGGTGGTCGTCGACACCACGGGTTCGCCCGACTCCGCCGAATCCCTGCTGCTGCATCGCGCCTGACATGACCGCCACCGGATCCGGGTGGGGCCCGGCCTTGCGGATGGCCCGGTTCGAGACGCGGCGGCACAAGGGCCGCAGCGCGCTCATCGCCGTTCTCGTCGGCGCCGCCGTCTTCTTGTTGACCGGCGGGCTGGCCCTGTATGCCAGTTTCGACATCGACCGGGGCGAGGCCCTCGTGCTGCGGATGGGCCGGGGCGAAGCGCTGGTCACCTGGGGCGGCGGCGGTCAGGTCCTGCAACCCGCGGACGGATCGCCGTGGTACATCACCGGTCCCGCCGCGCCCGACGCGGGTGCGGCGGCCCAATCCCCCGCCCAATCCACCGCCCAGCCCGCCGCGACCGACCAATCGCGGACCATCGGCCGGCTGCTGGGCCGCACCCCCATCGCGACGAGCTCGCAGTTCGGGCGGGTCGTACTCGGCGACCGCCAGCGCCGGGCCGCCGTCCTCTACGCCGACGGCGCCGAACCCACCCTGACCGGCAAGGTGTCGCTGACCTCGGGCCGGTGGCCGGCCGCGGCCACCGAGGTGGTCGTGACGTCTCAGGCAGCCGCTGCCGGCATACCGACGACCGGGACCGTGACGTACTCGGCGGGCGACGCAGCACCGGTACGCCTCACCGTCGTCGGAACGGGCACGGCATACGAGTCGCCGGACACCGGGGGCAGCGCCTACGACTTGATCCGGCCGGTGTCGGCGATGCCGGCGACCACCGGTTTTGACCGGGCGACGGGGTCCGGCGAAGCGTTGGCGTGGGTCGTCCCGGGGCCGGCACCGGTCACCTGGCCGCAGGTGCGGGCGTTGAACACCGCCGGGTACCACGTGACGTCGCGGGCGGTCTTCCTCGACCCGCCGACCGACCTGGGTCTGAGCCCGACCGACGAGCAGCGGCTCCGCGACCTGTCGAGCGGCTCGGGACCCTCGTCGGTCGTGAACACCGCGATCCTTCTCGGCGCCGCACTCATCGGCGAAACCATGCTGCTCGCCGGACCCGCCTTCGCCGTCAGCGCCGCGCGCCAGCGCCGTTCGTTGGCGTTGCTGGCGGGCAACGGCGGGACCCGTACGCAGGTCCGCCGGGTCGTCCTCGGGCAGGCCATCGTCCTCGGGGTCGGGGCCACTCTCGTCGCGGCGGCGCTCGGGGTCGCCGCGGCGGGGGTGGGGCGAGCCGTCGCGGCCGTCCGTTCGACGGCTCCCGTCGGTCCCTTCGAGGTGCCCTGGCTCGCCGTGGCGGTCGTCGTGGTGACCTCGATCGTCGGGTCGATCGGGGCGGCGCTGGTTCCGAGCCGTGGACTGGGCAAGCTCGACCTCGTCGCCCTCCTACGCGGTCAGAACGTCTCCCCCACACTGCACCGGGGTATGCCGGTGGCCGGGTTCGTGCTCTTCGTCGCCGGGGTGGCGGGGTGTGCGGTGGCCGCGTTCGACCCGCTGAACCTGGCCGCCCAACAGCAGGCCCTCGTGCTGGCCGGCGGCGCGGTGATCGCCGTCCTCGGGCTGCTGTTCGCGGTCCCGCTCCTGCTGACCGTGCTCGGACGGCTCACCGAGCGGGCGCCGCTGTCCGTGCGGATGGCGACGCGGGACGCCGCGCGACAGCGCGGCCGGGCCACCCCGACGATCGCCGCGATCCTGGGTGCCGCGGCCCTGGCCAGCACCCTGGCGATCGTCGTCGCCAGCGACACCACCCGGCGCGAGCGCGCGTACACCCCGAGCTTTGCGGCCGGGTGGGGCGGGATCGTGGACCTCGTCTCGGCCGCTCCGAACCGGCTGGCCACCATCGAACGCACGGTCCACTCGGTGGCCCCGGAGCTCGCGGTCTATCTGCTCGGCGAGGCGTGGTACCCGGAACCGTCGGGGACCGCACCCGACAACTCCGCCGGTAGCTCCGGCAGCGGCTCCGGCGGCGACGGCACTGCCGCGACCCGGGTCAGTGCGCTGCTGCGACCCGGTTGCACCCTCGAACAGAGCGTGCTGGCCGCTGCGCCCGACGTGGCGCCCACCGACCCGCAGCCGTGCCGGACCGCGACGACGTATGCCGGTCGTCAGGACGGGGCGATCGCGATCGCCGATCCGGCGTTCCTGGCCGACGCTCTGCGATTGAGCGACGACGAACGCCGCCTCGTCACGGCAGGGGCGGCCATCGTCCCGGACCGGGCGCCCCGAGACACCAGCCGGACCAGCCCCATGACCGATGGTCGGGTCACGATTGCCAGCGGCACCATCGGCTGGAGCACGGACGGGCGGTTGGGTCCGGTTCGCCAGCTCCGATCGGTCCAGCTGCCCGGCCTCCTGATCGACGCCGATCGACTGGACGACGCCCTGCGCGGGTCCCAAGGACCGGCATACGGCCTGGTCGTCACCACCGCGAGCGCGGCGAAACTGGGCCTGCCCAACCGAGCCGCGGCGATCCTGGTGCACGGTGCGGACGGGTCGGCGGTCTCGCCCGAGAGCGAGCAGCGGATCGACGAGGCCTTCGGCAACAGCGCGTCGGTGATGGTCGAACGCGGATTCCAGCGCGACGACCGGCTCTTCATCTGGATCGCGTTCGGGGTCGTCGCGCTGCTCGTCCTGGTGGCTGCGCTGGTGGCGACCGCGATGTCGACCGCCGAGGGCGCGTCGACCAGCGCCACCCTGGCCGCCGTCGGGGCCACCCGGACGACGCGGCGCAAGGTGGCGGCGGCGCAGGCGGTCTCCCTCGCCGGACTCGGCGCCGTGCTCGGCCTGGCCGTCGGCGCGATCCCGGGTATCTCCTGGGCCCTCGCGACGACTCGCAGCATCTTTCGGGTCGACAACGACCGGACCGAGGTCATCGCCGGCCCGTTCGTCACCATCCCCTGGCCGCCGATCATCGCGCTCGCCGTGGTCGTGCCCGTGCTCGCCGGCGCGATCGCCTGGGTCGGGATTCGTCGGGCGCCGACGATGACCCGAAGGCTGTCCTGACGGCATACCTGACGACTGTCCTGACCAACTGTCCTGACCAACTGTCCTGACGGCATACCTGGCGGGACGGGGTTTCGGTTTAGGCTCGGGGGTATGACTGCGCTGCGCGACGACGTCGACCCGGACGGCCTGCTGGAGTACTCGGTCGTCTACACCGACCGAGCACTGAACCACATGTCGAAGCGGTTCATCGCCGTGATGCAGGACCTGGTGTCGATCCTCAAAGCCGCCTACCACGCCGAAACCGTGGCGTTCGTGCCCGGCAGCGGGACCTCCGGGATGGAGGCGGTCGCGCGTCAGTTCGCCCACGATCGCACCTGCCTGATCCTGCGCAACGGGTACTTCTCGTACCGCTGGTCCCAGATCATCGACGCGGGAGCCATCACCAAGGACGTGACGGTCCTGCCGGCCCGACCGGTGGACGACTCCCCCACCGCGCCGTGGGCGCCGGCCCCGATCGAGGAGGTCGTGGCGGCCATCCGCGCCGACGAGCCCGCCGTCGTCTTCGCCCCGCACGTCGAAACCGCCAGCGGCATCCTGCTGCCGGACGACTACCTGCGGGCCGTCGCCGATGCCACCCACGAGGTCGGGGGATTATTCGTCCTGGACTGCATCGCCTCCGGCGCGATGTGGGTGGACATGGCCGACCTCGGCATCGACCTGCTGATCAGCGCGCCCCAGAAGGGGTGGAGCGGTTCGCCGTGCGGGGCGTTCGTGATGTTCGGCCCGCGGGCCCGGGCGGCCATCGAGGGCACCACGAGCAGCAGCTTCGCGCTCGACCTGTTCAAGTGGCTGACCATCGCCGAGGGTTATGTCGGGGGCGCCGCCGCCTATCACGCGACGATGCCGACCGATGCGCTGGCGCACAACGCCGAGGTCATGGGCCAGACCAGGAACCTCGGCTTCAAGGAGGCCCGCAGTCGGCAGATGGACCTCGGCCGCAAGGTCCGGGCGCTGCTCGCCGCCCGCGGGTATGCCTCGGTGGCCGCGCCGGGCTTCGAGGCGCCGGGGGTGGTGGTGAGTTACACCGACGACCCGGGGATGAAGACCGGACGTAAGTTCGTCGACGTGGGCATCCAGGCCGCCGCGGGGGTGCCGCTGATGTGCGACGAGGGGGCGGACTTCTCGACCTTCCGCGTCGGACTGTTCGGGCTCGACAAGTGGGCCGACGTCGACGGCACGGTGGCCCGGCTGGCCGCCGGACTCGACGCGATGGCCGGCTGACCGACGACCGATCGACCGGAGGAACTTCCATGAGCGAACAACGCCCCGACGGCGCCAACGGGCCCGACCACGGGCCCGACCATGAGCAGGCACATAGCCATGACCCGATCAACCGGACCATTCCCGGTATGCCGGTCCGCTCCGCTCCCGAGGACTCCGACGCCCGGGTGGTCGTGGTGACCCCGGACGGGATGGGCGTCGCCCATCCCCCGAAGCCGGTCGATCAGGACGCGCCCGCGGGGGCGGACAACGGGCCCACCAACCCCGCGGACCTCGTCGAGGAACCCGCCAAGGTGATGCGGATCGGCACGATGATCAAGCAACTGTTGGAGGAGGTGCGTGGCGCCCCGCTCGACGATGCCGGCCGGGCTCGACTGGCGGAGATCCACAAGCGTTCCCTTGACGAACTCAAGGACGGCCTGGCCCCCGAGCTCGTCGCCGAACTCGACCGGATCGCCCTGCCGTTCAGCGACACCGCACCCAGCGACGCCGAACTGCGGATCGCCCAGGCCCAACTCGTCGGGTGGCTGGAAGGACTCTTCCACGGCATACAGACCGCGTTGGTCGCCCAGCAGATGGCGGCGCAGCAGCAACTCCAACAGATGCGTGCCCTGCCGCAGGGACCGGGTCAGCCTCGTATGCCGGACGCCCTCCAGCCGGGCGCTGTGCCCGGGCCGGGTGGTCAGGTGATTCCGGGTCCGCAAAGCGGTGGCGGTCCGACCGGCCAGTATCTGTAGGAGTCGGCCGGGTCCCTCGGGTCAGTGGTCGCGCGGGAGTTCGTGCGGGGCGTGCGGCGGTTCGACCGGCGGCTGAGCAGTCGGTGGCGCGGCAGCCGGCGGGGTGGGAGAGGCCCCCGGCGTCCCGGCCACAGTCCCATCGCGACGGATCAGCCGCTCCTCGACCGCCCGGCGACGCAGGTCGTCCTGGTCGATCAGCCGGTTGATCAACTGCTGGATCTCGTTGGAGCGCGGGATGAACCGCAGCATCTCGTCCGGGGAGTCGCCGGCCGACTCGATGTTGAGCGAACCGGCATTCATGATCCGGTCGAACAGGCTCTGCCGGAACGAGACGTCGGTGATCTTGGACAGCGTGATGTCCTTGCCCATCTTGTTCAGCACGCCCTTGCGCACCATCACCCGGTGGCTCGTGATGACGTAATGGGTGGTCCGCCACACCAGCAGCGGCACCACGACGAAGGGGATGGCGAGCAGCACGGCGAGCACGATGACGATCCACTGGATCAGGTTGCCCTTGCCGTCGTCGGGTGTGGCGGCCACGACCCACAGGCTCCCCACGAGCAGCACCGCGCCCAACAGGATGGGTCCGAAGACCGTCATCCAGTGCGGGTGGAGACTCTTCTCGACGCGTTCACCATCGGCCAGGACGTTGTCGGGGAAGCCCACGACTGGCTCCTTCCAGATAGCGCCGTCAGGCTCGCGACGGCGGCAGGGAAATCGTGAACGTGGTGCCGTGTCCGAGCCCGTCGCTGGTGACCGTGACATTGCCGCGATGCTCGGACACCAGGGCCCGCACGATGGACAGACCGATGCCGGACCCGCCGGCGTGCCGGTCGCGGGCCGTGTCGACCCGGTAGAACCGTTCGAAGATGTGCGGCAGATGCTCGGGCGGGATGCCTTCGCCGGAGTCGGTGATCTGGAGGATGACCCAGTCGTCGGCACCGGGACGCGCGACCATGTCGACGGCGCCGCCGGAGTCGGTATGCCGCAGCGCGTTGTCCAGGAGATTGCCGACGACCTGCTCCATGCGTTCGCGGTCCACCCGGATCAGTGGGAGCCCGGCGGCCACCTCCGCGGTGAGCGCCACGCCCTTCGACTCGTACCGCGATCGGGCCGCGGCCGCGCAGGAGTGGACGAGTTCGGCGACGGTCATGTCGCGCATCTCCAGCGCGAGCTGGTGCTCCTCGGTGCGTGAGATCGAGGAGATGTCGGCGACGAGCCGGCTCATCCGCCGGGTCTGCTGGCGCAGCATCGCCACGGTGTCCGGGTCGGGCGTGGCGATCCCGTCCTCGAAGGCTTCGAGGTAGCCGTCCAAGGTGGCGATGGGGGTACGGATCTCGTGGGCCAGGTCGCTGAGGAGTCGTCGTCTGGTGGCTTCGACGGCGTTGAGTCGGGAGGCCATCGAGTTGAACGAGTCGGCGAAACCCTCGATCTCCGGACCCAGCCCGACGGCCTGCACGGCGAAGTCGTACCGGCCCGACTGGACCAGGGCGGCCGCCTCCTGGAGGTTGGCGACCGCGACCGCGAATGTCCGGGCGATCAGCACGCTGGCGAGCGAGGCGATCGCGAACGCCAAAGTGACCGACAGTAACGTGGTCACCATCGAGGCGATGAACTGCGCGTTCTGGATGTGGGCGCGCTGGTCGAGGGTGAGGGTGACGTCCTTCTTCAGGTGCTCCTCGAAGACGCTGGGTCCGACGAGGAAGCCGAGCAGGCCGGCGACCACGGCCGCACCGGCGATGACCCCGAGGAAGGCGATGAGGACCTGAATGCCCAGCCGCGGCCCGATGGCCGAATCCGCCTTGACGTCGACCGCTCGGACCAGACTGATCGACCGTTTGGGTAGGGAGGGCAGGGTCAGCTCCCGTCACCCATGCGGTAGCCGACGCCTCGAACGGTGCGCACGAACCGGCCGGTCGAGGCGTCGTCACCGAGCTTGCGTCGCAGATGGACGATGTGGACGTCGACGAGGTGGTCGTCGCTGCCCCAGTTGTCCCCCCACACCTGGTCGATGAGCTGGCGCCTGGAGAAGGCGCGCCGCGGTTTCTCGGCCATCGTGGCCAGCAGGTCGAACTCGGTGCGGGTCAGGTCGATGAGCTCGCCCGCCAAGCGCGCCTCGCGCGATTCGAGGTCGACGCTGAGGTCGCCGAACCGCAGCGGTTCGGGATGGTCGTCCTGGGCCGCCGCGCCGCCGACACCGGCCGCCGCCGGACCCCCGGCCCGCGGGCGCCGCATCATGACCTTGATCCGGGCGAGCACCTCACGCGGCGAGAAGGGTTTGGTCACATAGTCGTCGGCGCCGACGGACAGCCCGACGATGGTGTCCACCTCGTCGCTGCGGGCGGTGAGCATGACGATGTAGCAGTCCGAGAAGGTCCGCAGCTGACGGCATACCTCTAGTCCGTCGAGCTTGGGCAAGCCCAGGTCGAGGACGACCAGATCGGGTTTGAACTCGCGGGCGACCTGGAGGGCCATCTCGCCGTCCTCCGCCTCGCGCACCTCGTATCCCTCCCGGGCGACGTAGGAGGAGACGAGATTGCGCAACGGCGCTTCGTCGTCGACGACCAAGACCCGAGCAGACATGCGGGTTCCTCCTCGGCGGATTCCCGTGGGTTCGTGCGGATGGCGGGTCCTCGCTGCCAGGACTCACCAAGGCACAGCCTACGGCCCGTTGGCTCGCCGGGGAGGGACATCGGCCGGACTGGCCGGGCGGCTCACCTCGTGCGCGTCGGTCGAGGGAGCGGTATGCCGGAAAAAGACTGACGGCCGTGCGCTGGGGGAAAGCGCACGGCCGTCCGAGGACTTCGCGGCTCTGCCCGTTGGGGGAGCGGGCGGCCTGCGGATCAAACCTCTTCGTGTCTGACGAAGCGGGGGAACTCCGTCTGCCCTCCATCCTGGCCCGCATACTCAACGGGTTCGGTCAAGGCATTATGAAGAAATCATGAAGATGGCCCGACCTTTCCGCCCTTCTGTCCGTTTTGCTGGATTTGCAACTTTTATTCGCCATCTACGCCCGGTCGAAGAATTCTTGCACGCGCACCCGGTCCGACCCCTCGGTGAGCGCGACGGCGAGCACCATGCGAGCCTTGGCGGCATCGAAGTCTCCGGCCGCCACCGTATGCCAGTCGTCGTCATCCACCGAACCCTTCGCCCGCGCGGCACCACCGGTCACCCGCGACGCGCGCACGACGACCAGGCCGCGCGCCACCGCGGCTCGCACGCTCTCGCGCAGCCGGCCCGGCATACCCGCCGACCCCGGTCCGACGAGCACCAACCCGCGCGTTCTCGCGGCACCGGCGGCCACCGTATACGCCTCGAAGAGCTCCGGCGTCAGATCCGGATGGGCGAGGAACGCCTCGACTCGAGGCAGCGCGTCGATGCCACGCACGTCAACCAGGGCGTGCTGCGCATGGGGGGCCGTGAGGTCGCGGCGCCAGTGGACCCGCCCGCCGCTGACCACCCCGAGGGCGCCGGCCGGCGAGCCGAACCGGTAGCCACCGTCGCTCGCCTGCTTCGCCACGTCGCGCGCCGCCAGGATCTGACCGTCCATCACCACGACTGGACCTCGGCCGCGGCTCGTCGGATCGGCGGCGACGACGACGGCGTCGAGCAGATTGGCCGGACCGTCGGCGCCCGGGGCGTCGGCCGGTCGCATCGCCCCCACGAGCACGACGGGGGCCGCCGACCGGATCCCCAGGTGAAGCAGGACCGCAGTCTCCTCCAGGGTGTCGGTGCCGTGCGTGACGACGACCCCGTCGACCGGGCGTCCTTCGGCCGGGTCCGGATCGAGCAGGCCCGCGACGGTGTGCGCGATCCGCAGCCGATCGGCCGATGTGAGGTCGACCGAATCGAGGTTGACCAGGTCGAGGGCGGACAGGTCGGCGATCCCCTCGAGGGCCGGGACGGCGGCGAGGAGCTCGCCGACACGGGCGACTCCCGCCAGGTAGGCCTTGTCGTGGGTGGCCGCGGCCGAGCCGGCGATCGTGCCGCCGGTTCCGACGACGGCGATCCTGGGGCGGTCCATGACCGTCATGGTTCCACGTCCGACGGCGGGTTCAGCGTCGCGGCGAACACCAGGGCGTCGGCGCCGTTCTTGACCACCCGACGGATCGGGTGCAGCCCGACCTTCGCCGCGACCCGCTGCGAGGGCAGGTTGTCGGGGCGGATGATCGCGACCAGGTCGCGCACCCCCATGGCCCGAGCCAGGTCCCGGACCGAGCCCGCCGCCTCGCCGGCCAACCCGCGCCGCCGGTACGCCAGATGGACGTGGTACCCGACCTCGATCGTGTCCTCGCCCTCGACCGTCTGGACGGTCAGCCCGCAGTCGCCGATGAACACACCGTCGTGGGTCTCGATGACCCACAGCCCGAATCCGTGGGTCGCGTAGTTCTGCACGGTCCACGCGATCCAGCGCTCGGCGTCGGCCCGGGTGCGCGTGCGTCGATGCGGACGGGCCGGATCGGGCGCCGACAGCAACGCGGTCACCTCGTCCAGATCCGCCTGCATCATCTCGCGGAACCGCAGTCGCGGCGTCGCAGCGGGCAGCAGCACCGGCATACGGTATCTCGCTCTGATCCGGGCCGGCGCGGGCCTGGGGGCGACCAACCCGCGATCCGCGCTGGCCCCCCTCTCGCGGACCGGGGATCATCGGTCGTCGTGACGTCCGCCGCGAACAGCCCGACCGGTCCCGAGCCCGCCGCCACCGGGCGGGCCGGTCTGGGTATCACGGTGCTGTTGGCGACGATGTCGATGCTCGGGCCGTTCTCGATCGACACGATGTTCCCGGCCTTCGAGTCGATGGGGCGCGCGCTCCCGGCCGGCCCGGTGGAGTTGCAGCAACTCGTGTCCGTCTACCTGATCGCCTTCGCCGCGATGAGCGTTCTGCACGGACCGATTTCCGATGCCGTGGGGCGGCGACCCGTCGTCATCGTCGGGACCGCCGCGTATGCCATCGCCTCCGCCGGCTGCGCGCTCTCCCCGTCGCTGACCTGGTTGCTGATCCTGCGCGGCGCCCAGGGGGTGTGCGCCGGAGCGAGCATGATCGTAGGGCGAGCCGTCGTGCGGGACCTGTTCGAAGGTGCGGCCGCCCAACGACTGATGTCCCAGGTGATGCTCATCTTCGGCATCGCACCGGCCATCGCCCCGATCGTGGGCGGCTGGCTGTTGCTGCTCGGCCCATGGCCGATCGTCTTCTGGTTCCTCGCGGCATACGGTGCAGGGCTCAGCGCACTGACGGCCGCCTTCCTCCCAGAAACCCAACCCGCGCACCGCCGCACGCCACTTCGGGTCCGGTCGGTCGTGGCCGGGATCTGGCGGGTCGGCAAGAACGTTCCCTTCCAACGGCTTTCGGCGGCGGCTGCGGCGAACTTCGCGGCGCTGTTCCTGTACATCTCCTCGGCCCCGGTCTTCGTCACCGGCATCCTCGGGCTCGGCGAACGCGACTTCTGGGTGCTCTTCGTCCCCGTGGTGGGCTGTATGTCGCTCGGGTCGTGGACGGCGGGGCGGCTGGCCGACCGGATGGCTGCGACCCGGATGGCCTCGATCGGGTTGTCGGTATGCCTGGTCGGCGGCATCGTCAACGTCACCCAGGCGATGCTCGTCGGCGGAGCGGTCCTGCCATGGGCCGTCACGGGTCCGTCGATCGGCGCATTCGGTGTCTCGCTGGCCTTCCCGGTGATCAGCATCGCGCTGCTCGACATGTTCCCGGCGGCGCGGGGGGCGGCGGCCTCGATGCAGTCCGTGACCGCGCTGCTCCTCAACGCGCTGATCGCCGGGGCGATCTCACCGATCGTCACCCAAGACCCGCACCGATTGGCTTGGTGTGCGCTGGGATTCACGATCGTGGCGATCGCGCTGTGGGTCGCGCACCGGCGCTGGGAGCAAGCGCACGGCATACCGCCCCTTAGTCACGTCCCGGATCCCGAACAACACGAACCGACCGACGAACTCTGACCCAGCCCGCTCGGGCGGCCGATTCCGATCGGTCGAGCAGTGGGCCGGGGGGTGACGCACGGGGTCTCCAGGGCAGAGAATGTCGGCCATGACCGGACCAGAAGGCACCGAGGCCGACCGAATCAGAATGCGCAAGCTGCCCAAAGAGCGGTACGAAGCCGAATTGGCGCACCTGCAGGCCGAATTGGTCACCATGCAGGCGTGGGTCCAGCAGACCGGCAATCGACTGGTCGTCATCTGCGAGGGACGCGACGCCGCGGGGAAGGGTTCGGCGATCAAGCGGATGACCGAGTACCTCAATCCGCGATGGGTCCGGATCGCGGCGCTGCCCTCTCCGAGCGACCGGCAGAAGACGCAGTGGTACTTCCAGCGCTACGTCGAACACCTCCCGGCGGCCGGGGAGATCGTCGTCTTCGACCGCTCCTGGTACAACCGCGCCGGAGTCGAACGCGTGATGGGCTTTTGCACCGACGTGGAGTACGAGCGCTTCCTGCGCCAGGTGCCGGTGTTCGAACAGATGCTCATCGACGACGGAATCATGTTGCGCAAGTACTGGTTCTCGGTCTCCGACGTCGAGCAGGAGCGCCGATTCCGGTCCCGGCGGGACGACCCGATGCGCCGGTGGAAGCTCTCCCCCATGGACGTCGAGTCGATCACCCGCTGGGAGGACTACTCGCGGGCCAAGGACCGGATGTTCGCGCACACCGATCTGCCGAGTTCGCCGTGGTTCGTCGTGGAGAGCGAGGACAAGAAGCGCTCGCGGATCAATGTGATCCGGCATCTGCTCGACTCGGTGCCCTATCTGCATCTGCAACCGCCGACGGTCGAGATCCCGACCCGGCCGGAGGCGAGGGACTACCTGCGGCCGCCGCGCAATTCGCAGCGCTATGTCCCGGACTACGCCGACACCCTGCTCGACCACAACGACACCGACAAGAGCAAGACCAAGGGCAAGGGCAAGGGCAAGGAAGCCAAGGACGGGGACGCCAAGCCGGCCAAGCCAGACAAGGGCGAGGGAAACACGAAGGGCGACACGGGGAAGGCCGGCAAGGACGGCGGGCCGCAGGCCGGTCCCGACGTCGACCCGACTGCGCTGGCTGCTCAGTCCGGCGGCACGCCCGAGCCCGACCCCGCCACCAGCGGCACCCCGGCGACCGGCCGCAGGTCGGCCAGTCACGGCACCACGACCAAACGCGCCGCCCGCAAGACGGCCGTTCCGCGCGCTACCCCCGCGAGTGGAGGTAATAGCGGACGCTCGTAGCGTCCGCTATTACCTCCAACCCGATTACCTCCGACCCGAAGAAACAGGGCCTCGGCGGGTCAGACTCAGCCGCCCTGGGCGGAGCGCCTCAGGTGCCTTCGGCCACCCGCGGCGAACCGATGACCCGCGCCGACCGGCAGTGGCCCGCCGGCGATTTGGTGATCCAGTTGTCGATGGGTTCCAAATCGCGCATCGCCCGCCAGACGTCCTCGGCACGGATCGGCATGTTCAGCAGTTGCGCGCCGGTGGCCGCACCGATGGCGTTGCCGATGGCCGGCGCCACCGAGATCATCGGGTGCTCGCCGACGCCGCGGGCGCCATACGGCCCGTCGAGCTGCTCGGTCTCGACCACCGCGGTCTCGATGACCAACGGCAGATCCTTGGCCGTCGGGATCTTGTTGTCGGTGAACGACGGATTGAGCAGCCGCCCCTTGTCGTCGAAGATGTACCCCTCGCACAGCGCCGTCCCGAGGCCCTGCACCATGCCGCCGATGCACTGACCCCGGACCATGCCCGCGTTCAGGGTCTTGCCGACGTCGTAGACCGAACTGATCTTCAGCACGTCGAACTCGCCGGAGTCGGGATCCACCCCGACGACGACACCGTGCGCGCCGTAGGTCCAGTCGAGCGCCGGGTTGCCCTGGCCCGTCTCCTTGTCGATATTGCTCAGGCCCTGCGCGACATACCGACCCACGCCCACGAGCGGTCCGCCGATGGCATTGCCGTTCGGGAAGGCATACCCGATCGCCAGCTCCGCGAAGGTCACCCGGTGACTCGGGTGGTGCTTGACGAAGATGGCCCCGTCGCGGTGGTCGAGGTCGTAGGTCGACGCCCGCAGCACCTGGGCCGCATCCTGGTATGCCTTGTGCAACAGGTCGTCGCACGCGAGGATCACCGCGTTGCCCGACAAGATCGTGCCCTTGGAGGCAACCGTCTGCCAGTCGTAGGGATCGTGATCGGTGTCCTTCTCGACCGCCACCTTGACGAAGTCGAAGGGGATCCGAAGCCGCTCGGCCACGATCTGCCCCATGACGGTCGCCGACCCCTGGCCGATCTCGGTGAGCGAGAAGTTGAGCACGACGGTCCCGTCGGAGTTCATCCGCAAGACCGCGGCCGTGCCCGTGAACGAGGGCATGGCCGGCGCCTTGTGCAAGGTTGCGACCCCCTTGCCGACCTTGCGTCCGGTCTGCTCCTCGTATGCCCGTTCCTCGTCGGTGAGCGCGCCGTACCCGATCATCTCCGCCGCGGCCTCGAGGCAGCGCAACGGGTTTCCGGTGTTCTCGGTGATGACCTCACCGGTCATGGTCGTGTCGCCCGGGCGCAGGATGTTCTTGCGGCGGAACTCGAGCGGGTCCATGTCGATGGCCTCGGCGACGAGTTCCATGTGGCGCTCGAGTCCCCAGAAGAACTCGACATGCCCGAACCCCCGGTATGCCGTGCCGTACGGCTTGTTCGTGTAGATCGTGTACGCGTCCAGCCAGGCATTGGGCAGGTAGTAGGGACCCCCGCCCGAGTAGGACGAGGCGCGCGTGACGTTGACGGCGTAATCGGCATACGCACCGGCGTCCCAGAACATCGTCATCTGCTGGGCGAGGATCTTGCCCTCGGCGCTGACCCCGGTCTTGATCCGGTAGGTCAACGCCGACCGGCACGGCAGCAGGCTGAACTCTTCTTCGCGGGTGGCCTGGAACTTCACCGGCCGGCCGCCGGCCTTGCGGGAGAGGCAGGCGAGCAGGGGTTCCAGATGGATGCCGGCCTTGCCGCCGAAGCCGCCGCCGACATGCGGGATGATGACGCGCACCTTCGACAGCGGCAGGCCGAAGGCGATGCAGAACAGGTTGCGCACGGTGAACGGCGACTGCGCGCTCGACCAGATGGTCACGTCATCGCCGGGCCGCCACTCGACGATGGCGACGTGGGTCTCCATGGGGACGTGCTGGACCGAGGGGTTGGTGTACTCCCGCTCGATGACGAACTCGGACTCCTCGAAGCCGCGCTCGACGTCGCCCTTGCGCATCCGGGTGAGGTTCGGGACGTTGGTGCCGGGCTGGGGGCTGAAGGCCGCCTCGACGTAGGAGTACTCCCCGAGGTCGGGGTGCACGAGCGGGGCGTCGTCCGCCAGGGCGTCGACCTGGTTGAGGATGGGCTTTTGGACCTCGTATTCGACCTCGATGAGTTCGACTGCGGCGGAGGCGATTTCGAGAGTGTCCGCGGCGACCGCGGCGACGGCCTCGCCGTAGTGGCGGACCTCGTTCTTGGCGAGGATGTCCTTGTCGACGACGTAGAGGCCGAGCTTGTAGTTCAACTCCTCGCCGACGAGGACGGCGCGGACGCCCGCGAGCGCCTCCGCCTTACTCGTGTCGATGGAGACGATCCGGGCCCGGGCATGCGGGCTCTCCTTGACCTTGGCGTAGAGCATGCCGGGCACGATGAGGTCACTGGCATACACGGCGCGGCCGGTCACCTTGTCGACGGCTTCGACGCGCGGGACGTCGGCGCCGATGTAACTGGCCGGCGGCGTGGCGACCCGGTCGGTGCCGGCGGCCTCGGTGACCACCTCGTCGATCTCGCCCTTCTCCGAGGACGTGCCGGGTTCGTTGGACAGTTGCGGGGAGGTCTCGCGCGGCAGCTGCTGGCCGCCGCGGGAGTCGTCGTGGGAGTCGCCGGAGTCGGCGCGCACGTCGGGCGTGAGCAGGTCAGACATGGCGGAGCTCCCCCCGGTTGGCGTCGGTCAACTGGCCGGTCACGTCGAGGACCGCCTCGATGATCTGCTGGTAGCCCGTGCACCGGCAGAAGTTGCCCTCGATGCGTTCCTTGATCTCGTCGACGTCGGGAGTGGGGTTCTCCCGCAACAGATCCCGGATCGACATGACCATCCCCGGCGTGCAGAACCCGCACTGGATCGACTGACCGCGGACGAAGGCGCGCTGTAGGTCCGACAGGTCACCGCCGGTGGCCTCACCCTCGATGGTCTCGATCCGGGCGCCGTCGATCTCGGCGGCCAGGACCATGCAGGCGTTGACGGCCTGCCCGTTGAAGATGACGGTGCACGCGCCGCACTCGCCGGCCGCGCAGCCCTCCTTCGTGCCGGTCAGGCCGGTGTCGTTGCGCAGAAATTCCAGCAGGGTCCGATGCCCCGGGGTGTCGCGTTCGTACACCTCGCCGTTGATTGTCACGGTCACTCGCATCAGGCCACCTCCTCCAGGAGTCGACGGGCATAGACCTGCACCATGTGGGTGCGGTAGTCGGCCGTGCAGCGGACGTCGCTGATCGGGCTGATGGCGGCGCGGGCCGCCTCGACGATGTGGTCGGCCGCGTCGTCCTCACGCAGCCCCGTCACGACGAGGGGCGTGGGAGCGGCCGAGCTGATCCCCATCCGCAACTCCCCGTCCTTCTTCCACATCGCGACGCCGACGATGCCGAGGTCGTGGCCCTGGATGCGCTTGAGCTTGCGGTAACCCCCACGCCCGCCGGCGAACTCGACCGGCACGACCAGCCGCGAGAGGACCTCGTCTTTGGCGAGCACGGTGCGCTTGACCCCGGTGAAGAACTCGCGCAACGGCACGGTGCGCTCGCCGCGCACCGAGGTGACGACCGCGCTGCCCTGCAGGCAGAGCAGGCCCGGAGCCATGTCGGCGCACGGGGAGGCGTTGACGATATTGCCGACGACCGTCGCCCGGTTGCGGATCTGGTGGGAGGCCAAGTCGTGCCCACAGGCGGCCAGCAGCGGGTAGTGCTCGGCGACCTCGGGGCTGCGCAGCAGCTCGTTGATGGTGACCCCCGGGCCGATGTGCAGGCCCTCCTCGCTCGACCACCGGATCTCGCTGACGCCCGGGATCCGTTTCAGGTCGACGAGAAGGCGGGGCCGGGACAGGCCGTTGCGCAGCTCGACGAGCAGATCCGTGCCGCCCGCCAGCACGCGGGCACCCTCGGTGTCGGCGAGGATCTGGACGAGCTCGGACATCGTGGCGGGGGCGCGATAATCGAAGTTCTGGGCGACGATGGCCGCCATGGGCGTCTCCTTGGGGGAGGTGGGCGGGAGGGGGAGGGTATGCGGGTGCGGGTCGGCTCCCCGGCGGCGCGCCGGGGAGCCGATCCGGTCAGCCGGTGCGGCGCATGGCGAAGTCGGCGGGCTTCTCCGGCGGAGGCAGGTACAGCTCGCCCTTGGTCGGCCCGTGCTTGGCAAAGAAGTTCATCAGGTGGTAGGCGATGATGCAGCCGAACGACCCGAGCGCGATGCCGTTGAACTCGAAGTCGCCGAAGGCCCACTTCATGTCGGCGGCGCCGATGATGAGGCCGACCGCGGCGGGGAAGAGGTTGACGGGGTTCTTGAAGTCGACCTTGCCCTCGACCCAGATCCGGCCGCCGAGGACGGCGATCAGACCGTAGAGGACGATGGTCGCACCACCCAGGACGCCGATCGGGATGCTGAGGATGAGCGCCCCGAACTTCGGGATCATCGCCAGGCAGATCGCGAACCCACCGGCTGCCAGGTAGGCCGCCGTCGAGTAGACCCGGGTAGCCGCCATGACGCCGATGTTCTCGGCGTACGTCGTCGTGCCCGAGCCACCGCCGATGCCGGCGATCATCGTTGCCGCACCGTCGCCCATGTAGGCCCGGCCGAGCGAGGCATCCATGTTGCGACCGGTCATCGAGCCGACCGCCTTGACGTGTCCGGTGTTCTCGGCGATGAGGACGAGCACGACCGGGACGATCAAGAAGATCGCGCGCAGGTTCCACGAGGGGGCGTGGAACTCGGGGAAACCGAGCCAGGCGGCATTGTCCCAGGCGGTGGCCAGGTCGAGCTGCCCCTGCGGGACGGCGACGAGATAGCCGACGATGACCCCGAGCAGCACCGAAATCCGGCCGAGGAAGCCCGGCAGCGCGACGCTGAAGATGACGATCGCGGTCATCGTGATGAAGGCCGTCAGTCCCTGCTTCTGGAAGTTGCCCACGGCCACGGGGGCGAGGTTCAACCCGATGAGGGCGACGATGGCTCCGGTGACCGCCGGCGGCATGAGGACGTTGATCCAGTGCGAACCGAATCGGTCGACGATGAAGCCGATCGCCAACAGCACGGCGCCGGTGGCGACGATGCCGCAGAGCGCGGCACCGATGCCGCCGTTGGCCTTGGCCGCGATGACCGGGGAGATGAAGGCGAAGCTGGAGCCGGTGTAGCTCGGCAGACCGAGCCGCTCGCCGCGGCCACGGGTCATCAAGATGAAGACGATCGTCCCGACGCCGGAGAAGAAGATGGTCGTCGTGGGCGGGAACCCGGTCAGGATCGGGACCAGGAAGGTCGCGCCGAACATCGCGATGATGTGCTGCATCCCGATGCCGATGGTGCGGGGCCAGGCCAGGCGTTCGTCGGGGGCGACGACGTCATTGGCCCCGAGATTGCGGCCGTCGCCGTGGACGGTCCACAGCTGGGATCGTGCCATGTGTAGGACACCTCGATTCGTAAGCGGAAGGGACCCCACTCGTGGGGGTTCCTGCTGGTGCCATGACCGACGGCGCATCCCGGCCCTGGAGGCATCCGAGCGACATTGCTGGCGGATGCGGGTCGATCCCCACGATCGACCGTTCGTCCCGAGCCGAGTCTCCCTCGGCCATTGACGCCATCGATGTGAAGATTGTCATGCCCACCGGACGGTTATTCCGGCATAATCTGCCAACAATGGCGCTATGTAGTTAGCGGAACTGCACAAGTCCCCAAGGACTCTTCGGGGCCGTGGCGACCCGGCCCCCACAGTACGGGCCGGGTCGCCACACGGCATTCGAGAACCGCCGAACTCAGCCGAATCGATATCCGGTGGGCTCGCCCTCGCCGAGATCGACGATGGCCGCAACCGGGCCGCCGCCCTCGGGGCCCTGGTGGGCTGCGGAGACCGAGACGAACACCGCCGGGTCGCCGGTCACCGACGCGGTGACGCCGCCGACGCAGGACTTGATCTGGCGGTGCCAGTGCACGTCGGAGTCGTCGAGCATGGCGTTGCGCCGCCCGAGGACCTTGCCGTCCTGGCTGGCCTCGCACTTGAGGAACACGTTGACCAGGCGCCCCTTGATGTCGTCGCGGTGGGCGCGCTCCGGCAGTTCGAGGCCGGCGTCCTTGATGGCCGCCCAGATGCCGTCGGCGTCCAGGGCGTGGTTCATCACCGAGTGGCCGATGCGGTAGCGACCGCCGATGCCGCGGGCGTTGCCGACGACGACGACCTGGGCCTGGTCGAGCTCGACGCCGGAGGAGCACGAGGCGACCGAAGAGTACAGGTCGCGCCGCTTCATGATGTCCTTGTCGCCGAACTCGCCGACCTCGCCGAGGGCCTTCGCGATACCCAGACCGGTCACGCCGTTGGACAGGTCCATGGACTCGTGGGTGTGCTCGGTCCAGACCTCCTTGCCGCGCTCGTGCGCGTCGCGAATGGTGTGGATCGTCAGCAGCGGCGTCTTGGTCTGGACATAGTGCACGTCCTTGGGGTCGGTGATGCCGGCGCGCTCCATGGCGACCTTCACGGCGGCGGCGACCTTGTCGACCATCGGCATGTAGCCGATCTCCTCCGGCAGAAGGTGGTCGCTCATCGCGAAGCCGACGGTCAGGCGCGGCTCGTCGGTCTTCTCGGCCTTGGCCGGGTCGATCGTGGCGAAGATGGTCGCGTGCGGGCTGATGACGCCGTCGGTGCCACCGGACCAGACGATCGGCACGCCCTTGACCTGCTCCTCGTCGACGCCGTGCTTGCGCAGCACGTCGCGGAACGCGTGGTCGGCGATGATCCGGGTGTAGTCGTTGACGCCGCCGTTGCCCTCGGTCTTGCCGATGACGGCGATGACCCGGTCGGCTTCCATGACCCCACTGGTGATGAGGTCGTCCAGGCCGGAGGCGTCGGAAACGGAGTTGAGCGGTACCTTACGGACCTCGATGGGGTCGGCCATGATCTCCTCTTTCTCGTTGAGCTCGAACTATGTGGCGTGGGTCTGTGCTGCTGACTGTGTCGATGTCGGTGTCGATGTCGGTGTCGGTATGCCGGTGCCTTGCTGTCGTCAGCCCGTTGCTGCCGGGATGACGACGGTTCCGGCCCGACGGGCGACGGCGTCGCCGATCCGGGCCAGC